>JBEIUS010000041.1:0-21810 GCA_040374235.1 Leptolyngbya sp. | reverse complement strand
GTGGGGATAGGCAACTAGGCTATCCCCACCGATGGTTTAGACCAGACCGGCGGTACGGAAAAGCCTAGGAAGCAATAAACTCATTCCACTTTTGCACCAGGTAGGTGTTTTCCTTCATAGTGGAGTTCCAGCAAACGATATTGCCAAAACGGTTTTCAAAGGACCCGCCATCACGGGTCGTACCCGCCTTAGCCAGGGTCTTACCGAAGGGGTCCACCATATCCTCAGCGGCGGGTTTACCTTCGTACCAGAAGTCCCACTCGGCGGCGGACATAAACTGGCGAGCGGTTTCCGGCGCCGCACTGTAGTAGCCCTGCCGACCCAGAAAGGCCCCTACCCAACCATCCAACATCCAGTTGATGTACTCGTAGGCAGCATCCAGCTGTGCCCCCTGCAGGTTCTTGGAGAGACCAATGCCCCCGCCCCAGCCCCGATACCCTTCCTTCAGGGGGGCGTAGATACAGGGAATGCCCTTGGCCTGGACGGCGGTCACCGCCGGTGACCACATCGACTGTAGCACCACCTCCCCGGAGCTCATCAGGTTAACGGACTCATCGAAGGTTTTCCAAAAGGCCCGGAATTGTCCCTTGGCCTTTTGTTCCTTGAGGATACTGGTAATCTGATCAATCTCCGCCCTGGTCATGTTGCCCTTGTCGCCAAAGCTCATCAGTCCGAGGGATTCCGCCACCATGGCGGCGTCCATGATGCCAATTTGGGGAATATCCAGGATGGAGGTTTTCCCCTTAAATTCCGGGTTAAATAACTCTCCCCAGGTCTCAATTTTGCGCCCCACCAGGTCGGGTCGATAGCCCAGGGTATCGGCGTTGTACTGGAAGGGGATCATGGTGGCATAGTCCGTGGGACTGGGGGCAAAGTCCTTGGAGTCGGGGCCGGTCAAGTACTGCACCTTAAAGGGAGCTGTCCCCTGGGATTTTTCGACGGGCATACCCTTGAAGGTGCCATCCCTGAAAAAGGACACGATCTTGTCGTAGTTTTTCACCCGTTTAATATCAATGGCCTGGAGGTTGCCGGAGGGCACCACTAGGGGCAGGCTAAAGTATTCGCCATCAAAAATGTCGTACTGGCCGGGCTGGCTGATGGCGATTTGGTTATTTTCCTCCGTACTGAGGGCCCGCATTTCGATCTTAAAGCCCAGATCCGCCTGGGCTTTGTCACGGATTTCGTTGATTTGGGAGACGCCGGTGCCAATCAGACGCAGGGTGACATCCTTGGTGCTGTTGGTGTTGACCTCAGGGCCCGAGGCAGGGTTGTTGGGGGTGCCCTTGGGGGCCGTGCAGCGGGTGGCGGTTAGAAAGGCCCCCGCTGCTAAGCTGGTACGCAGTACCTGACGACGAGAAAATTTACCCATGGGTGTTTTATCCAAATAGAGAATTAGGGGTGGTCAGCAGAGCCGGTAACGATCCTTAATGGGCCAGAAACCGACAATCTTGGTCCGTCCAACTCAGGGTGACCCCCTCACCTTCCTGAAAAGCGTGCCTGGCCCAGTCGGCGGTACGGGCTTTGTACAGCAGTTCTTGACCATTGGCGTCTAGGATCAGGAAGACTCGGGTGATGTAGCCGGTGAACTCTACGGCGGTAATCCGGGCGGTAAACCGGTTAGGGCTGGGGCTGTCCTTGGCGGGGGTGTCCAGGGGGGTGAGGGTGAGGGCGTCCGATCGCAGACAGCAGGCCCCCGTCGCCCCCACCGGGGGGGCCTCACCCCGACAGAAAATCATCCCTAGCTGGGGCACCTCCAGCTCAATCAGGGCCTGGTCTCCATCCTTGACCACCCTGGCTACGGTGCCATGGAACAGGTTGTTATCTCCGGTAAAGGTGGCCACAAACTGGGAAAGGGGCTGGGCAAAAATCTCATCGGGGCTGCCCACCTGGTCAATGCGACCGTGATCCATCACCACAATTTGGTCGGAGAGGGAATAGGCCTCATCCTGGTTGTGGGTGACCTGGATAAAGGTCATGCCAAACTGGCGCTGCAGCTTCCGCAGCTCCGCTCGGGTTCTGATCCGCAGGTTTTCATCCAGGGCGCTGAGGGGCTCATCCAACAGCAATACTTGGGGTCGGGTAACCAGGGCTCGGGCCAGGGCGACCCGCTGCTGCTGGCCGCCGCTGAGGCGGGCGGGCTTGCGTTGGGCCAGGGGGCTGAGCCCCAGGGTGTCTAGCATTTCCCCCACCCGGGCGCGCCGCTCTGGGGCGGCAATGCCCTGCATGCGCAGGCCAAATTCCACGTTTTGCCATACCGTTTGGTGGGGGAACAGGGCATAGCTTTGGAACATCATCGAGGTATTGCGCTTGGCGGCGGGGATGGGGTTGAGGCAGCGATCGCCCATCCAAATTTCCCCTTCGGTAATCTCCTCATGGCCCGCAATCATTCGCAGCACCGTGGTTTTACCGCAGCCGCTAGGGCCCAGCAGGCAGCAGTAATAACCCGCCGGAATGTCCAGGGTGAGATGCTCCACCGCTGTCACCGCTCCGTAGCGTTTGGTCACCGACCGTAGCGATACCCCCGCCGCCCCCAGGGCCAGGGCCTGGCCCACGGAAGTTGGCGCAGGGGAATCGATTAAGGGCGCATCCACGGTTTCTGATCCGAGCTGGAGGACATGGGCACAAGCAGTAGTGTATACCGCATACGGTAATCAGAACGAGGGTGATTTAATGTAGTGTGGTATACATTTCCTGGAATAATCCTATTGCTGGATTAATGCTATCCATTTACTAGACTCAGTAAATTGTAAACCCTAGGTTGAGCCTTGACGTTGCCTCTTACCGAGACTAACTAGTGACCCTGGGGCCCTTCTGGAGTGCCTCAATCACCCGATCCCGGCTGGCCTGGAGGTGGGCCTGAAGGGCCGCCACCGCCTGGTGTGGTTGGCGGTTTTGGATGGCCTCGTAGATGCAGCGGTGTTCCCGATGGATTTCCAGCACCTCGGGGTGCTGGCGGGTGGTTTGGAGGCGCAGCAGCAGCATGCGGTCAAAAATCTGATCCAGTAACCGGGTCAGGTAGCGATTGTGGGAACTTTGGGCCAACCGGCGGTGAAAGCGGTAGTCCAAATCCAGCCGTTGATAGTGGCGGAGCGGATCCTGGGGGAGGGGGGGCAGTTTTTCAGCCTGATCCACCAGGGTTTGCACCTCGGTTAACTGGGCTGGGGTCGCCTGCTCACAGGCCTGGGCCACGGAGAGACTTTCCAGGGCCAGGCGACAGTCGTAGAGCTCAATGGCATCCCTCACTGACACCGTGGTCACCCGAATTGCCCCGTGGTCATCGGCGATCGCCAACTCTACATCCACCAGGCGCCGCAGGGCCTCCCGAATCGGCGTACGGCTGACCTGTAGCTGGGCCGCCAGCTGGGTTTCTACTAAGCGCTGCCCGGGCTGTAGCTCACCGGTCAAGATGGCCTGGCGTAGGGCTTGATAGGCCTGTTCCAGCAGGGGCTGCCGCCGTGGTAGCGGTTGGGAGGGTACTGGCAAAACCACGATCTAAACCTCGTTTAGTTAAAACACAGAATTAAACCGCTGGATAAATGGGGTCTTTATCAATCATCACCGGTTCCTGGTAAAGCAGGGTGGTAAAAGTTACGGTGGACCCCAACCCTTCCCCCATACTAATAAAATGCATCGTTCCCCCCATGGCCTCAATCAGCCGCTGGGAAATCGCTAACCCCAGCCCACTGCCGCCGTACTGTCGAGTCCGTTCCCCGTCCACCTGGCTGAAGGTTTGAAACAGCCGGTCTTGCTTTTCCAGGGAAACCCCGATGCCGGTATCCGCCACGCTCACCTTGACACTGCCGGGCCAGACTTTGCCCTGGTACTCCATCTTTTGGGTTTTCACCTCGGCGCTAATGGTGACTCCCCCCTCATGGGTAAATTTATTGGCATTGCCGACCAGGTTTAAAAGCACCTGGAGTAAGCGCTGGTAATTACCGTTCACCGTGATGGCGTCGCGGGTGGCGGGCACCAGAATTTTAAAGTAGAGGCCCTTGTGTTCCGCCTGGGGACGGGCAAAGTTTTCCAGGTCCGCCAGTAATTCCCGCAGGCTGACAGGGCCCATGTCAATCTGCATTTTGCCCGCCTCAATCTTGGCCAGATCCAGCACGTCATTAATTAGATTAAGGAGGTGGAGGGCTGATTTATGGGCTTCCTCGATAAACTCCTGTTGCTCTTCCGGATCATCCGCCATGCCATCCAGCACCAGCTTGAGGAACCCAATCATGCCATTCAAGGGGGTTCTCAGCTCATGGGAGGTGTTAGCCAGAAACTCACTTTTCAACCGAGAGGCTTCCTCCGCCTGGCGCCGCGCCTCCTCCGCCTGGCGGTGGGCCTCCTCGGACTCCCGTTGTCGCTCCACCAGGCTGACGTTGGCCTGCTGCAGTTTACGGGCCAGGGTATGGCTTTCGGAAAACACCCTGGCATGGGCGATCGCCGTGCCCACCTGGTCCGCCAGATCGGTGATCAAAGCTAACTCCACCTCAGTCCAGGCCCGGTTGGTGGAGCTATAGAGCAAAATCAACCCATTCACCTGACTTTGGTAACGGGTAGCTACGCTAACAACCACCTGATCCTTGACCTCAGCCCGCCGCACCAACAGCGCTCCGGGATGGTTAATTGCTGCCTGGCTGTAGCCATGCTCAGAGGGGGGTAGGGGCTGGTGCAGCCAACTGGAGGGGGCGAGTTCGCCCTTACCCTGGCTCAGATATTCGGCCGCCACCCCTGGGCCCTGATCGACGGGTAGATTGCAGATCACGCAGCGATCCAAATCAAACAACTCCCCCAGACCCTCGACGGTTTGTTGTTGGATGATATCCAGATCCAGGGTCCAACGAACATTGCGGGTAATTTGGGTGAGCCGGGGGGAATAGGCCTGCCATGGGGTAGGGGGAGCGGGGGCCGGGTGCAGCCCTGATCTGGGGAAGGCTGGGGTGGCGGTCCAGGGCTGATCGGCGCCGGGCTCTGGCCCATTCAACCAGTAACCCAGGGCTGCTAGTCGGTAAAGTTCCCCCTGGGGGTTAAGCAGGGGATGGATCACCCAGACCATATCCAGGCTGTGGGACCCCATGGGGTAGCGGCCTGGTAAGGACAGGGGTTGGTGGTGAGGGGTGAGGGCGGTTAAGCCCTGGCGCAGGGCATTGGGGTTGGCAAAGGCAACGAGCTCTGAAAGCTGCCGCCCCACCCAACTGTCGACCGCACCAATGGGGGGGGTGTGGGGCAGGGGCTGGACCGACTCCACCCGACCGGTGGGGTTGAGTAACACTATCCAGCCATAGTCGGTCTTCATGGAGGGACTGGCTGGGCCCGAAGCAGATAAATCAGAGTAGGGGAAAGCGGGGTGCATGGGAATGGGGTTGGCCAAGGCGGAGCCAGATCAGGCGCTAATCATTCCATTCGCCCTTGGGGGGAACGATGGGATTGCGGGGTAGATGGCGGATAAAATCCTCCTCGGGGCGGCGATCGCCGCGTAGCCACTGACGCAGGGCCACTTCGATTACCTTAGCCGGGTCGGAGGTCAGATGGTTAACCTGGTTAAGCAGTTCCCGATCAATTTGAACAGAGAGTTCCACCTTGTCTGGGGCGGATCCGTGATCATCTACAGGGAGAGCGGCAACTTCATCCATAATGGCTGGTGGAATGGGATGACATGACTATAGTTTTAGTTTACCCCGCTGATGTCTGCCTGTTTGCGCTATAGGACACAGCCTGGGGGTAGGGGTCAGCATTCCCCCAGGGGAACCATTACAATATGGGCAGTGAATTGATTTTTCCCATCCTTTCTGGTAGCCCTGGTATGACCGAGGTCCCCGTTTCCCAGATTCGTAACTTCTGCATCATCGCCCACATCGATCACGGTAAATCCACCCTGGCGGATAGGTTACTGCAGCGCACCGGCACCGTCAGCGATCGCGACATGAAGGCCCAGTTCCTCGACAATATGGATCTGGAGCGGGAGCGGGGCATCACCATTAAGCTGCAGGCGGCGCGGATGAACTACCATGCCCAGGATGGTAAGGACTATATCCTGAACCTAATCGATACTCCGGGCCAGGTGGACTTGTCCTACGAGGTGTCGCGATCGCTGATCGCCTGTGAGGGGGCCCTCCTGGTGGTGGATGCCTCCCAGGGGGTGGAGGCCCAAACCCTAGCCAACGTCTACCTGGCCCTGGAAAATGATCTGGAAATTATTCCGGTCTTAAACAAAATTGACCTGCCCGGGGCTGACCCAGAGCGGATCAAACAGGAAATTGAAGAAATCATTGGTCTCGACTGCAGCGGTGCGATTTTAGCCTCCGCTAAGGAGGGGGTGGGCATTGACGAGATTCTGGAGTCGATTGTTTATCTGGTGCCCCCACCCCAGGACACGGTGGAGCAACCCCTGCGGGCCCTAATTTTCGACAGCTATTACGACAGCTACCGGGGGGTGATTGTCTACTTCCGAGTCGTAGACGGCACCCTGCGCCACAAGGACAAGGTGCGGCTGATGGCCTCCGGCAAGGAGTACGAGATTGACGAACTGGGGGTGCTCGCTCCCCACCAGGTCAAGGTGGACCAACTCCATGCTGGCGAAGTGGGCTACCTGGCCGCCTCCATTAAGGCGGTGGAGGACGCCCGGGTGGGGGATACCATCACCCTGGTGCAAAATCCCGCCTCGGTACCACTGCCGGGCTACGTTGAGGCCAAACCCATGGTGTTCTGTGGCCTCTTCCCCACCGCCTCAGACCAGTTCGAGGAACTGCGGGAGGCCCTGGAAAAGCTCCGACTCAGCGATGCGGCCCTGAATTATGAACCGGAAACCTCCAGTGCCATGGGCTTTGGCTTCCGCTGCGGCTTCCTGGGGCTGCTGCACATGGAAATCGTCCAGGAGCGGCTGGAACGGGAATACAACCTGGATCTGATTACCACCGCCCCCTCGGTGATCTACCGGGTCACCACCCTGACCGGGGAGGTGCTGGAGATCGATAACCCCAGCACCCTACCGGACCCCCAGGCCCGGGAAAAAATCGAGGAGCCCTACGTCCAACTGGATATCATTACCCCCGAGGAGTACGTTGGCCCCCTGATGGAGTTATGCCAGTCCCGCCGGGGGGACTTCAAGGATATGCGGTACCTCACCCAGGGCCGTACCACCCTGATCTACGAGGTGCCCCTGGCGGAGGTGGTGACGGATTTCTTTGACCAGATGAAGTCCCGCACCAAGGGCTACGCCAGTATGGAATATCATCTGATTGGCTATCGGGCTAACCCCCTGGTGCGGTTAGACGTGTTGATTAACGGTGACCAGGTGGACTCTTTGGCCTCCATTGTGCACCGGGATAAGGCCTACTACGTCGGCAAGGCCCTGGTGGAAAAACTCAAGGAACTGATTCCCCGTCATCAGTTTAAGATTCCCATCCAGGCCGCCATTGGCAGCCGGGTGATCGCCAGCGAGAGTATTCCGGCCCTGCGGAAGGATGTGCTGGCCAAGTGCTACGGTGGGGATATTTCCCGCAAGAAAAAACTCCTGCAGAAGCAGGCCAAGGGCAAGAAACGGTTGAAGGCGATCGGCACCGTCGATGTACCCCAGGAAGCCTTTATGGCGGTCTTAAAGTTATCCTAGGGTGATCGGGTCGCTGCTCCCCTAACGGCCTAGAATAAAAGGTTAATCCGTTAGTTTTAACCAGATTCTATGAGAGCGTACCGGGTAGCCGCCTTACAAATGACCAGTTTGCCAGATCTAGACAAAAATCTAGCCCAGGCGGAAGAATTAATCGATCTCGCGGTACGGCAAGGGGCAGAGCTGGTTACCCTACCGGAAAACTTCTCCTTCCTGGGGGATGAGTCGGCTAAAATTGCCCAGGCGGAACGGATTTGCCAGGCCAGCGAGCACTTTCTTAAGACCATGGCCCAGCGCTATCAGGTGACCCTAATTGGCGGGGGTTACCCAGTTCCGGCCAAGGAGGGCAAGGTGTTTAATACTGCTCTTCTGGTTTCCCCGGAGGGGCAGGAACTGATGCGCTACGAAAAGGTGCACCTGTTTGACGTCAACCTGCCGGACGGCAATACCTACCGGGAGTCAAATATTGTCATTTCCGGACAATTGCTACCGGATGTCTTTCCCTCCAAGGAGTTTGGTGTTCTCGGGTTATCGGTGTGCTACGACGTGCGGTTTCCAGAGCTCTATCGCCATCTTTCCCAGCAGGGGGCGGAGATTTTAGTGATTCCGGCGGCCTTCACCGAGTTTACCGGCAAAGACCATTGGCAGGTCTTACTCCAGGCCCGCGCTATTGAAAATACCTGCTACGTCATTGCCCCCGCCCAAACCGGCTTTCATAACAGCCGCCGCCAGTCCCACGGCCATGCCATGGTGGTAGACCCCTGGGGCATCGTGTTGGCGGATGCCGGGGTGAGCAAAGGGGCGGCGATCGCTGACATCAATCCCCACCGCCTCTCCCAGGTGCGGCGGCAGATGCCGTCCCTGTCCCACAGAATGTTTGTCTAGGGTTAGGGGCAACAATTAGACCAGCCTGAAAGCGGGGCAGGAGCAGTCAGTAGGTTTAGCCAGGGGGTGCATCCCATCTTTGCAGCCCTCACCCTAAATCCCTCTCCCGCTCTGGGAGAGGGATTTAGGGTGAGGGGATGAGGGCAAACTTACTAAATTGGGATGCTCTCTAGTCAGCTTCACTGGGGGTAGAGCCTCACCAAACCGCGTTCTGCGGTAAGATCGGCCACCAGGCTTTTCAAAGCGCCTCTAAACCAGCTACACTCTTGGAGATTTGTGACATTAGTTAGGCATAACTACCTATGAAGAATGGGATCCCTGTCTCCCAGATAACCAGCAGTTCCCCTGACCGCATCGGTATTTTTGACAGTGGGGTGGGGGGATTAACCGTCCTCAGCGAGATCTACCGACAGCTGCCGCAGGAGTCAGTGCTTTACTTTGGCGATACGGCTCGGCTGCCCTACGGATCGCGATCGCCCGGGGAAATCCTTTACTTTGTCCGCCAGATTCTGACCTGGATGGCTTCCCAGCAGGTAAAAATGGTAATGATGGCCTGCAACACCAGCTCCGCCCTCGCCCTTGACATTGTTCAGGCAGAGTTTCCCTTCCCTATTTTAGGACTGATTCGCCCCGGGGCTAAAGCCGCCGCCAGCATGGGCCAGCGTATTGGGGTAATTGCCACGGAGGCCACCGTCCAGAGCAACGCCTACAAACAGGCTATTCAAGAACTGGCCCCCGATCGCCAGGTCTGGCAGGTCAGCTGTCCTGAATTTGTCTCCATTGTGGAGGGCAATCAAATTCATCAGCCCTCTTCTCACCAGGTGGCCGCCACCTATCTCCGCCCCCTCATAACTAGGGAAATTGATACCCTGATCTATGGTTGCACCCACTATCCCCACCTGGCCCCCGTCCTCAAGCGCATTTTGCCCGCCCATACCCATTACGTTAACCCAGCGGTTTCTATGGTAGCGGCGGCGGCCCAGGAGCTTGACCTGCTGGGCTTGCGGAGCACTCGCCCAGCTTGGTCGACGGAATTTTGCGTCAGCGGTCCCACCGGTCCGTTTAGACAACTGGCCTATCAGTGGCTAGGGCATCAACCCCAGGTTAGCCAAATTCAGCTGCCAGCTCTGGCCATGAGCCGTTAGGGCCAGCCAACTGGCTGGAGGATGGGGCAGGGGAAAATCCCTAGCCTATAACCCACCTACCTCCAGGTACCGCAGGATCCCTGCCCTGCTAAGGGGTGATCTATAATTGCCTGTCCCAGGGCACCCTGCCTAGCCCTGGGTTCGACCAGAGTCACTAGCTCTCCTGATCCACCAGGAGAGCCCCACATAGACTAACAGCAGGTAGGTAACCGCTAAGGCTGGGATGATTAGGGATAGGTTGGTAGACATGGCAGGATCACAGTGGTGGAGGAGCGAAACAGAACAAACACTTAGGTAAGCCAGGAATTATCAGCAGGGAAAACACAGCCCTCGAAACCGTGACCATGGGGGGTGAGCCCGAGGACCATAGAAAAAACTTTGCCTGCAGAGCAAGCTAAACCAGCGGTTACTGAAGGTGATAGTGTAGTACCCCAGTCACCCCTTCGCTAGACGCTACAGCAACTATTTATCCGATGAGGACAAAATGACTATACCCGCTTGCTAGGAGCCGAGACCGGGAACCTGACTTGGTGCCCTGAGCATCGGAACCCACCACATTTTTAGTCACCCTCTTAGCTTCCTCAAACTTCTCAAGGTTGAGTCTGTAAATCTGAGGCCCCAGTCAAAAACTGAACCCTCAGATAATTCTCGAGGACTCCTTTCGGATACCCCAGAAACTCACCTTAACTTCCCTCTCAGAAGTCTTCAAAAGCCATCTACATAGCTTAATTTCTGTATTTACTTTAACATGCACCGCCTTGCCTGTGCCACCCTTGGCAAAACTAGAAAGGCCAGAAAAGGCCTGAAAAACTCCCTAGGGACGGGAAAGACTGGGGGGGAGCCGTCACTTGTCCTGGGGTTAGCTTAGAATAGGAATAGACAATGTAAACAATCGTAACTTACACCACCTTTGCTGGGTGTCCATGACTTCAGTAACCTCTCTTTTCGCGCCGGTTGAGACCGATCTCGACCTCCTAGCTCAAAACCTAAAGGGGCTGGTGGGGGCACGGCATCCCATTCTCTCTGCAGCCGCTGAACATCTGTTTGGGGCTGGGGGCAAGCGTATCCGGCCAGCGATCGTTCTCCTCTTAGCCAGGGCCACCCTACCCGGGCAAGAGATTTCCGCCAAGCATCGGCGGCTGGCGGAAATCACGGAAATGATTCATACCGCTAGCCTGGTTCATGATGATGTGGTGGACGAAGCCAGTGTGCGACGGGGGGTGCCCACGGTGCACAGCAGCTTTGGTAACCGCATTGCTGTGCTGACCGGTGACTTTCTCTTTGCCCAGGCCTCCTGGTACCTGGCTAACCTCGATAACCTCAGGGTCGTTAAGCTGCTATCCCAGGTGATCATGGATTTAGCGGAAGGAGAAATTCAACAGGGACTTAACCGCTTTGATACCAGCCTGTCCATCGAGGCCTATCTAGAGAAAAGCTATTTCAAAACCGCGTCCCTAATTGCTAACAGTGCCAAGGCCGTAGGCGTATTAAGCGGCATGGCGGAAACCACCATTAATCAGCTCTATGCCTATGGCCGCCACTTAGGTTTAGCGTTTCAGGTGGTGGATGATATCTTAGACTTTACCAGCTCCGATCAGGTGCTGGGTAAGCCCGCCTGCGCCGATCTGAGAAGCGGCAACTTGACCGCCCCCGTACTCTACGCCATGGCCGAACACCCCGGTCTAGCCGCCCTAATTGAGCGGGAATTCTCCCAAGGCCATGATTTTGAACAGGCGATAGATCTCATCCACAGCAGTAACGGCATTGTTAAGGCCCGAGAGCTGGCGGCCCAGCAGGCTGAGGCGGCGATTACCTGTCTACAGGTGCTGCCTCCCTCGGTGTCCCACCAGGCTTTGTTAGATATGGCGGATTACGTGTTGCGACGCCTGTCCTGACACCTGCTGCTTGTCTCCCCCTCCAGTAGGTTTTAATTTGTGTGATGAGTGTACAGGTCCTTTGTCTGGGTGAATGTTTGTACGATCGCATCTTCGATCGCTACGATGGGGACCACCCCCATACCCCCTTTTGGGTTGATTACCCGGGGGGAGCACCGGCAAATGTGGCGGTGGGTTTAGCTAAGTTGGGCACCCGGGTTGGCTTTATCGGCAGCCTGGGGGAAGACCGCCAGGGGGACCAGTTACGCTCCATCCTGGAGCAAGCCGGCGTGGACTGTGCTGGGGTGCAGCGATCGCCCAGACCGACCCGCATCGTTTTGGTCCATCGAGACCGCCATGGGGAACGGTCCTTCGTTGGGTTCAGTCAACCTGATCCGAGTAGCTTTGCTGATGCTCATCTGGAGGCTCAGCAATTACGTTCAGAATGGTTTTCCCAGGCCGATTACCTGGTGATGGGTACCCTGGGCCTGGCCTACCCCAGTCTCCGTCAAAGCCTGGACCAGGCCATGGCCTGGGCTCAGGACTATGGCCTGATCACCGTGGTGGATCTCAACTGGCGACCCGGGTTTTGGCCCCACCCTGACCAGGCTCCCCTTAGGGTGAGGGCTTGGTTAGACCGGGTTGATATCCTGAAGCTCAATCAGAGTGAGGCGGAATGGCTCTTTCAGTCCACTACAGCGGCCACTATTCTGGCCCAACTAGGCAATGCTAGGGCGGTGCTGGTTACCGCTGGAGACCAGGGCTGTGACTATGCCACCACCGCTGGTCTCCAGGGCCATATTCCAGCCTTTAGGGTCGAAGGTGAGGATAGCACGGGGGCTGGAGACAGCTTCCTGGCGGGGTTTATTCACCAACTTTGCCAACAAGGGTTGACCCTGCTAGAGCAACCAGGACTCCTGGGGGCCGCCCTCCGCTATGCCAGTGCGGCGGGCGCCCTGACCACCACCCAGGCGGGGGCCATGGCCGCTCAACCCGATGTCAGCAGCCTGGAGGCCTTTCTCTATCTCCATCCTCCTAGCCCAGGTGACAGCCTTTGAATGTGGAAATTGAGCGGAAGTTTTTAGTCCAAGGTGACTCCTGGCGATCCGGTGTCCAGGGGTTACTGTTGCGCCAGGGCTACCTACCCACCCAGGGTAAGGCGACGGTGCGGGTGCGGGTGGCTGGAGATCGAGCTTATCTGACCCTCAAGGGGCCAGCCCAGGGTTTGGTCCGCCCTGAGTTTGAGTACCCCATTCCCCTGGCGGATGCCACTACCCTCCTGGCTACCCTCTGCCAGCAGCCCTTGATTGAGAAATATCGCTACCGTATCGCCGCTGGTGAACTGGTGTGGGAGGTGGATGAATTTCTGGGGGCTAACCAGGGTTTGGTGCTGGCGGAGATTGAATTAACTAGCCCTGACCAACCCATCGACATACCCCCTTGGGTGGGTCAAGAGGTGAGCGACGATCCCCGTTACCTGAATGCTAGCCTGGTGAAAAATCCCTTTACCCTCTGGAGGAAATGCTAGACCCCGGCATAAGTCTACCGACTTCTTCTGGTCCTGAGGGCTGATTCCTGACACCCGCTTGCAGGGTCGCCTAATCTAGGCCATGTACTCTTAGGAACTAGGGTCTGGAGATGGGTCAGGGTACTGGCGTCCTCGCCACTGCCTGGGTCGTTGCCAGGAAGATAGACCAATCCGGACAACAGCCGCGATATCAGCCAGGGGGGATAGCCAGAAAGCCCAACGACCCGGGGCTTTATCAAAATAGTAGGCACCGGCGATCGCCCCCTGTAGCCCTAGGCGCAGCCCCAGTAGGCCCAGGTTCAACCCCAGCAATAGGCCTAGGGGTAGGCACCAGATCGGTTCAGCCCAAAGTCTGAGGGCCATCAGGCTAGGGGCGAGTAACCAGGGCAACCCCTGGACCAGCACCAGGAACACCCAATCTCCCCAGAGTTGGAGGGGGGGGGAGGCATCCTTCAGATCAAGGGAGCGGCCCCACTCTCGCCAGGTTTCCGCCATGCCTTCGTACATGCGTACCTGAAGCAACTTGCTACCATCCCAGAAGCCTACCCGAGCCCCCTGGGCTGCCGCATAGCGAGCCAGAGTAACGTCGTCACAAAAGGAGGACCGGGCCGCCTGATAGCCTCCCAATCGCTCCAGAAGTTCACGCCGCACCATAAAACATTGGCCATTGGCCATCACCCGTTGACTGGTGCCTGGCCCTGTGCCAGCCGCCCCAAAACGATAGACCAGGGTGATTAGGAGGGCTGGCTGTAACCAAAATTCCCCAGGGGTTTTGAGAATAAATTGGGGGGCCAGGGATACCAGATCGTAACCCTGGTCCTCCATGGCCTGGGCTAAGGCCGCCACCAAGCCTGGCTGGGGGCGGGTGTCCGCATCAATTCCCAAAATCCAGGTGCTGGCGGAGGCACTGTGGCGAAAACCATAGTCTAGGGCCCAGGGGCGTCCCACCCATCCCGTAGGTAATGGCCCATCACTCAAAAGACGAAGACGAGGATCCTGCTGCTGGATGGTTTTGACCAGGGCTTGGGTACCATCAGTGGACTGACTATCGACTATCAGAATTTCTCGAAGGACATAGCTCTGCAAGGTTAAGCCCTCGAGACAGGGACCTAATCGGTTGGCCTCATTGAGGGTGGGTACCACCACCGAAACCGTTCCCAGTTGATCAGAGCGAGTTGTTGCAGCCGCCAGCGGGGAAGGCCTCCAGGCTCCAGGCAATAGTCGTGATATCAGAATTCCTGCTGCCGGTAGTTGAGAAACTAAAAGCACGCATGAAACAATCAACAGCCAGGGAACTTTGGATATCCCGATCAATAAACCCACCACCAAGCCAGCCTACTTAAAGGCCATGCCAGGGGCTGTCGCTGAAGCATCTAGCACCTGGGGTAAATCAGTAACGGAGGGCGACGGTTGAAGGGCATCGGATTGGGAGGTTCGCCAACAGACCAGGGCAGGTACTAATCCCGTAATCACACCCATAAGAATGGGCACATAAAAACCGGCCGCCAGACTCATCACTAAGGCGAAGGCGAAATTACCCAGATAAATAATTAGGGGAACCGTAAGGGATTCAGCACTGGGCTGGGGAGATACCCCTAGCAGTCGCCAAAGTACTACCCCAACGGACATAAAGACAACACCAGTACCTAGCCAGCCGGCAAAATTTTGATAGGGCATGCCAAAGAAGGCGCCAGGCTGGTGCCAGAACCAGAAAGGTAGGTCGGTTTGACTCATAGCGGGATCTAAAACAAAATCCCAGGAGGTAAGCAGGACAGAGCCCAGGAGGATAGCGGCCATCGATTTCAGGCCCCCAGATTGCCCCTGGCCAGCCCTCAAACCAGCCCGAGCTAGCAACAAGGAAGCTAACCCGAGATAAAACCAGGACAGGGGAATGGTAAAAGGCACCAGACCCGCCACCTTATAGCCCAGACCATTCAGATAGCTGTAATGACCAAAGGGAAACCCCGTGCTAGTCCCCAACAGTTCACTGCTGAGGGAAATGCCCACGGCCGCTAGGACAAAACTAAGGGTCGCCTTAAGACCCAGGCGACGGTAGCTATATAGGGCCATAGCCACGGTCCCCAGGAGAATGTAGCCAACTCCGCCCCCCGCCATACTCCACTGAAACAACCGCTGACCCGCTGGTAGATAGGCAAGCATCTGTGGATGGGGAACCACCCATAACAAACCAGCCAGGCCGAAGGCCATGGCAATCAGGTGGCCGTACAAACAAAAACGCTCAATGGTCAGAAGATGTCTCATGGCGTAGTGAGTCCTAAAAATAACCCTGGTGGAAAGGCGACGCTAGATTAAGCATGGCGACTAGAGTCACTGCTATCGAACTATTCCCAGGACAGAGAGATTAACTTAAAAACGAAATAAACTCTGTCCGTGTAAACGGAACAAAGCTAAACAGCTAACGTCCTAGTGTCATCCTGCCTTAAATTATAAGTTTTGTAAACGATCTGGCGGTGCCATTCTTAAGCCGTTCAGCTCTTAGGATTCCTGGACCGGGAGGAGATGGGGAAAAATTGGAAAACCAGCTAAACTAAATTCAGGAGGCAAAATTACTATGGCAACAGTTGGTTGAAGGCATCCATGACCACACCAAGCCCGACCTTAGGGGTAAGGTCATTACAATACCGCGATCTAGATTGTATCAAACAGTGGGGATTCGAAGATCTAGAGCCAGGCAATAGGAGTCATGGGTCAATCCTGGATATTGCCGCTTGGGTTGATTATCAGCGTCGTTGGTATGCTCCCCTCAAGTTGCTACGCTGGTTTCCCCGACCCCTGACCCAGGGCTCAGTCGTTTTTGTCGCTGAGCGCCAGCATGTTTTGTTGGGCTTTATACAGGTCACTCCCTTTAATCGCAGCCGCAGTACCTGGCAGGTGGAGCGAGTCGTGATCAACCAGGCCGTCATCGCCGCCGCAGTTCCAGGTAGTGGGTTTATCGAAGTGGGTTCTAAATTATTGCGCCACTGCTTTGAGGCCATCTGGGAAGCTAGAAATTGGGTCTTGGAAGTTGATGTTACCCACAAGGCAGCCCTGGGGCTTTACCGTTTTAATGGATTTCAACCCCTGGCTCAGACCACCTATTGGTCCCTAATGCCCGACCAGATTGCTAACCTGGCTGAGCGGGAGCCCGACCTGCCTAATCTATTACCCATTAGCAATGCCGATGCTCAACTCCTCTACCAGTTGAATACGGCAGCTATGCCCCCTTTGGTTCGACAGGTGTTTGATCATCAGATTCAAGATTTCCAGGCTAACCTGATGGCTACCGTCTCCGTCACCTTAGATCGCCTGGTTAACCAGGTGGAAACCATCAATGCCTACGTCTTCGAGCAACAGCGCAAGGCGGCCATTGGCCAGTTTAAACTGGCCATTTGCCGCGATGGGAGCCAACCCCATCAAGCTGATTTAACGGTTCATCCTGCCTACACCTGGCTTTATCCTGAGCTAATGGTACAGATGGCTAAGATTTTGCAGCCCTTTCCCCCCCAGTGCCTACGCCTTACCTCCTTGGACTATCAGCCCGAACGAGAAGCGTGTCTGACCCAGCTTGAGGCAAAACCTGAATCCCATACCCTACTGATGTCCCGATCAGTGTGGCATAAGGTCAGGGAAGCTAAGCCCGTTTCCCTGGAGGGGCTACAGCTTTCTGATGTGTTTACCGGGCTGCAACCGGCGGGGAAACCCGTACCTGGGCGAATTACTAGCCTATCAAAGGGCTGGCGCGGCCGATGGAACAGTGCCCAAGATCAGGGGAAAAATGGCGATGGGGACAATCCTGCCGCCATCAGAGGCCGGGCCTTAGGTCGCCCATCCCCCCGATGCCTCCAGGATGGTCGTGACTGAGGCAGCAGGACAACGGATTTGAGAGACGAAGTTTCAGCCCTGGGGTTAGACATTGGCCGTAGGCGAATTGGGGTAGCGGGTTGCGATCGCACCGGTTTGATCGCCACGGGGCTAACCACCCTGCAGCACGCTTCATTTTCCGAATTATTGGGTAGCCTGGAGGCGATCGTCAAGGAACGACGGGCCGAACTGCTGGTGGTAGGCCTGCCCCTAACCCTGGATGGATTAGAGGGACGTCAGGCCAAGCAGGTGAGGAAAATGGCAGAGCGACTCAGCCGTGGCCTAGGGCTACCGGTGATCTACGTCGATGAACGGCTGACCTCCATCGAAGCCGAGGACTTAATTCGCCAGCAGGGTCATTACCCTCGCCAAGATAAAGCCTTGGTGGATCGGAAAGCCGCCGCCATTATTCTGCAACGCTGGCTGGATCAACGCTGAAGGGGTAACAGAATAGGCTATTGTGATAGGACTGTTATCTTCTGACAGTGATTCATTTTTTCATAATTCAGCCTAGAGTAGCCTTCCATGGCAGACGAAACCCAATCCTTTGAAGAGTCCACGGTTGTGCTTAGCGACGAAAGCGGCCGGTTCCTGCCCTGTCAGGTGGAGCAACGATTTCACCTGCACGACCGAGACTACTTACTGTTATTACCCCTAGATGCCCCCATTGAAATCTTTGCCTGGCAAATGGACGAGGAGGAGGACGAAGAGGTCTTGATAGATATTGAAGAGGAAGATATCGATCAAGTCTTTTTGACCGCTAAAGCGGTTTTAGCGGAGCAAAACCTGGTCCTGCAACGATCTGCCATTACCTTAACCGCCAGCGGACCCCTACCAGAGGTTGAGGAAGAAAACTACCTTACCCTGGAGCTGGATGACCTGGACGATCAGGGGAATCCCATGACGGAGGAGTTTCAAGTTTTAGCCACCTGCTTCTACGATGACGAAGAGTATACCCTCTGTACGCCTCGCGAACCCCTACTGATTTTTGCCTATAGAACCGAAGATGGTCGGTTAGAAATAGTTAGTCCTGAGGAGTTTCAACTGATACGAGATAGTCTGGAGGCGAAATTATTTGATCTGTTCGACGAGTAGACCGGTGGGTCAAGCGGCAACTGGGTTATTGATGGCCCAGTTGAGTAAAATTTAAATTAACCAATCGCTGGAGTTGGTATAGGATTACGGGTATGGATCAGGGGTCACGGCGGAAACGGTGGGGATGGCTTGGCTTGTTAGTTTCCCTGGTAACCGGGTTCAGCGTCTGGCAAAGCTGGACTTGGTGGAACTGGGCCACAGGCCCCGTAGTCAAGGCATCGGCACCATCTGATCAGGTCCTTACCGATGAAACTGTCCAATTGGCAATCCTACCCGGTACAGCGGCCCAGCAGATTGGTGAGGACCTGAAGGCAGCAGGTTTAATTAATTCCAGTTTCGCCTGGAAACTGTGGTCGCGATGGCAAGCACAGCGATCGTCCGGGGGAGACTTCCAGGCCGGTACCTACGCCCTGACCCCCACCAGTTCGATGGTGGATATTGCTAATACCATCTGGAATGGCAAAGTGGTTCAAGCCTCCTTTACTATCCCAGAGGGGTGGAACCGTCGGCAAATGGCCAATTATTTTGAGTCTAAGGGGTTCTTCCCAGCGGCGGATTTCATCGCTATGACGGAACAGATTCCCCGGGCAAAGTACCCCTGGCTCCCCCAGGGTATTCCCCACCTGGAAGGGTTTCTGTTCCCCGATACCTATCAATTGCCCGCCGCTGGCATCACCGCCGAGGGGGTCAGGGATATAATGCTTAGTCAGTTTGAGTCCATTGCCCTGCCCCTTTACCAACAGGGCAAGACCGATCTATCGTTGTTGGATTGGGTTACCCTGAGCAGCATCGTGGAGAAGGAAGCAGTGGTTGCTGAAGAACGCGGCACCATCGCTGGGGTATTCACCAATCGTCTCAAGCAAAATATGCCCTTGGGGGCAGATCCAACCGTTGAATATGGGTTGGGAATTACCCAAACTCCAGAAAAACCACTAACCTGGGCTCAGGTGGGTACCCCTTCCCCCTACAATACCTATATCAACCCAGGGTTGCCTCCTACCCCGATTGCCAGCCCCAGCCGAGCTAGCCTGCTTGCCACCCTGGCACCAGCCTCTACCGACTATCTTTTCTTTGTCGCCCGGTACGATGGCACCCATGTCTTCAGTCGTACCCTGGAGGAACATGAGGCGGCTAAGGTGTCTATCCGGGAAACCTTCAATAATTAACCCTATGGTGCTAACCAGTCTTTTACAACCAGACCTTGTCCTGGGAGAAAGTATTTTGAGCCTTTCTCCAGAGTTATTATGTCGTTTCAATGTGAAGGGGTTGATTTTAGATGTGGATGACACCCTGGTGCCATTTTGTCAGGCGGAAACCCATCCAGCCCTGATCACCTGGATGGATGAGATCAAACGGCTGGGGGCCGTTTGGCTGGTCAGCAACAATATCAATGTCCACCGCATCAAGCGCATTGCTAACCTGTTGGATGTGCCCTACATCACCAGTGCGGCTAAACCCTCTCGCCGCAAGCTGCAGCAGGCCCTGGAAGCCATTGACTTACCCGCGAACCAGGTGGCCATGGTGGGAGATCGCCTGTTTACTGATATTTTAGCCGGTAACCGATTGGGCCTGTTCACTATCCTGGTGGAACCCATGCCAGCCCAAGACCAACCCTACCCCAATAAACATTCCTTTCTACGCCACATGGAAACCTCTATCTCCCAACACCTGGGGGTGACCTTGAGCTGTTCAATTCAGGGCTTCCAGTCTGGTCAGTAGTACTGCCCGTTGGGATATCAACTTAAGCTGGGACCTGCTGATAGGTCAGAAATTCAAGTCAGGGAGCTTGTCATGATTCCTAAAAGATGACCATATTGTCTTTTGGATCCTAGTGTAGGTGACTGATACGATCCCGGTAGGCGGTGCCATCGGTGCCCACACCGGCATTGCCGGCGTAGCTGCCAGTAGCCGCCATAGCCTGGAGGTTCTGTACCCGATTACCAGGATTAGGATGGGTACTGAGAAACTCCGGTGGCGATCCACCCTGGCGCTCCAGGGTTTGCATGAAGGTAAGAAACCCTCGGGTATCGTAACCGGCGCGACCCAAATTGTGGAAACCACGGCGATCGGCATCGTACTCGGCTTCACGGCTATTGGGCAGGGCCAGGGCCAGTTGCACCCCCAGTTGCACCAGGGTATCTTGACGAACCTCCAGGGCCCCGGTAATACCCTCGGCGATGGCCGCCTGGCGCATCCGTTCAACCCCATGGCGACCGGTAATATGACCAATTTCATGGGCTATGACCCCGGCCAGTTCAGCCTCATTGGTAGCGGCCCGGATCAACCCGGTTTGGATATAGACAAACCCCCCCAGGGTGGCAAAGGCATTAATCCCGTCGTCAGCCACCACTTGAAAGGTGTAGGGTAAATTGGGGCGATCGCTGCTAGTCGCTAGGCGCTGACCGATTTCCTTGACGTACTGGCTGATGGCGGGGCCACCGGTGTAAAGTCTGACCCCCTGAGTCTTAAGCTGTTGATCAATCTGCCCCCCCAGGGCAACCTCGTCTCGATCGGAGAGATTGCTCAGCTGAACGTAGCGAATCCCCTGGAAAATCAAATCCAGCAGGCCCGCCTGGGAGGGGATTGGCGTAGCCAGGCCCAACCCGATCGCTAGTAGAGCGGCCAAAACCCCGTAGGCCAGACGTCGGCCTAGTGCTATGCGCAAGCCCATAGTCGTCAAACCCCCCTGACTAATAGTCGTCTATGGTCTAAAAGACGAAAGAGTTACCCCAGAAGTGCCCCACCGTGTTTCAATATACCGTTACAGGGCAGTAGTTAGAGAGTACTTAACCATGACACTGATTGATTCTAAGGGACGATTATTTGGCAAGCTCAGCCTCCTGGATGTGGGGGCAGGGTTGATCATTCTGGCGGTACTATTTGGCATTTTCCTCTATCCCGGTACTTCCGGCTCTGTAGCCCAGGTGGGTGCTGTCACTAAGCCCGTGGAGGTGGATGTGATGGTACGGGGGTTGACTGCCTCTAACCCGGAGGGCCTATTTCAAGCGATCAAGACCTCACCCACCACTAACATCATTATTCGCAACCAACCCTACGGCGAGGTCAAGGTCAAAAACGTCCTTAAGTTACCTCGCACCACCGTGGCCCCCCAACCGGATGGCACGGTCAAGGCCCTGCCCGATCCCCGCCCAGAGTTAAACTACACCATTGACATGTTGATTACCCTGACCGGGGAGGCCCAGGTGACCGACACCGGTCCAGTGTTTGGTAACACTAAGGTCAAGGTGGGTACCCCCATCGAGTTGGACGGCAACCTGTATAACTTCAACACCAGTACCGTAGATGTGCGGGTGCTAGACAATCCCCAACCTTAGCCCGGGGTCAATCTGCTGACTCCCTTGGGTTCCCCTGAGCTTGCCTGTTGTTTTTTTAACGTTTTGCCTGCCATGGTTTCCGCCCCTGCCCCCACCTCTATCCCCTGGACCGCCTTGGCTGACCAAGCCCTGGCCGGCGAGGTCCTTAGCCGGGAGGTGGCCCGATCGGTGCTGACTGCCCCCGATAGTGTGCTGCTAGAGCAACTGGCGGCCGCCTACCGGGTGCGACACCACTACTGGGGCAATCGGGTGCGGCTGCACTTTTTACTGAATGCCCAGAGTGGTTTGTGCCCAGAGGACTGTCACTACTGTTCTCAGTCAAAGATTTCCAGCGCCGAGATTGAGAAATATCCCTTCATGGCCCAGGGGCAAATTCTAGCGGCCGCCGAGCGGGCCCACCAGTTAAAGGCTGGTACCTTTTGCATGGTGATTTCCGGGCGATCGCCCAGCCCCCTGGTCTTTAAACAGGTGCTGGAGGCGGTGCGCCAGG
>JBEIUS010000150.1:0-8092 GCA_040374235.1 Leptolyngbya sp. | reverse complement strand
GCGGCCGCGGATTCGGGGTGGGGCGCGGCGCCGTGCGGGGGGGGGGGTGGGTATCGTACGCATGGCCGGGGGGGAGGGGGGGCGTGGGGGAGTGATCAGAAAACCCTGGGCAACTTGCCTATTCTGCTTCACTGCGAATCAGCTGCAGGTAGGGCCCTGCCTGCTGGCGCAGGTCGTCGTGGCTGCCCCGTTGTACAACCTTGCCGTAGTGCATAACGATGATTTCATCGCAGTCGCGGATAGTGCTGAGGCGGTGAGCAACGATCAGGCAAGTACAGCCGCGCAGGCGCAGGTTGTAGTCGATGGTGCGTTCGGTTTCGGTATCGAGGGCGCTGGTGGCTTCATCCATGACTAGAATGGCTGGGTTGTTGACCAGGGCCCGGGCAATTTCCAGGCGCTGGCGCTGGCCGCCGCTGAGGTTGGCCGCCCCCTCCAACAGTTCGGCGCTGTAGCCGCCGGCCATGGAGAGAATGGTGTCGTGAATGGCGGCATCGCGACAGGCCTGGATCAGATTGCCATCGGGGATGGTGGTGTCCCAAAGGGTGAGGTTGTCGCGTACGGTGCCCGCAAATAGCAGAATATCTTGCTCAACCATGGCCAGGGAGTTGGTTAGCATAGGGCGCGGAATTTGGTGGCGGGGCTGGCCATCGAAGTAGATATCCCCTGACCAGGGCTGGTAGAGGCCGCACACTAGCTTGGCGACGGTGGATTTGCCACTGCCGCTACCCCCCACCAGGGCCACCCGCTGCCCTGGCTTAAGGGAGAGGTTAAGGTTGTCGATTAAGGGGGGAGCGGTGCGGTTATAGCCAAAGGTGAGCTGGTGGAGGTCGAGGAAACCCTGGAGTTTGGAGGAAGGGAAATGGAGGGGCAGGGAGGGTGAGGAATCTGGGGTTGGTAATAGTGGATCCACCGGGTTCTGAAGCACGTCATCCAGGCGATCGAGGGTACCGCCGAGTTCTTGAAAGTCGCCGGCGAGCTTGAGCAGCTGGTTAACGGGCTGCATGAACTGCTGAATCAGGGATTGGAAGGCGACCAGCATGCCAATGCTAAGGGCCCCATCAATTACCCGAAAACCGCCGAGGGTGAGCAGCAACATGGCACTGAGGCTGGAGAGAAAGGCGGGCAGCAGGCCGAGGCGCTGGTTAAGCCGGTCCATCTCCTGGCGGGCATTAAGGGATTTGGCGTAGAATCCGGCCCAGCGGTTGAAGAAGTCTGATTCCAGGCCCGAGGCCTTAAGGGTTTCGATGCTTTGTAGACCGGCGATCGCTACCCCGCTAACCTTACCCTGCTCCTGCATTAGCCGGGTATTGGTGTCGGAACGCTGCCGGGCTACCCAGCGCAGGGTGGTTAGGTTGATCGCCACTGAAGCCAGGCCTATCAGGGTCAGCACCCAGTCATACTGCCACATCACTAAGCCGTAGAAGACCACCATGACACAGGAAATGGTGGTGGTGGCTAGCTCGCCAGAGAGCAGGCTGGCGAGGCGATCGTTGAGCTTAATGCGGTTGCTGATCTCCCCAGCAAAGCGCTGGTCGTAGAAGCTCACCGGCAGCCGCAGAATGTGCCACAAAAACCCACTTGACATGCCCATAGCCAGCTTAATCCGTAGCCGACGCAGGATTTGTAATTGCAAGCGGGTTAGCAAGCCGGTGAGGGTAGTGGTGATCAGCATGCCCAGCAGTAAGGGGCGTAGCCAGCTACTACGGCCCTGAATCAAGACCTGGTCGACAAACACCTGGGAAAAGGCGGGCATCGCCAGCCCCGTTAGCACCAGTAGCAGCCCCGCCAGCAGACAGAAGGCCAAGGCTCGAAAGGAACCCTGCAGGCGCAAACGGAGCGATCGCACCAGATCCCTGGATTGCCCCCCGGGCTCAAACTCCGCATCTGGGGTAAAGGTCAGCACCACCCCGGTAAACCCCTCGCTAAACTCGTCCAGGGAAACCCTGCGCGGGCCAGTGGCGGGATCATTTAGGTAGACTTTCTGCCGGTGGAACCCCTCCACCACCAGGAAGTGGTTGAAGTTCCAAAATACGATGTAGGGTCGCTCCAGCTGCTGCACAGCTTCCAGGGACACCTTCAGTCCCTTGCCCTGGAGGTGATAAATTCGCGCCGCATTGAGCACATTCGATGCTTTGCTACCATCCCGCGAAATGCCGCAGGCCTGCCGCAGATCAGCCAGGGAGACAATTCGTCCATGGTAGCCGAGGATCATCCCCAGGGAGGCGGCCCCACATTCCACCGCTTCCATTTGCAGTAGGGTGGGGGTGCGGCGCAGGTCAGGACGGCGCAGGCGGTCTTTGAGTTTGGTGATCAGGTATTGCATAGAGAGTAGGGGGCATGGAGGGTAGGGAAGTAGAAGATCGGTTAAGCCGTTACCTATCTGTCCCCGGCATCGCCTCATCCCCAAACCCGGCCCACTGCTTGAGAATGGGCAGCACGTAGGAGATTGGCCGGCGCTGGTCGACGGTGATGCGGACGGTGGTGGTCATGCCAGGGGTCATGGGCTGGTTGGGGCCTTGGGGCGAGGCTGACCAACGCAGTTGGCTGGGGTTATTGGCACTGTGGTCGGGTTCCAGGGCAGCGAAGACGGCGATATGGGGCCCCTGACCCATGATGCCGGGCAGAATATCGGGGTGGCCGACCAGGCGAGCTGCCCCAGCCTGGGTGATGGGAAAGCTGGAGACCTCCGCAACGGTGCCGAGGATGCCGCCGTATTCCTCCCGTTTCACGGTGGTGGGGGTGGCCTGGATCGCCATACCGGCCCTGATTTTTTTACCTTCGCTGACGGGCAAAAAGGCCACGCTGGTCAGGGGGGTGTTGCTGTCCTGGGCGGCCATCATAACCAGGGGCATGCCGGTTTCGAGGCGCTGGCCAGGTTGGGCCAGCACCTCGATGACCTGACCGTCGTGGTCGCTGGTGATTCTCTGACTGCGGCTGAGTTGCTCGGTGAGCCGGGCAATGGTGGCTTCGGTATCTTTGATTTCCTTTTGGCGCTGGGCGGAGGTAATGCTGTCTTGCTCCGCTTGGGCGGCAGTGCGGGCATCGAGATCCTGCAGCTGGGCCTGGAGATCGGTGATGCGGCTGAGGGTGGCGAGGTAGTCACGCTGGGCCTCGGTGTCCCGCAGGTCCAGGGTCTCAAGCTGAGTCTCCACCTGGTTGATCTCGTTTTGAATCTCCTGGTACTCCAGTTGCACTCGCAGCACCTCTTCCTTAGAGAGGGCACCCTGTTCAGCCACCCGTTGCCAGTTTTCCCAGCGAGTTTGATAGATGGGGAGTCGAGTTTTCAGGGTTTCGAGTCGCTGCTGCAGGGCCTGCCGCTCCTGGCGCAGGGATGCTTCGGCTCGGGCCTGCAGTGTGGGGGTGAGGGATTGCTGCGATCGTAGGTCCTGATCTAGGGCCCGTCGCTGTTGGGCGATCACCCCCTGTTCTAGCCCGCTGCGTTCGCTCTTCAACCGCTGGGCTGTCTGGTCTTGGAGTCGCAGCTGGATCAGCTTCTCCTGGGCCAGCCGCAGCTGGGTTTCGAGCTCAGTCTGATCCAACAGGGCTAGGGTGTCGCCCGCCTTTACCCATTGCCCTGGTTTAACCTCGATAGATTTCAGGGGCCCAGCACCGGGGGACTGCACCGTGACCACATCGCTGGGATAGATCAGCACTCCCTTGCCGGTGACGGTCAGGGGAATTTGGCCAAATAGGCTCCAGGCGGTTCCGGCGCTGACCAACAGCCCCAGGGCTGTTAGGGCTAGCCAGCGCTTAGGGCTAACCACCTGCACGAGCTGATCAAGCTGTTCGGGGGAGGCGCTGTGCTCCAGCGCCTGGGGGCGAAATAGGTTGCTAGGCTTTGCCGGTACCATGGTCACACTCCGGAAGAAGGACAGAAAACAAGGCAAGAGGGAAAATCTAACCTCCAGTCTGGGTTTGTAGTCGCTGAACCAGCCACTCAAAGCGGGCTTCCGCCAGGGCCACCCGCCCCAGTAGTTGATGGTCGAGATCGGCGCTGGGAGCCAAAACCCCCGATTCTTGCAGAATCAGTTGTAAAATCAGCTGCTGTTTACTAGCCAGCAGCAGGGTCAGCAATCGGTAGAGGCGGGCGGCAAAGGGGCGGTCGTAGAGTAGCTTGGCCAGCAGCCGCCAGCGAGGAATCCTCAGCAGGGTAGACTCACGCAGGGCGATCGCCGCCACGGCCGCCGGAGCCGAATCAAGCAGCAGGGTTTCACCAATCAGGTCACCCCGCGACAGGCGGGCAAACTCGGTTTCGGCTTTGCCCTGATCTGGGATGAAGGCTGCCACCACCGGCTGGGGTGCCTGCTCCGTAGCGCTCAGGCCCACCGCTCCCTCTATTAATAAATGCAGGGCATCGACCGGATAGCCGCAGCGTAGTAGGGGTGTGCCGGGTTTAACCGACTCAATCTGCCCCACCGCCATCATCCAGTCCAGATCGCTGTCCGCCAGTTCTGCAAATACCGTCGCCGCTTCCTTAAGCTGCAGCTGGCTGAGCAGGGCTACACTGTAGCCTACCTGCATGGCCCATTGGTTGAGTTGCTGCCGTAGGGTGAGGGCGGCAACCCGATAGAAATGGGCGGCGAAGTCGGCATCGTCTATCAGTTTTTGGCTAACAATGGTGAGGGGCAGGGCGAGCACCGTGGCATCGGTGAGGGCTACCAGGCTGGACTGGCAAAGATAGGTGGTGATCCCAGGGAGTGCGCCAGTCAGCTCTCCACTGGATACTCGCAGAATCTCCTGGGGGGCAACCTGGCCATCCTCACCGGCTGACCGGGGTTCTAGTACCACCGATAGCTGACCACTCACCACAATCCACAGGTGGGTGAGCGGTTGAGGTGGACTGTGGAGGCGATCGCCCGGTTGGAGCGATCGCAGCGTGCCGGTTTGCACCAGCCAATCCACCTCTTGCTGGTTAAGTTCTCGCAGTAGGGGGGGCGTCATGGCAAGTTCCTATAGTGTGGTAATTGGTAAAAATCCCTATCGCCCAAATAGCCGAGATAGCCCGGCAAACACCGCAAAAATCTGATCTAATGATTCAAAACCCAGTCCAGCAAACTGGAAATTACCTGAGGAGGTATTAGATGTCTGGGCAAGGGTAGACCCTGGACAACCAGAGCCCCCCGACTGGGCCAAGAGACCTTTACTTTGATCGAACATAGAGCCCGAGATAAAAATATCCAAGCCACCAGAAACCTCGTCCAATTCTGTCGGTGACAGTTCCACAGGGGTGAGATCGACATCATGCTCTTCCATGGCTGACAGAGTCCTATATTTAGGGAAAAGGTTGGATTAAACTGAGTCCATCCAAACCCGGGGAGTTGCAGAGGTATGGCTCCACCCTATCTCTGCAACTCCCCGGGCATTGGTAAAGTGGGGAGCTTAGAGGTTTAGCCCCTAAGGGTCACCCATGCTTTAGGGAACGGCCTCTACACCCCAAAGCTAATGACATCGGAGTTGCCAGAGGCGGTATTGAAGGCGCCGAGAGAACTGATGCTGCCGGCACCGTTAGGGCCAGCAAAGCTCACCTGGTCCATCTTGATACCTGACTGTTCGAAGAAGCTGCTGGCCCCTTTGAACAGACTGCTGATATCGCCCATGCTGATGGCGCCCCCACTGCAGTCCCCCAGCTCGTCGGAGGAAAGTTCGGTAATCGCCAGATGGGCTGCCTCTTCAGCTTCGACAATGATGTCCTGAGGCTTGATCATGTCAGACATAGAAATTTCTCCTTTAGAGAAGGTAGGTTTTTCTGAGTCAGGAAGGTAGGTTAATTAGCCTTCCTGTTTCTTACCTATTTCTCAGTCAGATGAGCTTATTCACAGCTAACAGCGCCAGGGTAGCTAGGCGGCGTAAAGTAGTACTGTTAGAGGCCATTACCAATCAAAATAAATGGCGCCCAGTAGTAGGGATGGTCAGACTGACCCCGCAGGGTAATCGGCTGCCCGGTGCGGGCGTCAACCACCCGAATCGTGCCTCGGGGCTCCCCCACGAAGGAGAGATCGTCATTGATCAGGGCCTGCTGGGCCCGTTGCAGGGCCTCGGCCTTGCTGTAGCCCTGGCGAAGGGCCCGGTAGAAGGCGTTGATCAGGGCCTGGGTGCCACCGTCATCCACCTGCCAGAGGGAGGCTATCACCGCCCGGGCTCCGGCCCGTTGAAACTGATAGCCCAGTCCTAAAATCTCTTCACCGTTGCCTTCAACACCGCCTAACCCCGTTTCGCAGGCAGAAAGTACTACCAGATCGACATTGGCCAGGTTCCAGGTTTTGATGTCTGCCAGGGTCGGGGTTTCGCCACTGCCAAAGAGGATGAAGGAATCCTCTGGCTGGCCGGGGACAAAGGCGGCATGGGTGGCGAAGTGAACCACCGTAAACTCATTCATTTTGGGACGGATGGCAGCCCAGGTGAACTGGCCATCGAGCAGAGCAGTGGTGGTCAGGGTGGTGGCTAGTTGGGTGACCTCTTGGCCGGCGAAGGGCAGCCCCCGAAAGGTTTGGCTGCGCCTGCCGACCGGGATGGTATAGCTGAGGGATTGATCGGCAAAGGCACCGGCCAGAACATTGACAATCGGGTTGGGGTCTTTGTCTAGATCCTGAAGGGAGCGGGCGGTGATGTTATTGACTCGGTAGTTTTCGATCAGCCATTGGTTACCATCGTGGAGGGCCCCCAGGGGAACGTAGCGCAGGGGTCCATCGGGGGCGTAGACAATGGTTTCGATGCCAGCCGCCGCCAGGTCGGCCTCTAGGGGACGGATCAGGTAATTGTAGAGGGTTTGGGCAGCAGGTTTGGGGTCGTGGTCAGGGTTATCCAACACCTGACGGAAGTCGGTAATCGCATGGTTTAAGGTTACCCGGTCGACGTTGACGGTACGGCGCAGGGGTGGATTGTTAGGGATGGTAATCACCAGTTCTAGGCGATCCTCCAAGATCAGGGGATAGAGGATCGCTCCCTTCAGGGCAGTCAGGTCGTCTTGCAGGGCGGCTAGATCCTCCAGGTTAAGGCTTTGGCGCTGGGCAGTGCGGCTGAGTTGACCGATCAGGGTTTGGATATCATCGCTGTCTACAAAGGCGTTGAACTGTTTAGTCATCTCTTGTTGGAGTTGCACCAGGGTGCCAATCCGCTGATTTTGTGCTGGGGTACGACCGGTGGGCTCAAGCTGACGCAGTTGGGCTAGTTCCTGACCGATGGCCGCCGCCTGGGTTTGCAGGTCGCCATAGCGTTGCAGAATCTCTTCCTCAGGACGCAGAATGGTGAGGGTATGGGCGGTTTCACCCCGGACCCCGCGCAGGTAGTCGTTCAGTTCCTGCACCTTGAGCAGGTCCAGGACTTCCTGGGCTTCGAAGATACGGTCCTGCTGGAGTAGCAGGTCCGCCAGGTTGCGATAGGTGCCTGCGACGGTGGTGGTGTAGGTGGCCTGCAGGTCAGAGGAGAGGGGTTGGTTGTCTTTGCGGATGGCTTCGTAGGTGGTGACCGCTTGCTTGAGAAAGAGAATGGCCAGTTCCGGTTGGGATTGAGCCCCATAGGCAAGACCGATATTGCCAAGGGTAGCGGCTTCGCCGGCGCGATTACCGATGTCCCGGGCAATGGCCAGGCTCTGGTCGTAGTAGCCCAGGGCGGCCCTATAGTCACCCAAGGACTGATTTACTTCACCTATGTTGTTCAGGGTTCGGGTCTCGCCGGCGCGATCGCCGATGTCCCGGGCAATGGCCAGGCTCTGGTCGTAGTAGCCCAGGGCAGCCCTATAGTCGCCTAATAAGCGATTTACTTCACCAATGTTGTTCAGGGTTCGGGCCTCGCCGGCGCGATCGCCGATGTCCCGATAAATGGCCAGGCTCTGGTCGTAGTAGCCCAGGGCAGCCCTATAGTCGCCTAATGAGTCATTCACCATGCCAATGTTGTTCAGGGTATTGGCTTCACCGGCGCGATCGCCGATGTCCCGGGCAATGGCCAGGCTCTGGTCGTAGTAGCCCAGGGCGGCCCTATAGTCGCCTAATGAGTCATTCACAATACCGATGTTGTTCAGGGTTCGGGCTTCACCGGCGCGATCACCGATGTCCCGGGCAATGGCCAGGCTCTGGTCGTAGTAGCCCAGGGCGGC
>JBEIUS010000016.1:0-28497 GCA_040374235.1 Leptolyngbya sp. | reverse complement strand
GGGGGGTGATCACATCGCACTTCACCCGAGTGAAATCCGCTATATTCAATTTAAATGGTGAGGAACTTAAATTTTTTGAATCTTCGGCTTGTATTTGTTTTTTAGTGCTATTCCACAAGCCAAAAAATAGAGTGGCAATCCATAAACGATTAAATATTGTAGCATTAGAACTGATTTCTAATTCACTCAGTCTAATGAAAATAGCGGCGAAAGATAGGGCTACTAAGGCGACAAATAGTGATAATAGGGCTGTTACTGTAGGCGATTTATCTACTGACTCTAAACTTATTTGTTCTAGTTTTAGCTCGTTAGATAACTCTTTCTTGCTGATCATAGATTGTGTAGAAAAATAATAAGTAGAAAGTTGTCAAAATTGTCGGTAGCACCCCAGTTTTGCAGTGAGTAAAATTATTTAGAGATATTGTGGCAAATTACCGTCATACTACAGGGCAGGTTTACAGTCGTAGCCATAGGGTATACCCCATTGTCTAGATAATTAGGGTGGGAATTTAAAGTAGACTCGCTTTTTAGTTTATTCCCTTCCTCTGCGTCTCTTTTTTTAACATTGTTGTCCTCCCGTTTACTGAAATAGACACTGGCTGGTGGCCTATGGGTCAGTGACTGGTGAACCGTTCCTGGGCTCGCCGTGATGGGAAGATGCTAGGAAGCTCATCCAGCACCTGCTTCTTCCATGGGTTGATCTGACTGGCATGAATGCCATACTTACTCGATAGCGCGTTCACGGTTTTTAGCCCCTTGATAGCTTCTAGAGCTACCTTAGCCTTGAAGTCCGCACCATGTCGCTTGCGCTACATTTTCCTGTTAATCTCCGTATTGCTACTGAATTACTGGGCAGCGACTCTATATTATCCTCTGCACAGTTTTTGGGGTACATTATACTGGTGGATGGCCGTTACCAGACGATTCAGCCCACGGGCCAGGGCTGGCTCTGGAGTCAATAACTGGCACTGTACCTGGACCTGGTGGACAACAAACTGCGCTTCTTTAGCCCCCAGGGCGAGCTGATCCCCTCTCCAGAGGAGTTAGCCGAGCAGGAACGGCAACGGGCTGAACGGGCAGAAGAGGAGATTGTCCGACTCAAGGCCCAACTGCGATGGCAGGGTCTGGAACCAGCCTCGTAAGCCTAGTTGACCCTGGTATCAACCTAGCTGCTGATCTGAGGATCTGCTCGATCTCTTGCCTAGCCTTGAGTGCCCTCTCAGGGCACTATTCCACCGTTACGGATTTAGCCAGATTACGGGGCTGATCCACATCTAGACCCCGACGGGCCGCAATATGGTAGGCCAGTAACTGCAGGGGAATCACCGCCACAATCGGGGAAAGTAGCTCCTCCACCTGGGGCACCGGCAGCAGTTTGTCAAAGATCTCCGCAGCATCCTGATCGGTGCTAGACACTACGCCGATCAATAGGGCATCCCGGGCCTTGGCTTCCTGGGCATTGGACAGGACCTTGTCGTAGACCCCTCCAGGCATCGCCACCGCCACCACCGGCACCCGGGCGTCCAGCAGGGCGATGGGGCCATGTTTCATTTCTCCGGCGGGGTAACCCTCCGCATGGATATAGCTGATTTCCTTTAGCTTCAGGGCCCCCTCCAGGGCGATCGGGAAGTTGATACCCCGGCCCAGGTAAATAAAGTCCTGGGTATCACTGAACTCGTGGGCCAGTTCCTCAATATAGCGCTCCTGACTTTCCAGCACCTGCTCAATCTGGCCGGGTAGCTCGTACATGCCGTTGAGCAGGGTTTCCAGGGTTTCCAGGGGGAGGGTGCGGCGACGGTAAGCCAGATCCAGGGCCAGGAAATAAAAGGCCATGACCTGGGCCGTAAAGGTTTTAGTGGCAGCCACCCCAATTTCCAGACCAGCATGGGTGTCAATGATGGCGGGCACCAGGCGGGCTAGGGAGCTTTCTGGGCGGTTGGTAATGCCTAAAAGCCGAGGAGCAAAGGCCGGGTCAGCCTGAGCTTGACGGCGGGCCTGCTCCATTTCCAGGGCCGCCAGGGTATCGGCGGTTTCCCCCGACTGGGTCACCCCAATCATCAGGGTACGGGGAGTTAGGGGAGTAGGGGAATAGCGAAACTCAGAGGCGTACTGCACCAGGGTGGGTAGACCTGCCAGTTGTTCAATCAGGTACTTACCCACCAGGCCGGCATGCCAACTGGTCCCACAGGCGACAATTTGCACCTGATCAAGCCCCTCCAGCAGTTCAGGGGGTAGGTTGAGCCGCACCGGGCTACCAGGATTGGCGGCGCCGGTCCAGCTATTGTCGATGTAGGTCTCCAGAGCGGTACGTACGACCCCCGGCTGTTCGTAGATTTCCTTTAGCATGAAATGGCGGAACCCTTGTTTTTCCACCATGATGGGGTTCCAGTTGAGAGTAATGGGATGTTTGCGGAGGCGATCGCCCGCCAGGTTATAGACCTCCACCCCCAGGGGCGTCAAACTAGCCAATTCGCCATTTTCCAGAGGCAGCACCGCCCGGGTATAGGGCACAATCGCCGGGGTATCGGAGGCACAGAAAAATTCCCCCTGACCAAACCCAATCACCAGGGGAGCTTGCTGACGCACCACCACCAACTCATCGGGGAAATCGGCGCTGATTACCGCCAGGGCAAAGGCTCCCTGTAGCTCGTGAGCCGCTAGACGCACCGCCTCTAGTAACAGGGATCGGCCAGAACTCTCATTAGTAACCTGACGCAGTCGTTCAAGATAGGATGAGACTAGATGGGGGACCACCTCCGTGTCGGTGTCAGAGACAAACTGGTGACCCTGGGCCTTAAGTCCTTCCCGCAGTTCTCGGTAGTTCTCAATGATACCGTTTTGCACCACCGCTACCCGTCCGTGGGTATCGCGGTGGGGGTGGGCGTTATATTCCTCCGGTTTACCGTGGGTGGCCCAGCGGGTATGGCCGATGCCCAAACGAGCTGGATTGTCTAGGCCATCCAGCTTGTCTTGCAGGTTTTGCAACTTACCCTTGGCCCGTACACACTGCAACTCTGCCTCTAGAATGGTGGCAACGCCAGCTGAGTCGTAGCCGCGATACTCTAGTTTTCGTAAACCCTCCATTAAGATGTCTACTGCTGCTCGAGTTCCTATATAACCGACGATGCCACACATACCCTGCCTCCTTGCACTGAATACTTCAAGATACAACTTTGATTAGAACCTTTAGAATCCGATTGATCGGTGGTCTATATGATGTCTCATAACATGAGACATCAAGAGACGAAGTCTGCATAGGCGCTTTGACCCGCCTCTGACCCATTAGTTGTGCCTATGGTCATAAAAAAACTACTACCTAATTAAACTAAATAATCGTAAGTAATCGCTTGAAGGCCTTGAGATGGCAACAAGCTGGCAAGGGCTCATTACTTTCTATCCATAAATGAAAAACAACCAGTGTACCTAGTTATACACTACAGAATAATTATCAAGTTTCGGCTCACCCTTCACGGGGGTGAGCCCTAGGGCGTCAACACTCATGAAACCAGGATGCCTTTAGGGCACCTCAAAAGTGGATACCCCCACTATTGCCCCCTGGAGAGCCCTGTTTAGCCCCCCGTTAACCGTTGTAGAGCCCGGTGGGCGACTTCGCTATAGCGAACTTCGCCACAAAATAGCTTTACCAGGGTGACACTACTGGAGGGGCGTTTGACCCCAACTCGGTAGGTGAGCTTGGGCAGCTGATACACCAAACGGGAAATGCGCCTTGCCCACCGCATCTCTTCCCCCCACTCCCGATTGATCAGTTCGGTGTAGTACGACAGCGCCTGTTCATTTCCCTGCAGGCCCTGGTGAATGGCACGGGCAGCCTGCAACCCACTAAAGATTGAGGGACGTATGCCCTCCGCTGTAAAAGGATCAACCACACAGGCGGCTTCTCCGGCCAGCAAAGCCCGGTGGGTATGGAGGGGTTGGGGCCCGTCCCAAATCAGAATCGGGTGGCCATAGGGCTTAACTTGGCTGGAGTCAACCCTAAAGGTTTCGGTGTAACTGAGTAGGGGGGTGCGCAGGTCGTAACGGCGCTGCCCTCCGGTGCGGCAGATGGCACCCCCAATGGAGTAGCCATCCGCCTTGGGGAAATTCCACAGGTAGCCCCCCCGCAATAGTCCTAAATCCGCATAGACCAGGGGCTCGGGCGCGATCGGGAGGCGTGGTTCTGCCTCCAGGGCTGCCGCCAGTTGGTAACGTCGTTGGGTAAACCCTAGCCACTTGGCCATTGACCCCCGCGCCCCATCCGCTGCGATTAGAAACCGACCCCTGACCGGCCCCTGGCTGGTGTCAACCTGCCAGCTATCCGCCCTGGCCACCACCCCCTGGGCCTTAGTCCGGTCCCACAGGGTGACCCCCTGGGCCTGGGCCTGTTTCACAATCAGGTGATCAAAGATATCCCGTCGCACCATCCAGAGGGCCTGGTGGGGGGGGGGGTTCAACCTCCACCGGATCTTCTAAGTTGAGGGTGTAGCGGACCTTGCTCACCGTCATCGAGATGGCTGGAGAGAAATCAAAGTCAAACCAACCGGCAATTTGGGGGGAAACGCCCCCACCACAGGGCTTATAGCGGGGTAATGGGGCCGCCTCTAGCAGCAGGACCTGGTGCCCAGCCTTACCCAGGTGATAGGCCGCCGTGGCCCCGGCTGGGCCAGCGCCAACGATAATGCAATCATACATGGTTGGTTTAGTGAGCAGAGGGAGCTATGGCCGCCTAGGCCAGCCAGCAGGCCAGGGGAAACAGCAGGTACTCTAAAAAGAATAGCTTCCAAATGAACTGATAAAAAGCCGGATAGGAAAGTGGGGACCGATTGGTCGCGGGTCGGGGGTTGACCCGTAGACTGACAACCCACAACCAGCCCAGCAGGCCCAGGTGGGAGATCACCAGGAGGGGACGGTTGACCTGGGTCAAGGCGGGGGCGGCCAGCACCATGGCCAGATAGCATCCGGTGAGCAGAGATCGGCCCAGGTTAAACACTTGGCGTGGCCCCAGGCGGACCGAAAGGGTGCTGATGCCGTAGCGGCGATCGCCCTCAATGTCAGGAATATCCTTAAACCAAGCAATGGCAATACTAAAGCCCAGAATAAACAGGGTCAAGGCCCAGATCTGGCTGGGCAGGGTCAGGGGGAGCTGCAGGCGATCGCTAAAGTGTAGAAATAACCCCAGGTTCACCACCACGCCCCGCACCGCCAGAATACAGAAGGAGGCCCAAAAGGGAAAGCGCTTCAAGCGGCAGGGCGGTAGGGAATAGGTGGTGCCGATGGCCAGACTCAGGGCTACGGTAGCCAGCAGCCAGGCTCCTCCCAGGGCCGCCAGCAGGAGAGCACCGAGACCTGCCAGGCCCACAATCCACCGCCCCTGCCCAACGGAAAACTCTCCTGAGGCCAGGGGTAGGTGGGGTTTGTTGATGAGATCGATGGCAATGTCCTCTAACTGATTGAGACCAACGATATAGAGGTTGCCTAGCCAGCAGGCCCCCAGGGCGAGCAGTAGAACTGGCAACCCTGGCTCCAGCTGACGGACAGGCAGCAGGGCCATTACCATGACGGCAACACCGATCACACTGAGGCCGGTGCCGATTACCGTGTGGGGGCGCCAAAATTTCCATAGGGCATAGAGCCAGGCCCGGGGCGATCGCCGCCAAGAGAGGGGAGCCAAGGTCGGGGCAACGACACTGGAGGGGGAGGAATCAGCCATGGTGCGGGAACTTACCAGGAGGTTTCGTTTAATAGCCTACCGCCTGCTAATGTTTCATGGGGACATTTTGGCTGGGCTTACCGCGCATGGCCTCAATATCTAGCCAGGTAATAATCACCCCGGCCACCGGTACCGCTAAGAACAATCCCAATACCCCCGCCACCGTTGCCCCCACAATTAGGGCAAAAAACATCACCACTGGATTGAGATCCAGGGAATCCTTCATAACGTAGGGGAGGAGCAGGTTTTCCTGCACCTGTTGTAGGGTAATGCAGACAATCAGGGCTTTTAGGGCTAACCAAACACTCTGGGAGAGGAGTAGAAGGCAGACTAGGCCGATCCCTAACATTGCCCCAATCCCGGGAATTAAATCCAGCAGCCCCACCACCAAACCCAAAAAGGCGGCGTAGGGGACCCCCAACCCCCAAAACACCAAAAAGGTGGATAGGCCGAAGAAGATCGATAGCAACACTAATCCCCAAAAGAAGGCTAATAGATTACGTTGAATGACGTCGTTAAAGCGCTCCTTATGGTAGATCGGCAACCGACCCAGCAGCCACCACCAGATGCGATCTCCGTCCAGCATCATAAACAGGGTCACCACGGCGATTAGAAAGGCTAGGACCACGTTGGTTAGGGTGGACTGTAGCAGCCCCAGGCTACTGGTTAGCAGGGACACCAGCTGATTCTGCAGTTGGGGCTCCAGGCGCTGTAGGTTCAATGGAATTCGCCCGATCGCTAGCCAGGTTTCTACGTTTTGCAGCCAAGGAATCAGGCTATTCGAGAAGTCCTGTACATTGGCCGCCAGCTGTTGCCCTTGGGATAAAATCACGGTGCCCAGGGTCAAGGAAAAGCCCAGGCTTAACCCCAGCCAGCCTAGAAACACCACCACTGTGGCCAACCGTCTTGGTAACCAGCGGCTCCACCAGGAGGCTACGTGGTTGAGCAAGAAGGCCAAAATAGTAGCGCTAACAAACACCACCACCAGGACCTGGAAATAGGCTAATAACTGCACCATGGCCCAGCCACTGGCGGCTAGCAATAAAAACCGAATCATCAGGGAGTTGTGTCCCTCCGTGGTGATCCAGCGAGGGTCCCGTCCGGGCTGGGTTAGGGGTTGGTCGCCCTGGGCTGGCAGTTCCTCAGTCTCCATGGGCCTAGGCGGAAGGGGAGTCCTGCACTAGCACAAAGGGCTGGACGATCAGGGACTGGAAGCATTTAGCCTGCTGCTGTTCCCAGGCTTTGATCTGGAGTGGCGACGGCTTTGCCAGAAGAGCTTCCGCTAGCCAGCGGTTAACGGTGGCTACGTCATCATGGGCAATTGCCAGCCCCACCTCCGCCAAATCAAGGCCAGTATCAACCAAAAATAGGGCCCCCCGCTCCGCGTGGGGGCTAAGCCAGCGCCACTCCGCCGGCCCCACCATGGCCGCCAATTCCTGTTTTAGATCCTCAGCCATGCAGGGCTACCCCTTTCACTACTGTTATCTGCCCAGGCTAGCAGAAAAATATGGGTGTATCTAGCAGCCCAAAACTGGGGGAAGGGCAAAGTCGGAGCTGAGCCTAAGGTTTACGATCCCCTGAGACTAAGTCGCAGGCCGACGCCGATAGGGACTAGAATTCGGTCGGTGTAGCCAGATAGATCCCTACCGGCCAGGATTAGACGGCATCTTCCCGTTCAATGTATAGAAACAAAAAGGCCATAGCGACCGCTGGCATGACAATACCAACCAACGGCACCAGGATAGAGGGTAGGAAAGCAGCGGCCATAGAGGTCTTCTCCCAATTTAAAACACAGCAATGACCATAACAGTACTCCGATTGGGGATCTAGTATGTCCTTTTCGTTACAAACTGTTTTATAACGATAGCCTGGATGCATTCCAACAGGTGGGCGACCTCCGATTCCAGGGTGAGATAGTGGGTGCAGGCCCGCAGGCAATGGGGGGAGAGCAAAATCCGTAGTAGCAGGCCCCGATCCTCCAGTTGTGCCACCAGCTGACGATGCCAGGCTGGGTTGGGCTCTCCCCGGTGGCCTAGCTGAAAGGAGACCAGCCCCGAGGCCGGCGGAGTGGAGCTGATGCAGTGCACCTGGGGGATCTGGTGCAGGGCGGTCCAGAGGTGCTGGCTGAGCTGGCAAATCCGTTGGTAGCGCTGCTCAGGGGTGCCCCACTGATGCTGGGTGGCGATCGCCGTCGCCAGTCCGCCGTAGAGGCTGTAGTCGGAGGTGGCCACCTCAAACCGCTGGGCATTGGGTTGCCAACCGGTCGGGTTAGCGGCCCCATCGGTGGTGATCCCCCGCCAGCCAATGAAGGTGGGACGCAAATCCGCCAGCGCCGCCGGATTAACGTACAGCCCCCCCAGCCCGGCCGGGCCGCACCACCACTTGTGACCGGTAAAGGCGTAAAAATCCACCCCCAGTTGTTCCAGGTTAAGGGGTAACATGCCTACGGCCTGGGCCCCGTCCACCAGTACCCAGACCGGCTGGGGACGGTGCTGGTGGCACAGATCGGCGATCGCCGCCAGGGGTAGGACCTGGCCGGTGTTCCAGAGCACGTGGCTGATCACCAGCAGACGGGTACGGGGTTGCAGGTGGGCGGCGATCGCCGCCAGCCCATCACCACCCTGGAGCGGACAGATGGTGTAGCTGAGCTGGTATCGTCGGCAGAGCTCCTGCACCACTGCCACCACCCCGGGGTGCTCGCTGTCCGACAGCAAAATATGATCCCCCGGCCGCCAGGGCAGCCCCCAGAGGGCGATGTTACAGCCCACGGTGACATCCTCGGTGAGGCTGAGGCTGTCTACCCCCACCCCCAACTCCGCCGCCACCACCTGGCGAATGGCGGCGGCCTGGTCTCCAATCCAGCGGTTGGCGGCGGTGGAAAAGGGACCGAGGCTCTGCAGGCGACGGTGGGCCGCCGCCATGCTTTCCAGGGTGGCGGTGGCCATGGGCCCCTGGCCACCGTAGTTAAAGTAGTGGTGCTGGGCCAGGGCGGGAAACCCTTGGCGGTGTTCTACCAGGCGATCGCTATCCGTCGGTGCAGAAGTAGCCATGACTTTAGCCCTTATTTATTGGCCCTTATTTTAGTAATCTCTGGGAGTTTCAACTGCGGAACTCTCTCCCCACTACTGGTATCCATGCTGAACTAAAAACTCCAGGGACAGGGAGGGGGCTTCCGGGCCCTGGCGGTGGCGCAACAGCCCCTCCACGTACTTAGCCAGCACATCCCCCTCCAGGTTCACCGGCTGACCGGGCTCGAGATCCTGCAGGGTGGTGTCCCGGTAGGTGACCGGAATCACCGCCACCGTAAACCAGCCGCCCTCGGGGTCACAGTCCGCCACGGTGAGGCTGACCCCATTCACGGCAATGCTGCCCTTGGCCACCAGGTAGGGGGCCACCCGCCGATCAGTCACGGTGAACCTCAGGTCCCAGGCATAGGCGCTGGCCCGGACCTGTTCTAGCATCCCCAGGCCATCGACGTGGCCGGTGACGAAATGGCCCCCCACCTTGCCCCCCGCCCGCAGGGAGGACTCTAGATTCACCCGGCCACCCTGGGCCAACTGCCCCAGGGTGGATCGGGCCAGGGTTTCCGGTGAAACCGCTGCCCCAAACCCCTCGGGGGTGAGGGTTTCCACCGTCAAGCAAATGCCATCCACCGCCATGCTGTCCCCCAGGGCCATATCCCGCAGCAAGGCATGGCGGGGCTCTAGACAAACCACCTCCACCCTGGAGCTGCCCTGGCGGTAAAAATGACCTAGGGATTGAATTAAACCGGTGAACATGGCAATACCGGGAGTGGGGTCCAGTCTGGGGACGGCCCAGCGGCCACCCCCACAGCTTAATCATATCCTCAGCTTGATCACCCCCATCGGCTCCCCTTCAAGGCATACTGGAAGAAGGGAGGGAACGGGCCTAGGGACCCACCCTCAACCGCTGGCGGTCAGGCCTGCGACCTATCCCCTAGGGTAGATGGCATGGAAAATCCAGTGGATTGGCGCCAGACTGCCTAGGGTGCAGTGAATCCAGGAGGCTAGGTTCATGATTGAAATGAAAGTCGCTGGGATTGCCCTGGATGCGGTGTCCCGCAGTCCAGTGATTTTGCTACGGGATACCAGCGATCGCCGCCAGTTGCCGATTTACATCAGCCGGGAACAGGCGGGCTCGATCATCACCGCCCTGGAAAACCAACCTGCTCCCCGCCCCCTCACCCACGACCTCTTTGTCAACCTGCTGGAGGACTGGGGGTTCACCCTGGAACGGGTGGTGATCCATGCCCTGCGGGATAATACCTTCTACGCCCTGCTCACCCTGGTGCAGGGGGAGACCCGGCGGGAGTTAGACGCTCGCCCCAGCGATGCCATCGCCATTGCCCTGCGCCTGGATGCCCCGATCTGGGTGATGGAGGAGGTGATTATGGAAGCCTCCATGCCGGTGGACCGGGACGCGGACGAGGCGGAGAAAGAAGCCTTCCACGACTTTTTATCTAACCTCAGCCCCGCCGACTTCATTGGGCGGGGGGGGCGGTCCTCCGCCAGTAACGATCCCCTGGAAGGTTAGCCCGGTCGGTAATGCACTACCGCCGTTTTGGCCGCACAAACCTGCAAATGTCGGTGTTTTCCCTGGGCACCATGCATTGCCTGTCCACCTGGGAGGTATTTACCGCCACCCTGGAGCGTGCCCTTGCCCTGGGGATCAACCACCTGGAGACCGCCCGGGGCTACGGCCCCGGCGAGACCTGGCTAGGCCGTTGGCTAGCCCAGCGGGGCCGCCCCCAGGGCTTAATTCTCACCACGAAAATTCCTCCCACCCCCGATTACGCCACCATGGCCCGCTACCTCGAGGACTGTCGAGCCCGCTGGCAAGGGGCCCGGGTAGACTGTCTGGCCATCCACGGCCTCAACACCTGGGACCACCTGGCCTGGGTGCAGCAGCCCCAGGGTTGTATGGCGGCGGTGCGGCAGGCCCAGGCGGAGGGCTGGGTCGGGGCTGTGGGGTTTTCCACCCATGGCGCCCCCGACTTGGTGGCGGCGGCGATCGCCACCGGGCTGTTTGAGTTTGTTAACCTGCACTACTACTTTTTTCAGCCTCGCCTGACCCCGGCGGTTGAGGCGGCCCTGGCCCAGGATCTGGGCATATTCATCATTTCCCCCGCAGACAAGGGGGGCTTGCTCTATAGTCCGCCCCCCCGGCTGTGGGATCTGTGCCAACCCTTTACCCCCCTGGCCCTCACCTATCGCTGGCTGCTCAGCCAGCCCGCCATCACCACCCTCAGCACTGGCCCCGCCCACCCCGGCGAACTGGATAGCCTGGGGGACCTGCCGGATCAGACCCAGCCCTTGACCGCCGCCGAGCGATCGGCCCTGGCCCAGGTTGATCAGTACCAACGGCAAAGCTTAGGAGCCGACCACTGCCACCAGTGCCACCGGTGCCTACCCTGCCCGGAGGGGATTGAGATTCCTGAGGTGTTACGGCTGCGGAACCTGGCGGTGGGTCTGGAGATGGAGGAGTTTGGCCGCTACCGCTACGCCATGTTTGAACGGGCAGGTCACTGGTTTCCTGGGCAGAAAGCTAACCGCTGCACCGACTGTGGTGACTGCCTGCCCCGTTGCCCCCAGCAATTACCCATTCCCACCCTGCTGCGGGATACCCACCAACGGCTACAGGGCCAGGAGCGGCGCCGCCTTTGGAATGATTGAGGCCCAGGCCCTAGCGACCAATCGCCTTAACCAGGAAAATGCCGCCAAAGTAGAGAAATAGCACCGCTCCCCCCAGCAAACTCTGGGTCACCGGATCGGTGGAGGGGGTCAGTACCGCCCCCAACACCGCCGCCCCCAGTAGCACGTAGCGCCAACCGGAAAGCATCTGGCGGGAGTTGACCAGCCCCAGCAGCCCCAGCAACAGTTGTACCACCGGAATTTGGAAGGCCAGGCCGGTGCTAAACAGCAACAGCAGGACAAACTCAAAGTAGCGATCGATGGACCAGAGCTGTTCCACCACATCGGCCCCGTAGCTAATGAAAAAGTTGAGGGCGGCGGGAATCAGGGCAATGTAGGCAAAAAATAGGCCGGCAAAGAATAGCACACTGGAGCCCAGGACGATGGGCCCCACCAGGCGACGCTCCCGCCGGGTCAAGCCCGGCAGGACGAACATCACCACCTGGTAGAGGATAAAGGGGCTGGCCACCAACAGACCGGAATAGCCCGCCACCTTGAGGGAGACGAAAAAGTACTCCCCCGGGGAGAGCTGCAAAAACTTAGCCCCCTGGGCCGGTACTTCCAACAGGCTAACGATTCGGTTAACCTGCCAAAAGCAAAGCACAATGCCCAGGCCAACGGCGATCAGGGCGTAAAAAATTCGAGTCCGCAGTTCCTCAAGGTGATCAAACAACGACATTTCCACGTCGTAGGGCACCTCATCAAGATCAGCCCCAGGGTTGACTGGGACGGTATTGAGGCCAGTCGTATCCGTAACCGGGGTGTCAAGCTCAGTGGGTGACATGGCAAAGCGTTATCCAGGGGACTAGGATGACCAGCATAGTGCCTATTGTAGGGGCTGGGCAAGCTAAAGGAGAAGGGTACCCTCCCCTGGGGAGGGCCGTGGGTGAAGGGACAGCTGGGAACTGCCCCTAGGGGGAGGTGATCGCCGCCGCCTTGGAGGTGGGGGTGAGGGTAAAGGTCTTGACGGCCCCGGCTGGACCGGCCACCACTGGGGCATCACCATTGACCGCCAGGCTCACCGCCCCGGCGTTACCGGTTTGAATCACCAGGTTCTTTTGGGCGCTCCAGGTTTTTTGATAGCCCTTGTTGGCTACCCCCTCGTAGAGGGATTTACCATCCGCCGTAATACTGAGCCAGGAGCGATCGCTGAGGATCACCTTGACCACCACCGGTGCCGACTGAGCCGCTGGAGGCTGGGGGGAGGCGTTGGCCGCCGGGGTGGGGGTAGGAACCGTCGCTGGCGTTGAGGATGAAGGCTTTGGGGTCTCGGACAACTGAGGGGACGCAGGCCGGGGGCTACTGCGCAGCACCGCCGCCAGACCAACCCCAGCCAGAGCCAGGCCGCCAAGGGCCAGAACCCAGGGGAGAAGGGCGGAACGAGAACGTCGAGGGGACTTCGCAGCGCCCTCTAACTTAACCCTGGGCTTAGGTTTAGTCCCTTCTTTAGAGGAGAAGTGATCAGAGGTGGGCGGCTCTTGGACCTTGAGGGGGGGGGTGGCAGGTTTCCCCTCTTTATCCGGTGGGTTATCGGCAAAGCTTCTATCATTCACCTCGGTCAAGAGATCCGTCGACGACGGTAGGGGCTGCGCGTGAACCGGAAACTCCTGGGATAGGGCTCGACCATCCAGGCCTAAACTATCGGCATAGCGGCGAATAAACCCCTGAATGAAGATCGCCTGGGGCAGATCCTGATGTCGTCCAGCCTCGATCGCCTGCAAAAGCGGCAGACGAATAAAGGTGGCATTAGCAATCGATTCTAGGGACAACCCCTGCTCCTGGCGGACCTGTTGTAGGTAGCTGCCAATTCGTTGCAGTTGTTCAACTTGAGTAGATGCTAAGTTAGTCACGGGCCCTCACTGACCTGGAATAGTAATAAATGTCACGTTGCATCAGAACCCTTTGCACAGGATTAATCGAACAAAAATAGAGGATTTCATCATCGATAATCAGGGTGCCAGTTACAAAGTAGCAGAACGCTCAGCCTGAACAATCAACCAGTCTGTCTTGCCCCGGTTACCCCGGGCGGCAATTGTAAATTAATATCATAAATTAAAGCAGCAAGCTGGTCATTAATTAACCAGGGGATCCTAAAAGTATATTGACCGCCTTATCCAACTTGGGCTCAGCCCAAGTTGGATGATTTGAACTCTGCAGCGTTCTTCACAGTTCCTTTTACCGAATTTCCCCTATGGATCTCAACACCTGGCACCTATTGGAAAGCATTGGCCTCGGTCTGGTGCTGGGAGTGGCCGCTGGTTTTCGGGTGGTGGTCCCATTTTTTGTCCTCAGCGGGGCCGCCCTGTGGGGTCACCTCACCCTCACCGACGCCATGAGCTGGCTAGACAGCCGTGCCGTCTTCATCAGCCTTGCCATTGCCCTAACGGTAGAGGTTTTAGCCTATAGCATTCCCTGGCTGGACAACTTAGTGGATGTTTTAGCCCTACCCCTGGCGACGATCGCCGGCACCCTCCTGATGGCCCTCACCACCGAACAGTTTGACCCCTTTGCCCGATGGAGTTTAGCGATCGTTGCGGGCGGGGGTGCGGCGGCGACGGTGAAGGGGCTGAGCGGCTTCACCCGGCTGATCTCCACCGCCACCACGGGCGGGCTAACCAACCTTCTAGTGGCGATCGCCGAACTATTCGGGGCAGTCGCCCTTTCCCTGCTGGCCCTGGTTGCCCCCCTAATCGCCGTCATTGGGGTGCTGGTTCTAGTCTTGGGACTAATCGGGTTAGGGACTAAAAGGCTCAGCCGTCAGGAGAAGTCGGCGGATTGAGGTAGGGTCTATTCGGCTATGGCTGTGACCAGAGCTGAACCATGGGCTGGCTGACTAAGCCATGACATGGCGCTGGGTGAGCCGGTCCAGTTGGTTGACTAGCAGGCTCAAAAACAGCCCCACATCGGTGACTACCCCCATGGACTCGAGGGAGCCGCGATCGGCCAGCTTGGTCACCACCGCGGGGTTAATGTCAACGCAGACCATTTTTACCCCCGCGGGGGTCATATTACCGACCCCAATCGCATGGAGCATGGTAGAAAGCATGAGAATCATATCACTGCCCTGGATTAAGCGGGCGTAGTCGGCCTGGGCCACCAGCAGATCCATCTGGGTATCGGGCAGGGGACCGTCATCTCGGATAGAACCGGCTAGGGCAAAGGGCACCTGGTTACGGACGCACTCGTAGAATACCCCCTTAGTCAGCACCCCCTGTTCCACCGCCTGGGCGATGCTGCCACAGCGGCAAATGGTGTTAATCGCCCGCAGATGATGGCGGTGGCCCCCCCGCACCGAGGTACCCTGCTTCATATCCACCCCCAGGGAGGTACCCAGGAGGGCCTGTTCAATATCATGGACCGCAATGGCATTGCCCCCCAGCAGGGCCTGCACGTAGCCCTCTCGAATCAGCCGCGATAGGTGGGCCCCCCCGCCGGTGTGAATCACCACCGGACCCGCCACCACGGTCACCTTACCGCCCTGGTCCCGGAGGCGCCGCAGTTCCCAGGCCACCTGTTCAACAATTAACTCCACCCGCCGCTCACTGGATACCCCGGACCCCATGAAGCTAAATTCCTCCTGGGGCGCCCGGCTACGCTCGGTGGCACTGCGGGCACTGCGAATGCCATCGTAGCCCACCACCACTCGGTCCCCCACCTGTAGGTCCCGCAGCAGTTTACAGTCCGCCCCCACCTGGGAACCCGAGCTGGAAATCACTATTACCCCATCCATGCGCTGATCACGAACCCGCACCCACTGCCCCGCCACCCGCACTTCAGTGGGGTAAATAGTAGAGCTGTAGAAGTCGTCGGGAGCTACCCCCGCCTGGGTAATGGTGACTAGGCGGGCATCCTGTTCTTGATCCGGTAGGGCCACGGCCCCTAAATCAATCAACTGAGCCATGATCTCGTCCATCAGCTCAGGGCTGGGGGCAGAGACTCGAATCTCAGCGGTGGAGGTACTCTGGCGCTGTTCCCCCAGATCAAATTTCAACACCTGAAAGCTGCCGCCGCCCTCCACCACCAGGTCAAGGGCCCGGTTCACCAGGCCAGAGTCGAGCAGGTGCCCCTTCATGGTAATGGTGCGGACAACAATGCCCGCTTCCCCAGTGGGCTCTGGATGCAGGGGTTCGGTGACCCGTAGGGTGAGACATTTCGCCGCCCCCCCGGCCTTGAGAAACTCCGTCAGGGGGGTTTCCACCACCTCAAACCCCGCCGCCGCCAGTTTGGCCTTGAGGCCATCGCTGGCCTGATTCATAACTACCGTGTGGTTGATGTTAACGGCGTTACAGGCAAAGGTAATGGCATCGGCTTCATCGATGGCGATGCGCTTTCCCACTGGCACCCGCAACTCAATCAGGCGATTGGAGTAGGCATCGAAGGCGGGGGGATAGTAGAGCAGGTAGCCGCCACTCAGGGGGCAAAAGCAGGTGTCAAGATGGTAGAAACGCTCATCCATCAGGTGCAGGGAGAGCACCTCAATGCCCAACCATTGGGCCACCAGGGCATGGGCATCCAGCTCGGTGCGAAAACCGTAGCCGGCCCACAGCCAACGACCTTCCCGGTCTAGCAGGGCATCCCCGGCTCCCTCAAAGGGTAGCTCCGCCGGTAGGGTATGGACGGTGTACCCCTGGGACTCAAACCATTCCTGGAAGAAGGGTTCTTCCCCCTGGCGCTCGGGGTGGAGGAAGCGGCTGAGCACCACCTGATCCCCCAGGATCAAGCCAGCGTTGGCGGTAAACACCATGTCGGGCCAGCCGGGTTGGGGCTTGACCAGGTCCACATCGGCCCGACCGGCGATTACCTGGTAAAGCTGCTGCCATTGCTCCTGGGCCCGTTCCAGGGAGGAGCGATGAATATTACCCTCCATCCAGGGATTAATCACGTAGTCCACTTCGTAATAGTGGGGGGCGCACATCAAAAAGCGAATGGAGGGAGTCATAGACCTAGGGGGGAATGGGGCCTGAACAGGCCGTGGACAACACTCCATTTTAGCCCCGGCAGGCACCCGATCCTCAGGGTTGCTGGAGTGTTTTGCCCCGGCAGCCCTCTCTCAAAATGGACTAGAACCCTAATCGGGCAAGCAATATCCTGATCCGGGTCTTAGCATGGCATTTTGGCTCTAGTCAGGGTTCCATAACGTCTGTGATCGCCCCCAGGGTGGTCGGTTCCCCTGCTGACCTGGCCCTAAGGCCAAGCTACTGGGTCAGGGCCCGAATAAAGCTCTGCAACTCGGATAAAAAACCACCCCGGCGAGGAGCTGCAGTCTCTGCCCCATCCCCCAGCCTGGCCGCATCCACCCTTAGCACCCGATCAATGGCCTCTCCCCCAGGTCGCTGGGGAAACTCCGCCGCCAGTTCATAGCGGCCCTCTGGGGTGGCTTGCCAGAGTTGCCAGGGGGCGGGGTAGGCCCGCATCAGCACAGCGGCCTCCAGGGGTCGCAGGTAATAAACCGGCTCCAGGGTGCTGAGAAACCGTTCCCGCAGTTGCCGACCGGCATAGCCAATGCCGATGGTGGCCACATCCTCGAGCTTGGGGTTCAGCATGACGATGGAGCGATCGCCCGCTAGATTGCAGATCTCCTCCACCTGGCTCACCTCAACGGCGGAGGGTTCCACAAAGACATAAACCTGGTCCGCCGCATCTACCTGACCGCCTAACTCATCCACCCCCCGAATGACGAACTCTGGGTTACCCCAATCCCGCCGGGCCAGGGCAGCAGCACCGGCGTCGGGGAAGTACATCTTAATGCTCAACCCCAACTCCTGTAGTACGGGATAAAACTGCTGCGCCACTGGCATTCCCTTCAGTTCCGGATCCACTAACTCCACGGTCATACGGCCGACTCCGGCGGCGATGGCGGCGCTAACGGCAACCCGGGCCTGGTGAATGGCCTCTTCTAGGGTGGTGGGTAGGGCGGTCATGGGGATTGTTGTCCAAAGGTTAGGTTTGGCAGAGGGTCAGGGGCTCCAGGCAGCGCTCCAGCACCTGCCGCAGCACCAGGGCGGTCCAATCAATATCCTGGGAGGTGGTGTGGCGCCCCAGGGTGAGACGAATGCCACACTTGGCCTGGCGATCGCCATAGCCCATTGCCAGCAAAATCGGACTGGGGCTGAGGACGCCGCTCCGGCAGGCCGCTCCGGCACTAATGCCGATGCCGGCCAGGTTCATTTGCCGCACCAGGGTTTTACCATTCACTTGCTCACCGTCGGCGGTGGTGAGACAAAAACTGACATGGTGGGGTAGACGCTGCTGGGGATGGCCGGTCAACTCCAGGTAGGGCAGGTCAGCCAGCTGGGCCACCAGGCGATCGCGCAGGCTAATCAACCGACAGGTTTCCCCCGGCATGTCCTGGCTAGCCAGGGCCGCCGCCACTCCAAAGCCAGCAATATTAGGTAGGGCTTCCGTGCCAGAGCGCCGCCCAGCCTCCTGCCCTCCCCCGGTAATGAGGGGGGCTAGGTCAACTCCGGGTCGCAGGTAAAGTGCCCCCACCCCCTGGGGACCATAGATTTTATGGCTCGACAGGGACAGTAAATCCACCGGCAGGGTTTGCACATCCAGGGGCAACCGGCCCGCCACCTGTACCGCGTCGGCATGAAAGAGGGCACCGTGGTCCCGGACGATTTGCCCCAGGCTCTGGATATCCTGCAGGGTACCCACTTCACTTTGACCGTAGATGATTGAAACCAAAACAGTGTTGTCCCGCAGGGCCTGATTCAGGTCCTGGAGCGAAACCCGGCCGTAGCCATCCACCGGCAGGCGGGTCACCTGCCAGCCGGCTGCCTCTAGTTGGCTAACGGGGCGGGCGATGGCGGCATGCTCGACAGCGGAAATAACCAGGTGCTGGGGGCGATGGTAATGGCGAGCCACCCCCTGGATCGCCAGATTATCGGCCTCCGTGCCGCCGGCGGTAAAGATGATTGCCTCAGCAGGGGCCTTGATCAACTCCGCCACCTGCAGGCGCGACTGCTCCAGGACCATGGCAGCTCGACTCCCCCACTGGTGCAGACTGGAGGGGTTGCCCCACTGCTCCTGCATGACCTGCTGGATCGTCTTTACCACCTCGGGCCGGGGCGGTGTAGTGGCACTGTAATCAAGATAGATCTGCATATCAGGGTTGCTCCGCTGAGCACCACAAAAGCCGAGCTCTAATTACCATCCTATCAGCAAGTGTTGGTCTGTAGACCCTGACCATCCCCAGGGCACCGCTGACCTAGGGGGCTTTCGTTTAGATTTGATAAAGGGGCATGGTTGACGTTGCCTCCAGATTCTGGTGGATGACACTATATCAACTAGATAGTCTCAGGGTGGTGAGAATAATTCAGAGTTCGGGTACCCTGGAGGCGCTAGGGTGAATCCTGGGTGGCAGCCAGGACGGGGCTGGCAAAGGGTAAGGGTAGGGAAAATCTTTGATGGTTAAGGGTGAGATCCAGACAGGGGGGAGTAGCCAGGGGTTGGAAGGGTAAGTGTTGGGTCTGGGCAATGGCCTGATTTAGGGCTTGGCTAAGGGATGACACCCTCTCTGGGCCAGTCTGCTGAAGGGCTTCTAGCCAGCTCCAGCCACAGTTAATCAATTGGTCTACGGCAATCTCCTGGTAATGGGGGGCAAAGGGTCGTAATCGGTTAACTCCTTCCCCTAGCAAAATTGCCGCCCCTCGCCAGTTCTCGTTACCCAGGTGGTAAAAGCCGACCGCCACCTGCAGCATCCCCTGGTAGAAGGGTTTGTCGACGGGATCGGCGGCCATCCACAGGGACTCTAGCTGGTCATGGCAGTCGTAGAAGTCTCCCTGGTTAAAGGTGGCAACGGCGGTGGTGAAGGTGGGCAGGGGGGAGTGATCAGTATCCATAGTGAACCTAACTGGCCGGGGGTTGGGGTTCATTCTAGGACAGAGATGGTATCCTCCAGGGTGAGTGTGTGTGTGATGAGGACTATAGAGCATGATTAATACTTCAGTGAATGGCGGTGACAGTTCTGCCCAGGGCACCAGCTCCGGCGATCGCCGCCAGGTCTTTGCCACCGGCCTCACTGGGCTAAATCTACCGACCGGCCCCCTATTCGGCACCGATGGCATTCGTGGTAAGGCTGGCGAGTTGCTCACCGCTCCCCTGGCTATGGAAATTGGTTTCTGGGCTGGCCAGGTGCTACGGGTCTCAGGGTTAGATCAGGGGCCAGTGGTGGTGGGGCAAGATTCCCGCAACTCCGGCCATATGCTGGCTACGGCGCTGTCCGCTGGGCTCACCTCGGCGGGGCTAGATGTCTGGCAGGTGGGGCTGTGCCCCACTCCAGCGGTGGCCTACCTAGCGGAGTCCTGTCGGGCTCTGGGGGGGATCATGATTTCCGCTAGCCACAACCCTCCCCAGGATAATGGCATCAAATTTTTTGGCGGCGACGGTACTAAGCTGGCCACTTCTCTCCAGGCCAGCATTGAGGCGGCCCTGCGAGGCCAGACCAGGGACCTGCCGGTACCCGCCAATGCCCCCTGGGGCCAGTGTTACTATCGTCCAGAGTTGGTTAATCGCTACGCTAGCTTTTTGCAGGAACCCCTCCTGCCAGGCCTGGACTTGGGGGGTATGACGGTGGTGCTAGATTTGGCCTGGGGATCCGCCACTCGTCTCGGGGAGGAGGTGTTCAGGGCCACGGGGGCGCGGGTGATTACCCTGCATGACCAGCCCGATGGAGATCGCATCAATGTCCACTGCGGTTCCACCCACCTGGAGCCTCTCAAGGCGGCGGTGCAAGCCCACCAGGCTGACCTGGGCTTTGCCTTCGATGGCGACGCCGATCGGGTGATGGCGGTGGATGGCACCGGTCGCGTGGTGGATGGGGATTACATCCTTTACTTTTGGGGGCAGTACTTGCAGGCCCAGGGACGCCTCCCTAACCACACCTTGATCTCCACTGTAATGGCGAATCTGGGCTTTGAACGAGCCTGGGGAAAACTGGGGGGCACCCTGGTGCGTACTAAGGTCGGCGATCAGTACGTCCACGCCGAGATGGTCAAGCGGGGGGCCAAGCTGGGCGGAGAGCAGTCCGGCCACATCCTCTGCCACCACTATAGTCTGACCGGAGATGGCCTGCTCACCGCCCTACACCTGGCCGCCCTGGTGCAGAGCCTGGGGGGTTCCCTGGCCGATCTCCTGGAGCAAAGTTTCCAAACCTATCCCCAACGGTTGCAAAATGTCCAGGTGACCGATCGTGATCGTCGCCTCCATTGGCAGGACTGTACAGCGGTCAACCAGGCTATTAGCGACGCTGAGCAGGCCATGGGCAGTGAAGGGCGGGTGCTGGTGCGCCCCTCCGGCACCGAACCCGTTATCCGGGTGATGGTTGAGGCCAGCCAGGCCGCTATGGTGGATCACTGGATAGACCATATTGCCGGGGTGGTGTCTCGCCATCTGGCGGCCTAGCCCACTCCCCTATTCCACCTCCCATCGGTAGGGCATTAACAGGTAAATCCCCCGAGGGTCATTTAGGGTTTTGATCAGGGTCAAATCCGTCAGGAACTCATCCAATTGATTACGCAGGGGATCGGTAGCAACCACCCGGGTTTTAAGGGTTTCGGTAAGGTTCCAGAGGAAGCGCCCCCAGTCATCGGGTTCGGGATATTGGTGTAGTTGCCAGTCATCCCCCAGATTGGCCAGGGTCGCCGCCCTGGTCAAGGCCATCTCCACCCCACCGAGCTCATCCACCAGCCCCAACTGTTTGGCGGTTTTACCCGACCAGACTCGCCCCTGGGCGATGTCCGCCACCTTGGCCGGGGGTAAGTTCCGTCCCTGGGCCACCCGATCCAGGAATATCTGGTAAATGCGATCAACGGTGCCCTGTAAAATTGCCAGCTGCTGGGGGGTTTTTGGTCGGGTGGTGGAGCCCATATCCGCCAGAGCGGCGGTTTTAACCCCATCCCAACGTACCCCCAGGTTGCCCCCCAGTTCCTGCAAATTTAGAAATAGGCTAAAGACGCCGATGGACCCTGTAATGGTGCTGGGCTGGGCCAACACCAGATCCGCACCACTGGCAATCCAATAGCCGCCGGAGGCCGCCACATCCCCCATGGATACCACCACCGGTTTGCCAGCCTCCTGCAGCAACCTCACCTCCCGCGCCACCACTTCGGAGGCGGTGGCACTGCCGCCGGGGCTGTTGACCCGGAGCACCACCGCCTTAATTTCAGGGTTCTGTCGCAGTTGCCGCAGGCGACGGGCCAGGCTATCACCGGCAATCACCCCGGCGTCTTCCCAGGGATTGGGGGCTTGGCCATCAACAATGGTTCCTTCCGCGTAGACCAGGGCAATTTGCTGGTCAGGGTTACCCTGGCCGTGGGGATAGGTAAGGGTCTGGGCGTAGGCCGATAGGCTAATTTTGGGAAAGGACTGGGAGTCCTCCCCTGGGGTCAGATCCCTATCCTGACCAGGATCCTCAGGCTGATCGGTGATCTGGCGGAGGGCGGTAATCACCTCATCTTCGTAGGCCAGCTTGTCCACCAACTTTGCCGTCTGGGCGGCGGCACCAAATAGCAGCCCCTGCTTGTCGGCAATGGCCTGGAGCGCCTCGGGGGACTGCGATCGCCCCGCCGCCGCCGCCCTGATCAGCTCCTGCCAGAGGTCCTGCAGCAACCGCTGACTTTGGTTCCGTTCCTCCGGACTCATGCTGTCTCGCAGGAAGGGCTCCACCGCAGATTTGTATTTACCCACCCGGGTCACCTGCACCCCCACCCCCAGCTTTTCCAGGGCCCTGGCCTGGTACATGGTTTCGCCGTAGAGACCGTTCATTTCTACCTCCCCGAGGGGATGGAGGTAGAGGGTGTCAGCCAGGGAGGCGAGATAATATTCCCGCTCGCTCCAGCGGCTGTCGTAGGCCAGGATGGGCTTGCCCGTGGCCTTGAAGGCGGCGATCGCCTCGCGTAGATCTACTTGGTTGGCCAGCCCCGCCCCCAGGCCAATGTCACTCCCCTCCAGGTAAAGGGCAACGATGCGATCGTCCTCAGCGGCCTGTCTGATGGCCGTCACTGCCTGATAGAGGGAAAGTTGGGCCTGGGGTGCCCCCCCCAGCAGAGCCTCTCCCCAGTCCAGAGGGGTGGGGGCATCGGCAATAACAGTGGAAAGGTCGTAGACCAGTACGGTATTTTTAGCCACACTGGGCCCACCGCCTCCCTTCAGTAGCCCCACCGTAAACAACCCTGCCAGGCCCAGGGCTCCCACTGTCAACCAAAATCCCAGCAGCAGGAAAAACAGTAGGGAGCCAGTCAAGCTGGCCAGGGTATACTTCCAGAATTTCCCCATGGCAAATCAGTTATAAATCGCGTCTAACTTGAAACCTGGAGTTCCCTCACCCTAAATCTCCACCTCGCGTAGCGGCCCGGAGGGCATAGATTGAGAGACTTTGAGCCGTACGATAGATCCTCAACACCTCTAACTCCCCCCGGTATTGGGGGGCTGGGGGGACAAATAAAAAAATTTGAGTCTCAATTAGGAGATGGGTCTATCTAGCAACCCCCTGACTCAGGGTTGAGCCTATAGCTCGCCCCTAGACCCTAACGATAGACATCCGCATCCTCAGCATCATCGTAGGTCTCCGAGGCGGAATTCAACTCGGCCCCCGAATTCATTTCTTCCTTAAAGCCCCGCAGGGTTTTACCCAGGGCACTGCCCAGTTGGGGAATTTTCTTGGGGCCGAAAATTAGCAAGGCCACCCCAACCACCAGAACAACCTCAGTCCAACCTAAATTAAACATCGCAATCCCCGGTACTGGTTAGCCGTCAATTTCACTATAACCGCTCAGGCCCGATCAGCAGTGATTTTCTCCCCTGGTCAACCAGGACTACAACAGCACCAATTTCATCCCCTAGGCGGGGATAGTCCCTACCTGGGGCATCTCCTATGATTTAGGGGTCGAACGAGAAAGTTCCCCATACCGATCCAGGCCCCCCACCTTCATTGCGGCCATCGCCCTATTGTGACGGTTTACTACCATGATATTTCCCGAGCCTGACTACCCCCATGTGATTATGGCTTTTACCTATCGAGGGTTTGAATTAGCGATAGAGAAAAGTGAGGACAATGGTCTCACCGTATTTTCTGTCTGGGCTGACCATGACTGGGGCATGGCGATCGCCGTGCCAGGGGTCTTAAACCGACAGGAGGCGATCTACAAAGCCCGCCGGTGGGTTGATCAACGCCTCAGCGGATCCCCTGTCTAATCTCCCGCCCTAGAAGCATCTCCGTAAATCCTCGGGTTTTTTCCTAAACCTAATTACCTCGGATAGGGAACCTTATACGGAGGCCGGATCATTGCCCTAACTAAACCCCTCAGGGATAGTTGTAACGGTTAACAGTTGGCAATTTCATGGAAAGGAGCCGTTGTCAAACGGGGTGGCCCTGGTTCCTAATCACTCCTGCATTCCCCCTGGAGAGGCTCGAAATCAGTTCCAGTGAGGTATGGTTTGCTACCTACTTGCAGGCCATTGTCCCCGATTTTATCCGTCATTGAATCATCCTGGCTTCCAGGGGAAATTGTCTAAAAGCGATGATCCCCGTATAATTTGTATCTATCTGAGCACTGTTCAAACAATTTCCAATCATACCTATTAAATTCATCCGTGAAAAGCTAGTGTTCAATCCAGCCTCCTTTATGCAAATATGCAAAATCAGGAAATTTCTCTGATATCGATCCGGTAGGTTGCAGTCCTCCTGATTATCCTTTTGGTCTGGATGTTCTGGCTGCTGTTCAGCAGGCCTATGGTTTGTCCATGCCATCTTGATTGCGTTTTAGCAGGATTGCGTTCCAGGAGTGATTGTTCCAGCCTCATCTGATGAATTCATGTTGATTCCGATTGGTCTACCATGCCCCGTTCTTTTCTACAGTCCCATGTCCTCCTGATTACGGCTACTGGTCGTGATCCCATCACCATTACCTTTAGGCCGGTCTCTATCCTCCTGGGGGTGGCTTTGGGGCTAGGGTTACCCACCCTTTGGATCAACCACCTCACCCGCCATAACCAGCGGCTTGCCCAGGAGCATGAAACCCTATCCCATCAGGCCAATCAGGTGCTCACGGATTTGCAGGCCATCACCAATGACGTTGAGCAACTCAAAAACCGAGCCGGCCTGTCTACAGAAACCGCCGACCGAGAATGGCAGAACCCTGCTGATCAGTCCAGCCCCCAGGGTGGGCTTGCTAAGGTCGCCTCCGTGGAGACGCTTCTCAACTTAAGTAAAAGCAGAATAGATGGTTTGGAAACTGTCCTGACCCAGGCGGTAAAGCCTGGCCTGGAGGCCACCCTGACTTCAGAGACCAGGCGCAAATCCGCCTTTCCCCAGGGTAAACCCATAGCCGGTCCCCTAGAGGTGTCATCGGAGTTTGGTTTACGCCCCAGTCCCTTTGGGGGTCTTGATTATGAAATCCATGATGGCATAGACTTCGCTGGCCCCGTGGGTAAGCCAGTTTTAGCTACCGCCGATGGTAAGGTGCAGCAGGCTGAGTATGACAATGGTTATGGTAACCATGTCAAGCTTGACCATGGCTACGGTTATACCACCCTATACGCCCACCTTTCCCGTACCACAGTACAGCCCGGGGATTGGGTGAAACGCGGAAACGTGGTGGGTTATCTGGGTAATACTGGTCGGTCATCGGGGCCCCATTTACATTACGGTATCTACCGCCAGGGTCAGTCCGTTAACCCGCGTCACTATCTAGGACTTGAGGATAGCCCTTAGGGGATGTCTCACCACTATCCATACCTAACCAAACTGTCGTGGTGGCGATCAAACTCCTGCCTTCTAGGAGGTAGAAGGGGTAGGATCAATAAACCGTAATGTTAAGGGCGTTGGTTTATGGGTAATACCTTTGGACACCTATTTCGGGTCACCACCTTTGGCGAGTCCCACGGCGGTGGGGTCGGCGTAGTGGTGGATGGCTGCCCACCCCGCCTTGATCTGAAGGTTGAGGAGATTCAGGCGGAGCTCGATCGCCGCCGTCCTGGTCAGAGCAAAATCACCACCCCCCGTCAAGAGCAGGACCGCTGTGAGATTCTATCCGGTGTGTTTGATGGCTATACTCTGGGTACCCCGATCGCCCTTCTGGTGCATAACCAGGACATCCGACCCCAGGATTACAGCCAAATGGCCTCCACCTACCGACCCTCCCATGCTGATGCCACCTACGACGCCAAGTATGGGATTCGTAACTACCAGGGGGGAGGGCGGTCCTCCGCCCGGGAAACCATTGGTCGAGTAGCGGCGGGGGCGATCGCCAAGAAAATTCTGCAGCAGGTGGCTGGGGTGGACATCATTGGCTACGTGCAGCGGATCCAGGATATTGAAGCCGACATTGACCCCAACCAGGTCGATCTCGATCAGGTGGAGAGCACCATCGTCCGTTGCCCTGACCCCGAGGCGGCCCAACGCATGATTGATCGGATTGAATCCGTGCGGGATCAGGGGGACTCTATCGGCGGGGTGGTGGAGTGCGTAGCTCGCCACGTACCGGTGGGCCTGGGGTCGCCGGTGTTTGACAAACTGGAGGCGGACCTCGCTAAGGGGATGATGTCCCTGCCCGCCAGCAAGGGCTTTGAGATTGGATCTGGGTTTGCTGGTACCCTCCTGACCGGTAGTCAGCATAACGATGAATTTTACACCGACGCCACCGGCACCCTGCGAACTCGCACTAATCGTTCAGGGGGCACCCAGGGGGGCATTAGTAACGGGGAAAATATTATTATGCGGGTGGCATTTAAACCCACCGCCACCATCCGTAAGGCCCAAAATACCGTGACTAATACCGGTGAAGCCACGGTCCTGGCTGCCAAGGGCCGCCACGATCCTTGTGTTTTACCCCGGGCCGTGCCCATGGTGGAAGCCATGGCGGCTCTGGTGCTGTGTGATCACTTACTGCGCCACCAGGGCCAATGTCGTCTCTGGTAATGGTCCTGCTCCTACCTTCACCTACTTTGGTCTACGAGTATGAGGTCTGGGGAGATTTGCTAAGGACTTGCCGCCGTGCCCGACTGAAACACCCGACCGATCACCTCCTCCACCGGCGGATCGGTCACCGTCAGGTCCTGAATATCTAGATTTGCTAACAGGTGACTGACGGTCTGGGTGAGTTGGTCGCGCCGGACGATCAGACTAGCGCTACAGCCCTCCAGACTTTCCAGCTCGCCGTAAACCCTAAGCCGCTGGGCATCCCCGGCGGTGGCCAGCTCTAACTTCACCTCCCGGTAGGGGGCAAATCGATCTAAGAGTTGCTCGAGGCCGCCATCGTAGATTAATTGCCCCTGATGGATCAGCAGCACCCGGCGACAGAGGGCGGTAATGTCCGCCATGTAGTGGCTGGTGAGCAGGATGGTGGCCTGGTAGCGCTGGTTGTAGTCCCGCAAAAAGTTGCGCACTGCCACCTGGGCGTTGACATCCAGCCCCAGGGTGGGTTCGTCCAGGAACAGCACCTGAGGCCGATGGAGCAAGGCCGCCATCATTTCCGCCTTCATCCGCTCCCCCAGGGAAAGTTTACGCACCGGCTGGTTGAGCTGAGCTCGCAGATCCAGCATGGCGGCCAGTTCCTCCACCCGATCACGAAAGGTGCGATCGCTGAGCCCATAGATAGCCGCATTGATGCGCGGGGAGTCCAGGGCGGGTAAATCCCAGAGCAGCTGTTGCTTCTGCCCCATTACCAGGGTAATGGTCTGCAGGAAAGCTCGTTCTCGCCGAAAGGGAATGTGACCTGCCACCCGCACCGTGCCAGCGGAGGGGTGGATTAGCCCCGTCAACATTTTCAGGGTGGTGGTCTTACCCGCCCCGTTAGGGCCCAAAAAGCCCACGATTTCTCCCGCCTCAATGGCAAAGGAGACCGCCTTGACGGCCTCCACGGTTCGGTACTGGCGGCGGAGAAAGTGGCCTACCGTACCCCCCAGCCCAGTGGCCTTGTTGGCCACCCGATAGTGTTTGCTTAATTGATCAACCCAAATCAGGGGCATTAGCCAGTTACCTTGCTTCCCTTACATTGTGACTAGGCCAGGGCCTGCCGCAAAAAGTTTAGCCGCTCATTCAGCCCCATCCGGCTCAGCCGGTTTAGCAGTGCCTGGCTGTGGGGGGGTAATTGACCGTAGGCCAGGCTATCTAAGCGACGACTATGGAACAAACGATGCCAAAAGGCCAGTTTCATATTTTCATTCAAAGTATGGTAAGCCTGGGTAAAACGCGTATCGGCTCCCCCTAGAATATCCTGTAAAATTGCCAACTGCTCCTCTTGAGGAACCAAATTGAGCTGCTTAATCAAGATCTGCACCGATTGGGAGAACAGGGCTACTGGGGCGCTGGCGGCGAAGGTTTGTCCCAGACTTTGATAGGCTCGCCATAGCACCCTCAGGCGACAGTCGACATCAACGGTCTGAAAACAGGCTAGGGCGGCTTGCAGGTCAGGATAAGGGGTGGTGATGGTCATGGTAAGAGTCCTCAGCGGTTGGGATCATGGGTAGGGAAACCAGTTGACTATCCATTAACCCTAAACTCAGCCTCCAAACTCCATTAGGGAAGATTGGCCGTTGTCAGAGAAGGCGCTTGGGGCCAGGGAAGAGTCAGGGTGCTGGCCCCCCTATACAGGCGTAGCTCCTAGACAGAGGTGGAGGTGAACCGGAACATCTATTTGGTTGGCATTCCTTTTGACCGATCCAATCTGCCCTGGGGGTCTGGCCAAAGTTGTTGGCACAGGATCCAACCTTGAAGACTTAAATCTTAGGGTGTTTAGATAGTATTTATATTGATCCCCAGCATTTCCTAAGACAGCAGGAATTTTAAAAATTTCTTCAGTTTTGGAATCTATGGAGCTGTCAAAAAGAAACAGGGGCCAGGATTCCAGATGACTGGAGACCCATCGCCTCCCCCCCTCAACCGTGGCTAGGGCTACAGATGGGGTATGCTAGAGAGGCACCATAGCAGCTACTAAGCCCGTTAGCCGATTGTTTCAAAGGTAATTTTTGGTTCACGGCTGATCTCCAGGTTCTATGCCAAGGGCAGTGTGAGGATACCAGGGGATGGCCGATTAGCTGATGGCCGTCTACCTGGGAATGGGTTAGGTAGTTTTTGGG
>JBEIUS010000067.1:0-16169 GCA_040374235.1 Leptolyngbya sp. | reverse complement strand
GTCCTGGAGCATGGCCTTGCGGCGATCGCCAAAGCTAGGCGCCTTCACCGCCGCCGCATTTAATACCCCCCGGGCCTTATTCACCACCAGGGTGGCCAGGGCTTCCCCCTCAATGTCTTCGGCAATGATTAACAGGGGAGCCCCCTCCCGGGCAATCCGTTCTAACACCGGCACCAGGTCCTGAATGGAACCGATTTTGCGATCAGTAATCAACACCCGGGCATTTTCCAGCTCGGTGACCATCCGCTCCTGGTCGGTGACAAAGTAGGGGGAAATATAGCCCCGATCAAACTGCATGCCTTCCACCACATCCAGTTCGGTGTAAAGGGACTTGGATTCCTCGACGGTAATCACCCCATCCTTAGTGACCTTATCCATCGCCTCAGCGATCATTTTGCCAATTTCTTCATCGCTGCCCGCCGACACCGTGGCCACCTGGGCAATGGTGGCGTTACCTTCCACCGGCTTTGCCACCGCGGCAATTTCCTTCACCAGGGCGCTAACCGCCTTTTCAATACCCCGTCGGATACCGACGGGGTTAGTGCCCGCCGCGACGTTCTTCAACCCCTCCTTAACCATGGCCTGGGCCAGCACCGTGGCGGTGGTGGTACCATCCCCGGCCAGATCCTTGGTTTTTGAAGCAACCTCCTGCATCAGGCGAGCCCCCAGGTTTTCAAAGGGGTCCTCCAGTTCGATTTCCTTAGCGATGGTGATACCGTCGTTGACGATCTGGGGGGCTCCGTATTTTTTCTCCAGTACGACGTTGCGACCACGGGGGCCAAGGGTAATTTTAACGGCGTCCGCCAAGGCGTTCACCCCTTTCTCCAGGGCCTTCCGGGAGGCCTCATCAAAGGAAACTTTTTTTGCCATGTCCTGTTCTTCAGCTCTGCAGTGACCAACTTAGCACTCATTGAGGTCGAGTGCCAGCTTTGCTAGCCTAGCGCTGTCAGGGGCCAGCAGTAAGTCGCAATAACCGATCCTGATCGATCATGGGATTAGTACTGCTTGCCGTAAATACACCCACTTCTCTTAGCTTCTGAGTGCTGACCACGTCCTGAAAATCGCCGAATTTACGCCGCCAAATACTAGAGCTCCGGGAGATGTGCCCCACCAGGCTGGAGCCAGTGGGGCACCGCCCAAGCCAGCAGTAGCGCCCGACCGGCCATCAGCCCCACCAGAGCTAACCAGAGCAAATGGGGATTAGCCAGCCTCTGGGCCACCAGAGCGAGGGGCAAAAACCCCAGCAAGGCCGCCAACAGGGTACTGTTTCGCAGCAGGATACTGGCGGTCAAACCAAGGAAAAAGCCATCCAGCAAAAAGGCGATCGCCCCCAAGCCCAGCACCGGCACCAACCAACCAACATAGCGAGTCACCGTGGTCACCACCTCACCATGGCTGGTGAGCAGGCTAAACAAGGGCTGACTAAAGCCCCAAAAGGCCAGGGCAAAGCCCAATCCCAGGGCCACACTGATGCCTCCCCCTAGCCATAGCACCCGCCGCAGTAAACTGACATCGCCGCGGCCGTAGTAACGACCGGCGAAACTTTCCGTAGCAAAGGCCAGGCCATCGATGAAATAGGCCGACAGGGTGATCACCTGAAGCAGCAAGGTGTTTGCCGCCAACAGATCGGGCCCCAGGCTGGCGCTGGTGCGGGTGAACAGGGCAAGGCTGAGGATGATAGCCGCGGTGCGTAGCAGGATATCCCCATTCAGCGCCAATAGTCGCCGCAGGGTGGCGCCATCCCAGAGTTGGGGCAGCAGCCGCTGCAAGGTGGCTAGATCGATGCACCGACCTACCAGCACCAGACCCCCCAGCAGAGTGACATACTGGCTGAGGGCGGTGCCCAGGCCAGCCCCCGCCGCTGCCCAGCCCCACCGCCAGATGAATAGATAGTTAAACATCACGTTGCTGACATTACCCACCAAGGAGAGCCCGATGACCCAACGACCCTGGCCTCTCCCCAAACACCAGCCGATGATCACCAGGTTGATCAGCACCGCCGGAGCATCCCAAATCCGGGCGTTGTAAAAGGCGTAGCCAGCGGCCCTGAGATCCGCCTGGGCCCCCAGCAGGGTAAAGCCCAGCTGCCGCAGGGGTACCTGGAGTACCAACACCAGCAGCCCTAATCCCAGGGCACTCAAACCATGGCGCAGCAGCACCCGCATCACCTCATCCTCTTCACCCTGACCCAGGGCCTGGGCGGTGATGCCGGTGGTGCCCATGCGCAAAAAGCCAAAGCCCCAGTAAATGATGTTAAACACCACCGTGGCCAGGGCCACACCGCCCAGGTGATGAATTTCCGCCAGATGCCCCAAAAAGGCCGTATCCACCAGCCCCGCCAGGGGCACCATCAAGTTGGCCACCACATTGGCCAGGGCTAAACGCAGAAAGTCAGCCCACCAGGGGGAGGGGCTCGGGTTCACAGCCATGGGGGGGCACCGGCGCAGGGAGGGTGAAGCTGGTGGGGTTTAGCCTGGCCAAAGCCTCACCATGCCTTCCTAGCTTAAGCCATCGCCCTGGCCAGAGGACCCTTAGGGGTAGGGGTCAAAGATATAGTTGTCGGCAAACCGTTCCGCCTTGGCCTGGTCAGCAACACTGCGCACCGTCCAGGTGATCAGGGGCAACTGACCCACCTGGCGCATCAGGGTGGTACAGAGCTTGGGCAGGGACCTCAGATCGTAGGCAATGAAATGGGGTTGGCTGAGGCCGTTAAACAGTAGGTTACTGTGCACCGCCGCCAGATGCCAGGGCACGGACTCCTCCCGATACCCACTGGAGAGCTGCCCCCGGCGAATAGCGGGGGCATGGCGCCGGAACCAGTTTAGGGATAGGGGGTTAAAGGACTGGACCGCAAATTCCCCCCGATAGCCCCTGAGGGTTTTGGCCAGGGCCGCCTCCATGGGCCCCACCCGACCTTGATTTTTAATTTCCAATAACAGCGGCACCTGCCCATCGATCAGGGCCAGCACCTCCGCCAGGGAGGGAATGGTTTGGTCCGTATCGTAAAGCCGGTAATCTTTCAAGCTGGCCAGGGTTTGCTGACCAATGGTACCCCCCTGGCCAGTGAGGCGGGCCAGGCTTTGATCGTGGAAGACTGCCAACTCCCCATCCGCCAGCAACTGTAGATCCAGCTCGATCGGGTAACCCTGGGCGATCGCCCCGGCAAAGGCCAGCAAAGAATTCTCCGGGATGGTTTGACCCCGGTGCAGGCCCCGGTGGGCAATGGGTTGTGTCCTAATCCAATCCATGGGGAGGTATTGTAGGGCAAGGCCCGGCCCCCCGGGTTAACAGGGGGTGAAGTTCTGGCTAAGGGGCCGGCATGGGTCGATCGCCTAATCCTCTAATCCTCCAGATAGCCCAGGTCCGCCAGACGGCGCTGCACCTCCGGGTCATCGTAGCCACTGGCCCGCACCAGGCTGGCCTGGGCCAGGTGTTGTTGAGATTGCTGGGCAAAGGCCTGCAGACAGTCCTGCAGCGCCTCCACGTTTTCCGGCAGGATGGCACTGAGGTCCAGGGCCTCCTGGGGATCCACCAGCACATCGTAGAGTTCTGTACCCTCCCCCTCCACGGCGATCAGCTTGTGGGAGCCGATCCAGATGGCCCGGCGGGTGCGATCGCAGCGGCGCTGCTGCACCAGTTCCGGTTGGCGTTTCTGCATCAGGTTAACCACATTCTGGGGGGGGATAGCCTCAGCAAAAACGTAGTCATCCTTAGCCTCGACGGTGGTGGGCTGGCCCAGGGCCAAGCGCTGCTCTGCGGCACTGGCCAGCCCGGCAGCCGCCAGCACCGTATGGAACAGCCGCCGGGTGGAGACCACCTGCTCAACGGTGGTGCCCCAGCTAGCCGGTTGGGACGGGTCCCGAATGATCAGGGGCACCCGCACCAGCTCGTTGTAGATGGAGAGGCTATGCCCCATCAGTTGTTTCTCCCCCAGGTGCTCCCCATGATCGGCGCAAATAATCACCAGGGTCTGATCCAGTCGACCGGCCCGCTCCAATTGCTCAAAAAAGTCCCCCAGCAGGACGTCTTGGTAGGCCACCTCGGCATCGTACATGCCATCCAGGGTTTGCTTTTGGTGATCGTCCAGGGCACCGGTGAGGGGGGCCAGCCAGCCGTAGACATCGCTGTTAAACCGCTGCAGAAAGTTCTGGGCCCGGCGATCGGCCAGCACATGGGGAGCAAAGCGCTCAATGTAGGACCGGGGGGGATGGTAGGGCATGTGGGTGCCCATCAGGTTGACGAAGGCGAAGATGGGCTGGTCGGCCTCCACCCCGGGCCGGTGGATTAGCAACTGGGCCGTATCCGCCAGGGACTTTTGCCCGTTTCCTTTGAAGCTGAGGGCGGTCTGCCAGAGGGGCACCATCAGGGGAGTAAAGGAGAGGGCCAGCAGGGTATCGGAGCGGGCGAAGGCATCCTGGACCCCCTGCAGGAGACCGGCCAGCTGCCGCTTAAACCACTGTCGGTAGCGCCCTATCCAGCTGGACTGACGCCCCGCCTGGTTGGGCCGGTGGGTGAGCAGGCCGCTGTAGTTGAGAAAACTGGTGAACCCCCGCCGTAGGCCGTTGTTAATCACCCCCACCAGGGGATTGTTGCAGAACCCCGCCGTGTGGTAGCCCCCCGCCGCTAACCGCTCCGCCAGGGTGGGTACCTGCGCCGGCAGCACCGAGTAGGACTGCACCATGGTGTGCTGGGAGGGGTAGAGGCCGGTGAACATGGAGGCATGGGAGGGTACGGTCCACTGGGCGGCGGCCACCGCCTGGGTATAGCGGCTGGCGGTGGCGGCGATGGCATCCAGGTGGGGAGAGGTGGACTGGCCGTAGCCATAGCAGGACAGGCGATCTAACCGTTGGGTATCCAGCACCAAAAACAAAATATCGGGGCGATCAGCCATGGCCATCCATCACCATCCTCGAGGGGTCGGTTCTATGCTAAACCCTTGGGCCCATCCCTCACCGACTTTTTCTCAGGCACTTCTAAGGGCCACGATGGGATCGAGGCGGGCCGCCTGGCGAGCCGGGACCACCCCAAAGAACAGGCCAATGCCACCGGACACACCCACCGCCAGCAGAATCGCCGCCAGGGAAATGCCGGCATCAAAGGGGGTGAGGGCGGCCAGCAATAGCACTCCACCGACCCCCAGGCCGGTGCCCACCACTCCCCCCGCCGCCGCCAGGATGGTGGCCTCGATCAGAAACTGGCCGAGGATATCCGCCTGGGTGGCGCCGATCGCCTTACGCAGCCCAATTTCCTGGGTCCGTTCCCGCACCGATACCAGCATGATGTTCATGATGCCAATTCCCCCCACCAGCAGGGAAATGCTGGCGATGGCGGCCAGCATCAGGGTGAGGGCCCCGGTGATGGTGTTGGCAATGCTGAGCAGGGTGTCCTGGCTGCTGATGTAAAAATCATCCTCGTCGGTAATGGCGTGGCGCAGCCGCAGCAGGTTGGTAATTTGAAACTCGGCAGTAGCCATGCTGGGGCGATCGCGGGCGGATACGGTGATAAAGGCCACCTGGATACCGTAGGGCGATCGCTCCAGCCCCGGCAGTCGGCTGGCCTGGGTGGTGAGGGGGATCAACACTGCATCATCGTAGTCCAAGCCCAGGTTCGAACCCTTCTTCTCCAGGATGCCAATCACATCAAAGGTCACCCCCCCAATCCGCAGGGTTTGGCCCAGGGCCGGCTGATTCTCAAACAGGCGCCCCTTCAAGGTATTTCCCAGCACCGCCACCTGGGCATTGCGGGTCAGGTCCAGATCGCTGAGGAAGCGACCACTGGCCACCTCAAAACTGCGCACCGTTAAAAAATCCGGGTTAGTCCCCACCACGTTGACATTAGCGTTGCGGTTACCGACGCTAACCAGCTGACGGGCACTGGCCTCCGGAGCCACACCGGTGACCGCGGGGACCTGCTCGGCGATCGCCTGGGCATCCGCCAGCACCAGGGTACGGGGTAGGTTGAGGGCACCGAGCTGGCGGGTCTCTCGAGTACCAGGAATCACAAACAGAACGTTGGGGCCCAGGGTTTCTAGCTGGGCATTGATAAATCGCTGGGCCCCCTGCCCCAGACCCACCATGGCAATCACCGAGGCATTGCCAATGATGATGCCCAGCATAGTAAGGCTGCTACGCAGACGATTGACGGCCAGGGTCTTAGCCGCCATGGAGAAACTTTCTTGCCAGTTCATAGGGCTATTGTAGCCCCAGGCACCCACTGTCGAGGATCACCGCCTCATCCTAGGGGGCGTAAATTAGGCGACCCTTGAATTGAATAGGGAATAGGGAATAGGGAATAGGGAATAGGGAATAGGGAATAGGGAATAGGGAACACTAAACAAACCAAACCCGGGGTAGGATGGCCGGCCGGGCTAAATACCAGGGGCGCAGCTGGTGCCAGAGATCCATAAACCACTGGCGGGCCCCCTGGCTGGAGGGGCCCCGGTAGCGGCAGACCACTCCCTGCTGTAGCCGGGTGATGCCCACCTGGGCGGGGGCCTCTACCCCCGGCCGCGATCTCAGTTGATGAACCTGCTCCACTGACAACTCCAGGCCCACCAGCACCAAACAGCCCACCACCGGCTGCCCCCCCAGGCCATTGATACTCTCCAGGGCCGGGCTGCCCCCCAGCAGGGCCTGGGGATCGATCCAGAGGGGTGTAGGGGCATCCCCCTGCTGCCAAACCTGTAGCTGCGATCGCCAGTCCCCCTGACAAAACCGTTCCTGGCGGGCACTGCGGCCAAATCGGGTGATATCCCAGCCGCACCACACTGCCCCCGGGGCCAGATTAACCCGCAGGTGCTGGCGATAACGGGCCCCGTTAAAAACGATGGTTTCCTGGGGAAACCACTCCAGACAACTGTGGGGGGCCAGGGTGAGGGTGGTGGTCTGTTGGGCCATCTGATCTGGGGTCGCCTCCCCTTCGCTGCCGTAGACCTTACTGGCGGCGGCGGTGGTGATCAGGGCCCGGCTCTGGGGTTGGAGGGTCACCTCCAGGCTCAACCGGTCCCCTGTTACTAGGCCACCGGCGGTGTGTACCAGCACGGTGTGGCAAACCTGGGGTCCTTCGGGGTAGAGCGATCGCTGCACCCGCAGGGGGGCCTGGCTAAAGGTTTGGCTGGCTACCGAGGTACCGGAACGATAGTCGTAGGAGAGGCGGGCTAAACCTTGCCAGCCCGGGGCGACGGGGCCAGCCACTAGCGGGGCCGATAGCCGCCAGAGGTGGCTATCTCCAACGGCTCCGCCTGGGTACGGAGGTTTTGGCAGCGTACCAATTCACCGACGGTCAACACCTGGCGGCCCTCAAGGGCTGGCACCGCTTCAATCGCCTTCACCAGGGCCTGGGCCGCATCCCCCTGGTCGTAGCCCCGGCGCTGGGCCACCTGGACGGCTTTATCGTCCGCCGCCACCTCGATCTCGGTGCCCTTGACACCACGCCAAAGCTGCCACACCGCCAGGCCCGTCACTCCCCCCGCCGCTAATAAACCCACCGCATCTCCCTGCAGTAGCTCCACCACGCCGCCCAGTAAACCGGCCCCCACCATGGCCTGATACCAGTTGGGCTTCAATAGATTGGCCAGGCCTAGCCAACAGACCGTCCGCAAAAACAGCAGATCCCGCTGGGCCAGCCCCAGCTGCTGCCACCGATCCAGATTGAGGCTGACGGTGTGGCTGCGGTGCCAGGGTCGGGGAAACTCTGCCTTAATCACTTCAGTCTGGCGATCGCTCAGCATCAGCTTGGTTTTCATCCGTGCTGAGGCAGGCATCAGTTCCTTGAGCCGACTAATTTCAGCATTAGGGTTGACCACGGCGATAACGATCCAAAAAAATTGTTTTTAGATTACCATGTTCTTCCAACAATTACTTTGGCCAGAATACCTAGACCCCAGCGGACCAAGAAACAGGTCAATTGGATAAATCTTCCAGCTCACCTGCCTTGCCCAATAAAATTAATTTAACCTCGTCAAACTCTGTCGTCGAGGTCCGAAATTTACCCTGTTGGTCGGAGCTTATTTTGGGGTTACCGTGGGAGCTGGTTCGAGCATACCAGGATTAGGAACAGGATTTTGCATCTGGTTAGCATCAAAAATCTCTGACAACACCTGGAATAGGACCGCCAGATCATCTCGGGTAACAAACTGACCCATTTGTTGTTGCACCGTTTGGTTATAGGCCTGGAAGCAGGCGCTCATACCGGCGGCGAAGGCATTGCGAGTGAGTGGGTCATCTCCTCGATAGGTACCATCCGGGAAACCCTTGATGCAGCCATAGTTCTCACTGAGGAAGAAGATAGCATCGGCCGCCCAATTACCCTCCGACACGTCAGGGAAGCTCGAGGGTTGCCGCTGAGATAGTTGGCTGAGCTGGGGAAAAGATTCCTGTAGATCAGCCCCTTGGGATTGGGTCCGGTTGGTAACCATAATCCGTTGAGTGGTGTTCAAAGGGCTGGAGGACTGGGCCTGCGCCGGCACAGTTGAGACCAGAGCAAGGGCGGTAGTTAGGTTAATCGCGACAAGGGCAGAGAAAGGATGTAACATCGCAGTGTTTTCTAGAGTATTCAATTCGTTTTAAAGCTATGGAGAGCTGTTTCAACCAATTCAACCCCCATAACATTACCTTGAAAGGAAAACAATTCAAGGGCTTTCTCTAGAACTTGTTCAGCTTCCCCATCCCGTTTATGTTCTTTTAATGCCATAGCCAGCTGGTAGTAGGGAACGGGGTTGATGGGATCTAGCTCAGCGGAATAACGATAGGAGACGATCGCCATTAAATAGTCTTGTTGGGCCATGTAACTATTACCTAACCGCAAATAGACTTCGGCATTGTGAGGATCAAGCACCATGGCCCGTTGATAAAACCGCTGAGCCAGGGCAAAATTGCCAGATGACTGGGCATTATCACCCGCCTGCTGCAGGGTCGAGAACGACACGGTTTCCAGTACCCCCGGAGAACTGAAGCTCCCTGGAGTATTAGCAGCGTTTAGGGGCAACAGTGATGTACCCGCCACAGAAGACCCGATCTGCAGCTGAATGGTGTTCAATAGAACGTAGATATAATGCTGCTCAGGTGCATAGCTATGGGCCTGCTGGAGAAACCAAGCGGCTCTCTCCAGTTCATTCAGATGCCAGTAGGCTAACCCCATAGCCGTCAGCACGTCAGGATTATCGGGGGCGAGCACCAGGGCCGGCAGATAACTCAGGATAGCCTGGCGATGGTTTCCCAGACCGGCATAGGTGTAGCCCTGATTGAGATAACTGTTCACAGAGAGCGGTCGAGGCTGCCCCTGCTGTAGCTCAACATTTAACAATTCCAAAAATTCATGGGAGCTACCCACCGCCACCAGTGGGGAAGGTTTGGGCAGGACTACGGGCACCAACGATTTATCAGGATGGGCTAGTTGGATTCGTTGCTCAACTTCAGCTGACCGTGCCAGAGCTGGAACCTCTTCTGCCAGGAGAGAGACTAGAGCCACCATCCCCGCCAAGCTTGCAAGCACCCACATGATTAGTAGCCTCTCTAGACACACCTAACTTCACCGCATAATAACAGGGGATATGCTCAAATCAGAGCTTTACCTTGCCCTCCGCTATGGAGACTTCCTGCTTCTATTTAAATGTTTCCCTAGATGGAATACCCCCTACCAGGGCGTTCAGGTGATTAAAGCCCACTAATCAGGTGATTTAAGACCCATCCAAGCCTTCACAATCAGCATCTTTTTCGGAAATAATTATCAAAATCTGCACGATCTGAAGATATCCTGAGACTCAGTACACTTCAAAACTCTTCCTCACCATAGCTGGTAGCATTTTCATTGTCACGGCGAGAGCCCAAGAGATCTAACCGGTCAACCCGAATCACCGGTTTTGACCGAGGTGTACCGGTAGCTCGGTCCTGCCAGTAGTCTAGTTTGAGGGCCCCGGTAACGCCAATCAGACTACCTTTATGAACGTAGTTGGCCGCTACTTCAGCGGCCTTGCCCCACAGCTCCAGGCTAAACCAATCGGGCTTTTCATCTCGACTGGATCGGCGACGCACCGCCAGGGTTAAATTACACAACACAGTGCCAGATTCAAAGTACTTAACCTCCGGCTCTGTGCCCACGCGCCCTACTAAAGTTACCAAGTTAACCGCTGTCATCAGCTTACCCTCTGGAAATATCAACCCTTGAGGCGATCTGCCTCTCCCCTGTCCCCAGGTTCGCAAAACCCTCTACCGTCCCGTTGCATCAAGACCAATTTAAGTTAGGGGATGGGGCAAAACGGCTGGGGAAACATAGCTTTATTTATACAGTATTTATACTGTGAGATCTGTAATTTGGAAATCTGCAAAAGTAAGTAAGTACTGATAGCGGTTCTCGGTTCAGTAAGATACAAATTTTCTCGGCTTCAGCCCCCCAGCTTGCCATACACTTCATTCAAGGGAAATTCGCTATAGAATGTCAGTACCATCGTCAGAAATTTGACTGTTCCTTCTGGCTCCTGGGTTCTGACCCGCTTGGGTAAACCAGTCGACCCATGGTAATCTAGGTAGAACCCAGGGATGATAAGTCCTTGGTTTTTCTGTCTGTATAGATCCGCCGGGGATAGCAGGAGGTGGCGTAACCGTCCCCAGGCGAAAGCGATGATCTAAAGATTTTTGAAGGTTTGACCCTGGTCTGGGATAAATTTCCCCTAGCCAATCCCTAGCGTTATCATCAAGGAGAAAGAAACAATTTCCTATGACTCAAGTTGTTGTTGGCGAAAATGAAGGCATTGAATCAGCGCTACGTCGCTTTAAGCGCCAGGTTTCCAAAGCTGGAATTTTTTCTGAGGTAAAACGTCGTCGCCACTTTGAAACCCCTCAGGAGAAACGGAAGCGCAAGGCGGTGGCCCGCCGGAAGAAGCGGTATCGTTAAGAAGCACCTATTATGGGCACTGGCCTCCCCTGCGGGGGAGGCCTCATTTTTGTCAGACCCCTTAGGACTGGGAGGGTTGCCATACCTGACGCAGTCCTCCCACCACCGGCACCAGTTGCTCCGCCTGCTGGAGTGAATAATCCGCCAAAGCGCTCCAGGCAGCTCCCAGCAACCGGTTCACCGTGATGTCATCCTTCACCAGGGTCCAGAGCCGTTGCACCTCCTCGGTGTGGAGGCGATCGTCTTCGGTGAGGGCCAGCAGAATCAGCTGCCGTAGGCGACTGCCCTCTTCGGACATCAGGTAACGCAGGCCCATGCCAGCGGTGGGGAGAACATCAAAGTTGGTGTCACTGCGGGCGATCGCCAGCATATTTTCCAGCCGCTGCCACTGTAGCTGACCATCCTTAAACAGCACCTCCAGTAACCGCTGCCGCAGGCTGGGGGTTTCCCCCAGCAATAAGCGACGAGCCACGTAGGGATAGGCCACATCAACGATCTTAAAGTCGGGGTTAAGGCTCATGGCTAAACCCTCCTGAGTAACCAGGGAGCGGATGATCAGGGCAAACTTGGCGGGTACCCGGAAGGGGTATTCGTACATCAGCTCGGAAAACTGATCGGTAATGGTCTTAAAGTTAAAGTCCCGCACCTTAGCCCCTATGGTGTCCCCTAGGACGCGCTGAAGGGCGGGAATAATTGGCCCTAGCTCGGTTTCCGGGGTCAGGAAACCCAGTTTGACAAAGGCCTGGCCCAGTCGTTCAAAGTCCTGATTAATCAGGTAGACCACCGCATCCACCAGGGTTTCCTTGGTCTCCTGGTTGAGCTGATCCATCATGCCAAAGTCAATGTAGGCCATGCGACCATCGGCCATGGCAAACAGGTTGCCAGGGTGGGGGTCGGCGTGGAAGAAGCCAAACTCCAGCAGTTGTCGCAACCCTGAGGTAACCCCAATTTCAATCAGGCGATCGCGATCCAGGTTGGCGGCGGCAATGGTTTCCACGTCAATCAATTTGCAGCCCTCGATCCACTCCAGGGTGAGGACCCGATGGGTACTGTAGGACCAGTGAATGCGGGGCACCTTCACCGTGACATCGGTTTTAAAATTCTCGGCGAAGCGTTCCGCATTGCGTCCTTCGTTGAGGTAATCAATTTCCTCAAACAATTTGGTACCAAACTCATCGACAATCAGGGTGAGGTCATGGCCCAGGTTAAGGGGCAAAAACCGACCCAACCAGCTGGCGGCCCAGCGCATCAGGAACAAATCGCGACAGATCATAGGGCGGAGGTTAGGCCGCTGCACCTTGACCGCCACCTCCTCCCCGGAAAACAACCGAGCCCGGTAGACCTGACCCAGGCTGGCGGCGGCCACGGGGGCAGGGGAGATGGAACTAAAAATTTCTTCAGGGCTGCGGTCCAACTCGGATGCAATGATGGCCCGGGCCAGGGGGGTGGGGAAGGGGGGGAGCTGATCCTGCAGTTTGATCAACTCCTCCAGAAAATCCTTACGCACCAGGTCGGGACGGGTAGACAGGGCCTGCCCCACCTTAATAAAGGTGGGGCCCAGATCGGTTAACACCTGGCGCAGTTGGGCCGCCCGGCGAGGTTGGTTTTGGGCTTCTCGGCCAAACCAGCGATCGCTCTGCAAGCCCAGTACAAAGGTGCCCAACCACCAGAGAATTTGCAGGATGCGCCAGCCTACGGTCCAAAATCGCCAGCGGTAGTAGCGGTCTATGACCAGGGGGTCATAGGTTTGCAGGGAACCGGGATCTATAGCTGTCACCGCACCAACACCTCTAGCTGGGAACAGATTGTCGTCTTGTCGTCGTCAGAGCCCTGGGGCGCCCATGGATGGGGGATGGCTCAGGGTTTTCATAGGTGGTCAGCAGGTGCCCCGGAACTGAGGTTATACCCGACCAAGCCAGGTTAGACCCTAGTTGGATATAGCCCAGGTCACCCATGAAAAACGGTAAGGAAACTAGCACTCCTTAGATCCTTAACCATAGTATAGAAAACTACAAACAACTTTGGGATTGGAGGGCTGATCCCGTTTATTGATCAACCTGGTTAGGATCCTGCCTACCCTAAACCCTGTCTTCCTCTCCCCTGCCTAGCTGATACCGCTAGCCACCGCTGCGGTTAGGCCCACCTCCACCAGGGCGGTCTTTAACTGCGCCACCACCCGCTGCTGTTGGTCAACCCGCAGCTCGGGAAACATGGGTAGGGAAAGGACCTGATGGGCGGCGGTTTCGGAGGCGGGTAGATCCCCAGGGTGGTAGTCGAGATGGCGGTAAACCGGCTGCAGGTGCAGAGGCAGGGGATAGTAGACGGCGGTGATCACGCCGGCCTGGCGTAGCAGCTGTTGTACCCGATCCCGCTGACCACCGGCGGCGGTGGCCCCGGTTAACCTAACGGTGTATTGGTTCCAGACCCCCTGGCCAACGCCCCCCTGTTGGGGGCAAATCACCTCCTCCAGGTCACTCAGCTGCTGCTGGTAGGCGGCGGCGATCTGGCGGCGCCGTTGGTTCCAGCCCTCTAGATGCCCTAGTTTGATGGCCAGGATGGCGGCCTGAACCGAGTCGAGGCGACTATTAATGCCGATCGCCTCGTGATGGTATTTCACGCGGCTGCCGTGTTCCCCCAGCATCTTCATGGTGGCGGCCAGATCACCATCGTTGGTGGTGATAGCGCCCCCATCCCCACAGCCCCCCAGATTTTTGGTGGGATAAAAACTAAAGCACCCCACCTGGCCGATGCTACCCACCGACTGCCCCTGCCATAGAGCACCAGTGGCCTGGGCACAGTCTTCTACCACCGCCAGGCCGTAGCGCTGGGCCAGGTCTAAGATGGGTTCCAGGTCCGCCGGTTGGCCAAACAGATGGACGGGCATAATGGCCCGGGTGCGATCGCTGAGAGCCGACTCCAACCTGGCACAATCCAGGGTAAAGCTGTCCGGATCGATATCCACAAACACCGGCGTAGCCCCCACGGCGCTAATCACCTCGGCGGTGGCAATAAAGGTAAAGGAGGGGGTAATCACCTCATCGCCTGGGCCGATATTTAGAGCCCGCAGGGCCAGGTAGAGGGCATCCGTGCCAGAGTTGCACACCACGCAGTGCTCGGTACCCACGTATTCCTGAAAGCTATGGGCAAAGGCCTCGACTGCCGGGCCATTAATATACTGTCCTGAGGCCAGCACGGCGGCCACCGCCCGGTTAATATCGGGTCCCAGGGTTTGGAACTGCTCGGTTACATCAAAGGCAGGAATGACAGTCACTCGCGCACACTCGTCTAGGATATAGGCTTAGTGTAGCAGCCATGGTCATCCTGGCCAGTACTTGCTTGGTGGAGGGAGGTGGTCCTTGATCCAGCCCAATTCAGTTGATGATCCCAGCGATGCCCATTGGCTTAGGTATTGTCTGGAATTGGCCCAGCGAGGCATGGGCAAAACCGCCCCTAACCCCATGGTGGGGGCGGTGGTGGTGAACCAGGGGGAAAAGGTCGGCGAAGGGTTCCATCCGGGGGTTGGCCTGCCCCATGCCGAGGTCTTTGCCCTAAGGGCGGCAGGGGACCGAGCCCGGGGGGGTACCCTCTACGTGAATCTAGAGCCCTGTAATCACACCGGCCGCACCCCGCCCTGCACCGAGGCCATTCTGCGATCGGGCATTCGCCGGGTGGTGACAGGCATGGTGGACCCCGACCCCCGGGTTTCGGGCAGCGGCCTGGAACGACTGCGATCGGCGGGGCTGGAGGTGCGGGTGGGGGTGGCGGAGGCGGAATGCCGCCGCTTGAATGAGGGCTTTATCCATCGAATCACCCGTCATCGCCCCCTGGGCCTCTGGAAATACGCCATGACTCTGGATGGCAAGATTGCCACCAGCACCGGCCACAGCCAGTGGATTACCGGTCCCGTTGCCAGGGCGGAGGTACATCGCCTGCGGGCTAGTTGCGATGCCGTCGTGGTAGGGGGGCACACCGTCCGCTGCGACAACCCCCAGCTTACGACCCATGGCCAAAGCCCCCACAACCCCAGGCGAGTGGTGCTGAGTCGTCGTCTGGATTTACCGATTCCCGCCCAGCTCTGGAGTACCGATGTCGCCCCCACCCTGGTGTTTACCACCGCCATGGCGGATCCGCAGCAGGTGGAAAGACTGAGGGAACTGGGGGTGGAGGTGGTGATCCAGGAGCCCCTCAGCCCGGCCCAGGTCACCGATCACCTCTACCAGCGGGGTTGTGCGACGGTGCTGTGGGAATGCGGCGGTACCCTGGCGGCCCAGGCGATCGCCGATCAGGTGATTGATAAGGTTTGGGCCTTTATCGCCCCCAAGCTGATTGGCGGAGCCCAGGCCCCCACCCCCCTGGGGGACCTGGGCATTACCCACATGGCATCGGCCATCGGCCTCAACCAGGTAACCCATCGCCAGGTGGGGGAGGACTGGCTGATGGAGGCCTACCTGGACCAGGCTGCCGCCCTGAGCACCCCGATCATACCGACTGAGGACAAAGTAGAAACGAGGCTTGTAAACCCCATGACCGATCAGCCGAGTCGGCCCCCTGGGACCCCCTGTGCCATTGCCCTGGGTAGCAACCTGGGGGATTCTCTAAATATTCTGGAATCCGCCCTGGAGCACCTGGCCCAAACCCCCGGCATCACCCTACTGAAGGTGTCCCCCTGGTATCAAACCAGTCCCCTGGGATCGGCCCAGCCCGATTACCTGAATGGCTGCGCCCTCCTGGAGGTGACCCTGTCTCCCCAGGCGGTGTTAGTTACCCTGTTGTCGATCGAGAACCAGTTTGGTCGGGTGCGTCAACAGCGCTGGGGGCCCCGCACCCTGGACCTGGATTTGCTGCTCTACGGTGATCTGGTCCTGGAGACGGCGGATCTGATCATCCCCCATCCTCGGATGGCGGAGAGGGCCTTTGTCCTGGTGCCCCTGGCGGCCATCGCCCCGGATCTGATGGACCCCCGCTCCGGCTTAACCATCTCCCAGTTGCTTGATCAGGTGGATAGAACTGGGGTTGAGTTGCTCAGCCTGACCTCGGATTAACCCCCCTACCCCTGCCTATCCAATCAGTTACGGAGGGGGGGGTAAACGGATATTAGAAGATGTCCGCCTGGAGCGCTGCCACCCGTCTGCCTTCCTGTTTCCTTGAGATCCCTCCTTTACAAACCGTAACAGTTCGGTTAAGGTAAGAATATACATACCCGGTCATCCCTAGTTTTTTAGCCCCTGATGACCACCTCTGTAAACCTAAACCTGCATTTTTACATCATGACCATGACT
>JBEIUS010000009.1:0-39493 GCA_040374235.1 Leptolyngbya sp. | reverse complement strand
ATCTAGGATGGTTAATACCTCAATTAAAAACCCCCGGACCTGCGGTTCAGGTTGGGCTTGACGGGTGGAGAGTTCTTGCTGTAGACCACGACCTGGAATATAACCCCTAATCCAGTAGAGCCCATTACCTTCCCATACTAAAGCTTTCTTTTGTTCTAGCTGCTGATCCTCCGGTAGTCTTTGTAAGGTTTGAATTCTCCTATCTAAAAGCTCTTGAATGAATTTGAACGTTACCGGATCATCCGTGGGTAACTGCAATCGCTTGACAATACACCTACCCTTGGCTGGATCACTTTGATCCAGCATCAGATAGGTTTTGGTGTAATGCTTTGTGCTGACCGCTCGAATAAACTGAAAGCGTCCATCCAAAAGTCTTTTTACAACCATTTTTTGTCGCTGGTAGATAGGCTTGTTTATGGGTCAATGGATTTTCTATACCTTTGATTAAAATAAAGCATTTTCACCTAGGTCGAGGGTACTTGCGCAATAATAGAAGGCATGGCGATCCAATGGTTTAATCCCTATGTACAGCGTCATTTATGATGGCCATTGTAATCTTTGTGTTAACATGGTGCGTTCCCTGGAGACCCTGGACGGGGGTCTGCGTTTTCAGTATATCCCCATGCAGGATGGGGTTGCCCTGGCCCGCTATGGCCTCACCCCCGCCGATGGCCAGGCTGGTATGATTGTGCTCAACCAAGCTGACCCTAGCCAACGCTGGCAGGGGAGCGAGGCGGCTGAGGCGATTGTTCAGCTCTTACCCCTGGCCGATAGCCTGGTGAAGGGCTATCGAGCATCCTGGCTGAAACCGTTAGGTGACCAAATCTATGTCTACGTTCGCGATCGCCGCTACGCCCTCTTTGGTCAACGCCAAACCCTGTATCGCTCCGCCTACCCGGTCTGTGGGGATGGGCAGTGCTGCCCTTAGGCTCTAGGCCTCTGATATTGGCCGGGGCCCCCGGCTCCTGAGTTCTGACGGTTGAGGCCTAATCGCTTTCTCCTCCTTCCTCCCCTGACCATGGCTGTGCTTGATTCCCCGATCGTCCCCCCAACTGCTGCCCCTAGTCGCCAGACCCTGGTACTCGATGTCCGAGGCATGAAGTGCGCCGGTTGTGTGCAGGCGGTGGAAAAACAGCTCACCCGGGTAGAGGGGGTGGTATCCGCTAGTGTAAACCTGATCACCGAGGTGGCGGTGGTCATCGCTGAGACCGATCGGGTAACCGCTGAAGACTTGGTGGAGCAGGTGAAGCGGGCTGGTTTTGAAGGGATAGCCAGGCAGGTGGAGGCGCCGCTGGTGGATCTGCAGGCCTGGGTCAGCCGACAACAGGCCGAACAGCAGCAACAAAAAGGCCGATTGGCGGTGGCCATTGTCCTATTATTGCTCTCCAGCCTGGGCCATCTCAAGCACCTGGGTTGGCTGACTCTACCCGTGCTTAGTGATCTTTGGTTCCACGCTCTGCTGGCTACCCTAACCCTGGTGGGGCCAGCCCGGTCCATCTTTCTAGAGGGCTGGCAGGGGCTCAGACGTTTGACTCCCAATATGAATACCCTAGTGGCCCTGGGTAGTGGGAGCGCCTACCTGGCCAGCCTGGTGGCCCTGGCCTGGCCCCAATTGGGCTGGGAATGTTTCTTTGATGAGCCGGTGATGCTGCTTAGCTTTATTTTGCTAGGCCGTACCCTAGAGCAGCGAGCCCGCTTTCATGCGGCCAGGGCCCTGAGATCGCTGGTGCAACTCCAGCCCACTGTGGCCCGGCTGATCGCCGATCCTGACCAGGTGCAAACCGCCCAGGTCGGGGTCCAAGTGCCAGCCAGTTATCTCCAGGTCGGGGACTGGCTGCAGGTTTTACCCGGCGAGAAAGTTCCCGCTGATGGGCAGGTGATGCTGGGGCAGTCCAATGTAGATGAGTCAATGTTGACGGGGGAGTCCACCCCGGTGGCCAAGCAGCCGGGGGAACAGGTGGCGGCCGGCACCCTTAACCAGACCGGTACCCTGGTGCTGCAGGTGACCGGTACGGGCCAGCACACCCAGCTGGCCCAGATGGTGCAGCTGGTGGAGACGGCCCAAGCCCGAAAGGCCCCAGTGCAACGGTTGGCCGATGCCATTGCCGGCTTTTTCACCTACGGTATTCTGGGCCTGGCCCTACTCACCTTTCTGTTTTGGTATGGGTTTGGCTTGGCCCACTGGCCGGGGGTGATGGGGACAGTGCTAGGCGTGGCCCATCAGGGGCACACCATGACCATGGCCTCATCCCACTTGTTGGTGAGTTTAAAGTTGGCTATCGCCGTTATGGTGGTGGCCTGTCCCTGCGCCCTGGGATTGGCCACCCCCACTGCCATCCTGGTGGGGTCGGGACTGGGGGCCGAGCGGGGGTTGCTGATCCGGGGGGGAGATAGTTTAGAAGCTCTTCAACGGGTGGATTGGGTTGTCTTTGATAAAACCGGCACCCTCACCCAGGGGCGGCCCGAGGTGACCGAGGTGGTGACGCTGCAGCCCGACCTGCAGCCTGCAGAGTTACTACAACTGGCGGCCACCCTCGAGACCGGGGCTCGCCATCCCCTGGCCCTGGCCCTGACCACCGCCACCGCCCAACAGGGCATCGATCTGCTTCCGGCTAGGGATTGGGAAAACCATCCAGGGTTGGGGGTGAAAGCCCAGGTTACCTGGCGCGGCGAGGTTGCCCTTGTGACCCTGGGCAATGATCGGTGGATGGTCCAGCAGGGGGTGGCGGTTGAGGCTGGTCATCGACAGCAAGCTGATCACCTGGCGTCCAGTGGTCAAACCGCTCTTTACCTGGGTATGGCCGGCCAGCTGCTAGGGTTGATCGCCCTGGCCGATCGCCTGCGCCCAGAGGCGGTGGAGGTGGTGGAAGAAATCCAGCGACGGGGCCTGGGGGTAACTCTGTTGACTGGCGATTGCGCCGCCGTTGCCCAGGCGATCGCCGAGCAGATCCATCTCTCTCCCGACCAGGTGCAGGCGGAAATGTCTCCCCAGGCCAAGCTAGGGCAGGTGCAACTGTTGCAGCAGCAGGGTCACCAGGTGGCCCTGGTCGGGGATGGCATTAATGACGCTCCCGCCCTGGCCCAGGCCAATGTCGGCATTAGTCTCCGCTCCGGTACCGATATCGCGGTGGAAACTGCTGATGTCATTCTCATGACCGATCACCTGTCTGGCCTGGTAGAGATCCTGAAGCTGAGCCAGCTTACGGTGGCCAAGATTCGTCAGAACCTGGCCTGGGCCTTTGCCTATAACCTGGTGATGATCCCCCTGGCGGCGGGCCTATTACTACCCACCCCGGGGATTGGCCTCAGCCCAGTGGTGGCAGCAGGGCTGATGGCCGCTAGCTCAGTGACGGTGGTGGTAAATTCCCTGTCCCTAGGATGGGGGCGGCCCGGTGGCGATGGGAACAGACTGGCTAACGGCCCCTGAGTTGCCCCAGGTAGGTTTGCCATTCCTGAATCAGGGGAGCTGTCCATAGCCAGCGCTGGCTCAGCACACTGGGGTCAAGAATACTTGGGTCAGCACTGGTAACCAGCAAAAGATAGTTGGCGGCGGCCTGCCGAAGACGGCCTTGATCGGCGTCGATGGTTTCCTCACTTTGACGGTAGTTAACCATGGCTAGACCCGCCATAGCATTGACGGTATAGGGGGAAGCTACCCGTTGTTGACCATTCGGGTCAAGACGACGAAGCTGCTCCTTATCTAGATCCAAGGCGGTTTGCCAGGCCCCCTGGGCCTGGTCATAGTCGGCCAGGACGTAGTGGGCAAACCCCAGGGCCACCCAGGCCTCCAGAAAATCGGGCTGGGCCTGGGTGGCCTGTAACCAGGCCCGCAGTGCATCGTTAGGGCTAGTCTCAGCCCCCTCCAGGCGGCTCTGTTGCCAGGCTAAGCGGCCCTGGATAAAGGCCAGGTCAGGGGCCTCTAATTGGTGAGGTTGGGCGGCGCCAAGCACGGCCTGCACCGATCTCAGATCCCCCTGATCCAGTTGTTGCTCTAGCAACCGACGGGTACGATTCAGATCCTGGTTGTTCAGGGCTTTGAGGGCCTTTAGGGTGGCTTCACCGCTGGGGCGAAGGGGCTCATTGAAGGATTCTGAGGGTGCTATGGCTAGCCCTGACTCGGGGGGGGATGATCGCCAGCGGGGTACCATTAGAAGCAGGCCGATCAGGGCTACTAGACTGGCCAGGCCTACCCCCGCCCACCGCCACCGCCGCTGGGTCAGGGAAAGACCAGGGATAGGGCGATGGGGGGTGGCCGAGGGCTGACTCGACGGGGCCGGCAGGCCCGGTGGGGCGGTGGCCCAGTCCCCCAGCATCGCGGTGGTAACCTCTGGCTCGGGCAACCGCTCCGGATCTGGGGGCATAGTCGGGGGGAGGGAGGGTTCCGCCGGGGGGGCATGACCCTCCAGTTGGTCTGATGGCCCAGACGCCAGCTCTGACTCTGGAGGTGATTCTTCATCGCCGATCAAGGGACGGAGGATAGGGAAACTGGCACCGGCAAACAAATCCTTGGCCAGATCGGCAATTTCTGGGTCGTCTCCGTAGTCGGGCAGCGGTAGCAGGCCATCTAAGGGTAGCCATTCATTGAACGGATGGTCCGGGGGTTGGGCATCGGTGGCGTAAAAATAGCCATCAAAGCCGGGACGCAGATACAGTCGGGGTAAAAGGCGATGGTTGCTGGTTAACCCCTGGCGCACGCGACTGAGACAAAGGTCAATGGGGTAGCCCTGGCGTAGATTACGGTAGAGCAGTTGGGTGAAGGTAATCGCCACATCATCGGGAATCCGCTCTGCCATGGCAATTACCGCTGGCACCCCCCGGTTGACCAGGGCCTGGACCAGGTTTTGGTCATGCCAACCGGAGGAACTCTCATCGGCATAGGCCCCTCGGCAGGAATTAAACACGGCTAGCCAGACGCCATTGTTAACCAGCAGCCCCGCCAGGTCTTCTCCACTGAGCGTTTCTGTCAGTCCGGTGTGGCGATTCACCAAAAACAGGTCACCACCGCTATCACTAACATCGCTGTGGCCAGCATAGTGCAATACCCGGAAGCTACCCTGTTCCAGAGCGGCGACCAATTCACTCCGGTCTGGCTGCAGTAACAGGGTCAGGTGGATGGGAATGGGCTCTGCCGGGCCCAACCGGCCTGGACTCTGGCCGTAACTAGCGGGACCAGGGGTTTCCAGCTCCCGTTGCAGGTGCTCGATTTCATAGGTCAGGGCCAGCCGTTCCTGGTCGTGGGGGGCGGCGATCACCACCAATATCTCCAGGGGGCTGGGGGGCTGAGGTAGGGCCGGTAGGCTGGTCAGGTCAACTGCATTTTGGGCATCATAGTAGCGACAGAGGGTAATATCCATGCCTGTGGCCAGGGGGCGATCGTCGCCGTAGAGGAGTTCCCAGGGCAGGCGTTGTAGGCGGCTATCTTTAAAGCCCAGGCGCAGGCGTAGGGGCTGTTGTCGGTGGTGGGCAACTCCCTGGGCGGCTAGCCAACTATCCCGTAGACGCCCTTGAAATAGTTGTTGGTAGAGTTCCTGGCCTAGGGCCAGGCTAGGATTGGTTTCGGTAGGGTGGGGCCAGCGATCGCCAGCTGCCGCCGTAAGCAACTGTTGCAGAGGGTCCTGGGAGAGGCGGGTAGTCTCCTCCAGCCAGGTCGCCACCGGCCAAGTCACCTGGGTTTCCGCCAGGGGTACCCCCTTGGCCACCGCCTCGGTGCGGACCAGATAGCTGTCTGGATCTCGGGCTCCCAGTACCGGGGTAATGGAAATCTGAAACTCTTGAATCACGGGCATGGCGGTAGTGGCTTCCTTAAGGTTATCTCGCCGCCAGCCATTCTACCCACGGGAGTTGGCCTGTGCTAAGCAGGCTGGGGCAGGGATCATCGGGTGTTACCCTGGGACTAGGCAGGAGACTATAGCTATACTTTTCAACCCCCTAGGGAGGTTGTCCGGGCACTAATGAAGTTTTTTCCACCGGTTTTTCCCCTCACCCTGGCGGCGCTGATCATGGTCGGCTCCAGCGGCGCTGAAATTATTCCCGTTGGCTATAGCGACCTCCCCCCGGGCCCCCTGGCGCCAGCGGAACAGGAACGGTTAAAGGGTTTGCTAGGGGCGCGGTATCCCCAGGTGTTGAGCACCCTGAGTCCGGATGGATCCACCTTGGTGGTGGCCTCCACCAGCCCCATCGATCCCAATACCCGCCAGTTCTATTTTTTAGATGTCAGGCATGGCCACCTGACCCCCGCTCCCGCCCTGGAGAATGAGTTGGTGGATCCGGTTCTGCCCCTGCGCTGGCTTGACCCCCATACCCTGCGGACGGTTCAGCAGGATGTGTTTGGTCCCTGGGAGATGATCACTCTGAACCGCCGTAGTGGGTTAGTCTCCCGTACCCAGATCTACCCTCAGCAGGAGGAGAGTGGTCAAATTTTGGGTATTTCCCCGGATTTTTCCCAACTGGTGATCCGCCTCTACGAGGGGGAGACCGATGGGGTGTACCGGGTGCTGCTGCCCTCCCTGGAGCGGATGGAGATGGCCCGGTTGCCCCGGGGGGTGGGGGTGCAGGCACCGGTATGGTCGGCCCAAGGTCAGGGAATGGCCCTGGTGATCAGTGCGGCTGAGGAGGCCCAGCTCTACAATCGCAGCCCCAACAATCCCAGTTTAGCCAGTCCCCTGATGCAGGACGCCCTGGGCCGGTTAGCGTCCCAGGCTAACCCACTGCACCAGCAGAATCAGGTACGGTGGTTTGACCTGACTAAGCCCCAGAACTCACCAGTGTCCCTGGGGGTGTCCACCGATGATGGCGATGGCTGGGGGGCCGCCAGCCTCAGCCCCGATGGCGAGCAACTGTTGGTGAAGCGCTACCGACCGGCTCCGGTCCAGGGTCGCCCCTATCCCACCTATGCCTTTCCCGAGTCGGCCTACTACCAGGTCTACGATCGCCAGGGCCAGCTGCAGGCCACCATCGATGCTCCTGCTCTGCAGGGGCCCATAGAATCCCAAGGGCAGTTTTTGGATGGCGATCGCCTGCTGTTTTGGGCGGCTACGGGTCTGGATCGCCACCTGTTTATCTATCACCTCCGCCGGGAGGACCTGGAACCCCTGCCCCTACCCTCCGGCACGGTGGACCCCCGATCCCTCACCCCCAGTGCCGATGGCAATACCTTGATCTACGGCTTTGCCTCCGTCACCCAGGTGCCGGAATTATTCAGCCTGGATATGGGGGATGGGGAAAGGCCCCGGCCCCTTACCCAGATCAACCAAGACCTGGCTAGCCTTAACCAGGTGCGAGCTGATCAGGTCAGTTTTACCACGCCCCAGGGCAATCTCCCGGGGTTGCTGATCCAACCGGCGGGGCGACCGTTCCCACCGGCCCCGGGACCAGTCATTCTCTGGCAGGAAGGAGGCCCAGGGTTGACCATGGCCAACCAATTTGGCGCCAGTGTGGAGACCCCCCTCAACCTGCTGCCCAACTTTGGCTTACCGGTTCTGGTGGTGCCCCTCTCCGGGCGGGAGGGCTTTGGTCCGACTTTTTTCCGACGCCTGGCGGACCAGGAGAACTTTGGCCAGCTCGACATTACTGAGGGGGCCCTGGTGATTCAGCAGATGGTACAGCGGGGTTGGGCTGGGGCGGGCCAGGTGGGGGTGACCGGCTGCTCCTACGGCGGCTACTACAGCGCTCAGCTGATCAGCCGCTTTCCCCGTCTGGTGGCCGCCGCCAACCCCCAGTGCTCCTTACTCGACACCCTCACCGAATGGCAACTGGGCTACGGGGCTCTGCTCGCCTACCTGGTGGGCCAAACCCCCATGGAAGATCCCCAGCGTTATCAACGGGACTCCCCCCTCTACCAGGCCACGGCCATTCGTACTCCGACCCTACTGTTCCACGGTGCTGAGGACTTTTTACAACTGGCGGTGGTGCGTAACTTTCACGATGTGATCGCGGCGGCGGGGGTGCCGGTGACCCTATATGAGTTTGAAGGCCTGGGCCACAGTCTGATCAATCCGGAGTTTCAATACCTGGCGGCCCAGTTACAGGTGGCCTTTTTCCGCCAATACCTGCAACCGACCTCGGCTTTCCCCCCGGTCGCCCCGCGGGTGGGTTCCGGGGGTTAGAATAAGAAAACTATTAGCACGGGTTAAATTGGGTTATGTCCGTTCTTGCTGCGATCGCAGTCATTGCGTTACTGGTGGCCGTCCATGAGGCTGGTCACTTTTTGGCGGCTCGCTGGCAGGGCATCCATGTCAATCGCTTTGCCATCGGTTTTGGCCCAATTCTCTGGCGTTACCAGGGACCTCGTACCGAATATTCCCTACGGGCCATTCCCCTGGGAGGATTTGTGGGGTTTCCCGACGATGATCCCGACAGCCCGATTCCCCCTAACGACCCCAACCTGCTCAAAAACCGACCGATTTTGGACCGGGCCATTGTGATTAGCGCCGGGGTAATTGCCAACCTGGTGTTCGCCTACCTGGTGTTTGTGGCCCAGTTCACCACTGTCGGCATTCCCGAAACCTTCAATCCCCAGCCGGGTATCCTGGTGCCCCAGGTGATGGCGGAGACCTCCCCCGCCGCCAAGGCCGGTATTCGCCCTGGTGATGTGCTAACCCAGGTCAACGGCCAACCCCTAGGGGCCACAGAGACTACCATTCCTGAGTTTATTCAGGTAATTCAGGCTAACCCCAACCAGCCCGTGCAGCTCACCCTGCAGCGAGGCGGTCGTAACCTTAAGGTAGCAGTCACTCCGACGGTCGGGGCCGATGGCACGGCGGTGATTGGGGTGCAGCTGCAGCGCAACGGTGACTTTGGCTACCGTCGCCCCCGCCAGCCCTTCGAGGTTTTCAGTCTGGCAGCCCAGGAATTTCAGGACATGTTGATTCGCACCGTCCAGGGGTTTACCCAGTTGGTGACCAATTTCAGTGAAATGGCCAGTCAGGTGGCTGGGCCGGTGAAAATTGTCGAACAGGGGGCGGACCTGGCTCAGTCCAGCCTGGCCATGCTGTTTCCCTTCACCGCCATCATCAGTATTAATCTGGCGATTATTAATATTTTGCCTTTACCGGCCTTGGACGGAGGTCAGCTGGCCTTTCTGCTGGTAGAGGCCCTGCGGGGCAAGCCCCTGCCCGATCGCCTGCAGGAAAATGTCATGCAAACTGGCTTGGTGCTGTTATTGGGGCTGGGGGTGTTTCTGATCGTGCGGGACACCAGTCAGCTAGAAATCTTTCAAAATCTGGGGCAATAGTGGCCCAGCGTCGCTCCAGCAAAGCTCAGCGAGCTCGGGAAATCCTGGCACGCCTGCAGGACCTTTATCCTGATGCCACCTGCTCCCTAAACTACACCACCACCCTGCAACTGCTGGTGGCCACCATCCTCTCCGCCCAGTGTACCGATGAGCGGGTGAATCAGGTGACTCCGGCCCTTTTCCAGCGCTACGCCAATGCCCAGGCCCTGGCGGAGGCCGATCTCCTGGATCTACAGGAATTAGTAAAATCCACCGGGTTCTACCGCAACAAGGCCAAAAATATCCAGGCCGCCTGTCGCAAAATTGTCCAGGAGTTTAGGGGGGAGGTGCCCCAGACCATGGCGGAATTGCTCACCCTGCCGGGGGTAGCCCGTAAAACCGCCAATGTGGTGCTGGCCCATGGTTTTGGCATTAACGCCGGGGTGACGGTGGATACCCATGTTAAGCGCCTCAGTCAACGGTTGGGGCTGACTAAACACCAGGATCCCGCTAAAATTGAGCAGGATTTGATCAAGTTGCTGCCCCAGCCCGACTGGGAAAATTGGTCGATTCGGCTGATTTACCACGGTCGGGCGGTGTGCATGGCGCGGCGGCCCAACTGTCAGGCCTGCTTGCTGGCGGACCTCTGCCCCTCGGCGGCGTAGGGGCGATGGACGGGTTACCCATGGCAATCCCAGGGTAGGAGGATGAGGACATGACCGACCACTTTCAGATTTGTGATGGGGATCTCCCCACCGATCGCCTGGAGCGTTACCTCCAGGCCAGCGCCATAGCCTGTGACACCGAAACCATGGGGTTGATTCCCCACCGAGATCGGCTCTGTCTGGTCCAACTGGCGGACCCCCAGGGTATGGTTACCGTGGTGCGCATTGCCCCGGGGCAAACCGCCGCTCCCCGGCTACAGCAGCTGTTGGAAGCCCCCCAGAGCCTGAAGATTTTCCACTTTGCCCGCTTTGATCTGGCCACCCTGCGGCACCACCTGGGTATTCAGGTGGTGCCGGTGTTTTGTACCAAGATGGCCAGTAAACTGGTGCGTACCTATAGTCCCAAGCACGGCCTCAAGGATGTGATCAAGGAGCTGCAGGGAATTGAACTGGATAAAACCGCCCAGAGTTCGGACTGGGGCAATGCCCTCAACCTGTCTGAGGAGCAACTGCACTACGCCGCCAATGATGTTCGCTACCTGCATTCGGTCTACACTACCCTGGTGGCCATGCTAGAGCGGGAGGGACGCCACCAGCTGGCCCAGGATTGCTCTGCCTGCCTACCCACCCTGGTCAGCCTGGACCTGTTGCAGTTCACCGGAATTTTTGAGCATTGAGGGGCTATCGGTAGGTCTAGGGGAGAGACAAACCTAACCCCCTCTATCGGGCCTTAACCATTCTGTGGCAAGCTGAAAACAGTTGTTGCAGGCATCACTCCCATGGCCACCATTACCCTTGAGCAGAATCAGTACCCCACCTACCGCCTGGAGGACCCTGAGGAGAAGGCGGTGGCCTGGGTGGTGCCTGGCCGGGGTGGGATTGTCACCCACTGGCAGGTCGGGGGGAAGGAGATCTTTTATTTGGATGAGGACCGGTTCAAGGACCCCAGCCTCTCCGTCCGGGGGGGAATTCCCCTGTTGTTTCCCATCTGCGGCAATCTGGTGAACGACACCTACCAGCTGCAGGGCCAGACCTATTCCCTACCCCAGCATGGTTTCGCCCGCAGTCTGCCCTGGACCGTCACCCAGCAATCTACGGCAGCGGGGGCTAGCCTCACCGTTACCCTGACCAGCGATGACCACACCCGACCCGTCTATCCCTTCGAGTTTACCCTCGACTATACCTATACCCTACGGGGCCGTAGCTTAGAATTGCGGCAGCGCCACCACAATCATTCCGCCACCCCCATGCCCTTTTCCACCGGCATCCATCCCTATTTCGCCGTAGCTGACAAGGCGTTGCTGACCGTTGATCTACCCAGCCGTCAGTATCAAGTGAAGGGAGAGCCCAGGGTACATGACTTTGGGGGCCACTTTGACTTTGATCAGGAGGAGATTGATTTCGCCTTTATCAACCTGACGGGGCGATCGGCGACGGTCTGCGATCGCGGCTGCCAAACCCGCCTCACCGTGGAGTTTGATGACCATTACTCCACCTTGGTGTTTTGGGCCGTTAACGGCAAGGACTTTTATTGTCTGGAACCCTGGACTGGCCCCCGCAATGCCCTCAACGCCGGCAACTATCTGCTCACCATTCCCCCAGGGGAATCCCTGGAGACCGTCATCACCATGACCGTTGACCCCCTCTAGGGGGAATGGTGAACCGTCCCTAGCCCTTAGCCGCGGCTGGGGACGCTGGCCAGGTCGCGAGCTGCCCCCTTCACCCCATTACCGTTGGGCTGCCGGGGTTGAATCAGGCCATAGCCGCCGTGGTTGCGTTCGTAGACCACATTGATTTCCTGGGTCTCGGCGTTCAGGAAGACGTAGAAATCGTGATCGATCAAGACCAGCTGTTCCAGGGCCTCTGCCACACTCATGGGGGGCATGGCGAAGTACTTGGTGCGGACCACTTCCTCCGGCAGTTGGGGCTCACCAGAACTCAGTACCTCCGTGACATCGGTGGCGGGCACCTGGTTAAGAAAGGCTTCGGTGGTTTTGCCCAGGTTGCTATGTTTAGGGTTGTGGCGTTTCTCCTTGAACTTGCGCAGTTGCCGACTAATTTTATCGGCCACCAGGTCAATGCTGGCATAGAGGTTTTCGCTACTTTCTTCAGCCCGCACAACTGCCTTATCTACGTAGAGGGTGACCTCTGCTGACTGCTTAGAACTAATCCGAGGGTTACGGGCCACCGATAGGTGCACGTCCACCTCGTTGGTCAGGGTTTGGAAGTGGTTGACTGCCTTTAAGATTTTTTGCTCTACGTAGTCACGAATGGCATCGGTAATCTCGATATTTCTGCCATGGATAACCAGCTTCATAAAGCGGACTCCTTGAAACGTCGGCCTATGACTTCACCCTAGCACCTTGTATCCTGCACAACAGCATCCGTTAAAATCCTTTGCAACCGTTGATAATTCTTGACTGCCCTGGGTGAAAACTGGCGCCAGGCGATCGCCCAGCCCGCCTGCCCATGGGGTATCATTAATGACATCACTATGGTTTTTATTGATCTGGACCCTGACCGTAGTGCCCAGGCGGTATGCGAAGTTTATCACCTGGGCTTAGTGCCCTACCCCCGGGCCTGGCAATGGCAGCAACAGCTACTGGCCCTACACCGCCAGCAGCCCCAGCCCGATCGACTGCTATTACTTCAGCATCCACCGGTTTATACCCTGGGTCAGGGTGCCAGTTTGGCCCACCTGAGGCTGGCCCCAGAGAATCTGCCCTATCCCCTGATCCGCACGGAACGGGGAGGGGAGGTGACCCACCACTGTCCGGGGCAATTGGTGGGCTATCCCATCCTCAACCTGCAACGCCATCGTCCCGATCTGCATTGGTACCTGCGCCAGCTGGAGGAGGTGGTGATCCTCACCCTCAGTCAAATCGGGGTGGCCGCCCATCGACGGCCGGGGTTGACCGGGGTGTGGCTGCAGGACTGCAAACTGGCGGCGATCGGCATTAAGGTTAGCCGTTGGGTGACCATGCACGGTTTCGCCCTGAACGTGACCTGTGATCTAGAGGGGTTTGGGGCCATCGTTCCCTGCGGTTTGCACCAGGGACGGGTAGGGTGCCTGGCGGAGTTTTGCCCGGGACTGACGGTGGATCAGGTCCGCCCAATGGTGGTCGCTTACTTTGCCCAGGTGTTTAACCTGCGGATCCACTATCCCCAGATCGCCCCCTGGTCGGACCAAAGCCCTGGCCAGCACAGAGACTACAACACTGCCATCGCTCCAGCTCCCCCCGGGGGCAGGGGCTATGGCAGCGAGGACAGAGCTGCCACTGGGCCGTCTGTCCTTGACTGGCCTGGGCCCAGCGTTGAAACGCCTCCCCAGCCGTAGGTCGTGGCTGATTGGTGGCGATCGCCGCAGCAGGGGCGGTCAACAGACTAGCTTCAAAGCTGGGGTGGTGCTGCAACCAGGTCGGTAGGGGGGGTGGACTGGCCGCCGCTGGGCCTACGCTGGAGGTAGAGCGGCGATACCAGTCCCCGATGGAAAAGCGAATATCCTTGAGATTGAGGTTGAGGCGATGGTTCAACTTATCCAGGATGGTCAATCGTTCCAGGGTGAGGGTTTGGCCCCACATGGCATTGGCCACTGCCACGTAGAGCACCTGCCGGTCCAAACGCACCGGTATGGCCTGACGGGCTACCGCCGTTCCCACCGCCGGTTCCCACCCGTAGAGGATCTTGCGAAAGGCCGCTTGACCACGCCAGGCGGGCTGTTGCTCAAACTGATTAATCAGGCTAGCCAGGGAGTCAAAGGGCATGATCAAGGAGGAAGGGAGTTTTCCATAGCGCTCTGGCTAGAGCTATAGCAGTCACCAGTCCGGTTAGGACAAGGCTGCGATGCCATTTGCTAGGGGCTGAGAGCTACAGCGTTGCTCGGTGTCCTGCGCTATATGGCTACAGCTATATATCTTAAATCCCAGTTGTCAATCCGACAGAAATCATTACCATTAGGATGTTCCTTTTTCAGGTACTGACCCCATGGCCGAGTCGTCGAGACCAAAACCCCAGCCCGGCAGCCGAGATCCCTCCTTCAGCCCCGTTCTCGAGGGGGCTCTAGCTAATTTAATGGTGGATTTGGATGAGGAACTACAACGCTATCGGCAGCGGCGATCGGACCAAGCCGGGCTCTCCGTCCCAGGGCCCCAGTCTCGATTTCGTCGGGCTCAGCGATCTGGCCCCCAGCTGATTAATCTACCCCAAACTCTAGCCGCTGCCAAGGCTGCGCCAGTCAGGACAACCGCCGATCAGGTCTCTGAGTCTTTGGCTACTGGCAAACCCATTCCGCCACCGCCACCCCCCAGGTCAGCCCTGACCTCCCAGGACCTGATTCCCTACTCACCCATAGCGGAGGACTATCTGGAAAGTACCGAGGCCCTGCTGGATACCGACCCCACCGCCTATATTACCGACTACGGTTCTGAAGCGGAGGACCGCTCGCTAACCCTAGGACGTTCTCTAGCGACCCCCCTCGGGTTGGGGTCTCTGCTGTTGCTACTGGTGGCCAGTGCGGGTTTTGGCTATCTGGTAACGTCCCCCCAGGCTATTGATCACCTGCGTCAGCATTCTCTGGTTAGGGGTCTGGGTCAAAAAGTTCAGCCCTCTCCGGTAACTCCCCAGGCCGCCAGCCCTGCACCCGATGTTTCTATCCCTGAGGGACTGGGGCCGGACCTGTCGGAGCAGGAATTTAGCCCTCTGGACCTGAATCGGGTCAGTCATTTGCCGGCCCCTACCCAAACCACCCCTGAGCCCAGCTCGTCGCTGCCCCTTAATCAACTCCAGTTGTCCCGATCCCTCCAGAAGCCGGCGGATCTACCGGAGATCGCCCCATCTTCCCCCTCTCGCATAGTAGTTCCGCCTCGCACTACCGCCCCTATCCCCTTCAGCACGCCAACTCACCCACCCATGGTAACCTCTTCAGCCCCATCGACCCTGACCTCCGCTGTCGGCCCAACCCAAGAAAGGGTAGCACCGGCTGGACAATCAGCGCCCCCTCCCCGGCCCCTGACAGCACCGGTTACGCCCCGGCCCCCGGCCCCCCTGGCCCAGGTACGGGTGGCTCCTGCGCCGTTGCAGCCCTCCCCCCGCTACTACGTGGTGGCGGACTACAGTGGCGATGCTTCCCTGACGGCGGCTCGACAGGTGGTCGGGGATGCCTATGTCCGTAGCTTTAGTAGCGGTGCCAAGATTCAGATGGGGGCCTTCTCCCAACCTAGCGCCGCCCAGAGTCTTGTACAGCAACTCCAGCAACAGGGCATTTCCGCCCAGGTGGTCGGTCCCTAGTAATGGATTAGGCCTGCTATTAAGGGTAGGGGCGATGTCTCATTCAGGGTATCCACTTAAGCCGGGACGGGCTGATTGGTCAGGAATTCAGGAGCCAGGAGTTTGGCAGCGTTCTGACTTTTCACTACTTCTACTTCTATAGCCATAAAATGTTTCGCCTTCCGCTGTTACGCTGCTAGAGCATTAGCTGCCTAGCTTAAAAGCCTCCACCGCTAGGGCGTAAACCGCTCCCAGCTTGGCCCCGTTTAAACAGTCAAGCCAGAGTGGTTTAGGGATGCGGCGCATCATTTCTGGATCACGCCAGCGCCGACTATAGACCAGCCAGCTTACCGCCTCTGCCAAGAACACCAGAAAAAGGGCTACTAGGTTATCTTGGCCCGCCGCTTGACCCGAGACAGCGGCAATGGAGACACCGAAGAAATAGCCTCCCAGCAGCCCAATCACCAATAAAGACACTCGCCGCCAGGGGTTAATTAACCAGAGTCGCAACTGATCTCCCAGGTCGTCAAACAAAAGGCTGAGTCGGGTACGCTGCATGGCTATGTCAAAAAGCGTTACATTGCGGAAAGGATAGGGGCAGACAGTTGCTAGTATATAACTATCGTCAGCATGCCTCAGCCGGGTTACTAATTGGGCGATAGCAGTGCCTGCTCGCCTTGTGCAAGTCTGGGATGGGTTGGATAGACCGCCCGCTCCCTACTTTGTCCTAAATTTACTGCAATGGATATATCACAATGGATATTAAATTCATTTTAGCTGTCCTCACTGGTCTATTTGTGGTGGCTACCCTTTTCTTTGGCACCAAAAATGGGTTTTACGACACCGACAACTACCACGGTAACGGTTCTGCCCATTAACTTTCTTGCTTAGGTGATCTATGGTCATCCCTTAGTGTCTAGGTCAACATTGCAAGACGAATCGAAGTCCGTCTTTTTCTGGAGACATCAGAACTTGCAGATTGGGTCTTGCGTTGAGAGGGTGGCTAACTTTTGGTGAACCCGGGGTGATCAGCGGTGAGCGAACTGACCTGCTTTCCCTTTGCCCTAGGTCATGGTCAGGAGGGGGTGTGTCTATATCTACAAATGGGCGATCGCGGCATCCTGCTGGACTGTGGTTTGCCCAGTTTGGCAGCCCTTGAGGCGCTCAGCCCCATGGTGGAGTCGGCGGATCTGCTGTTTTGCAGCCATGCCCATCGAGACCATGCCCAGGGATTATGGGCCTTTTCCCAGCAGTTTCCCCAGGTGCCCATCTATGCCAGTGAGGTCACCACCCAGCTTTTACCCCTTAACTGGATGAACCAGGGGCATACCCTCCCCCCCCAATTGGGCCATGCCCTACCCTGGCATACCCCCCTGGAACTAACCGATGACCTGACCATCCAGATCTGGCCAGCCGGCCATTTGCCCGGAGCTGCCTCCGCCCTATTTACCTACCGGACCCCCCAGCGTGCCTATCGGGTGTTTTACGCGGGGGATTTCTTTATGTCCAATTCTCGCTTGGTGGAGGGGCTGCCCCTGGAGGCCCTGCGGGGGCTTAAGCCAGATGTGTTGATTTTGGAGGGCAGTGCGGGCACGGCTCGCCACCCCCACCGCCGCCAGCAGGAAAACCAGTTGGCGGCCACCCTCTATCACCTCTGGCGACAGGGGCGATCGCTGCTCTTGCCCGTACCCACCCTGGGTCTGGGTCAGGAGTTACTAGTGTTGCTGCGCAGTCATCATCAGTTTACCGGCCAGGACATCACCGTCTGGGTAGATAGCCGGGTGGCGGCGGGCTGCGATGCCTACCTGGACCTGTTGCCCCACCTGCCCAGTAGCATCCAAAACTTTGCCCGTCACCAACCCCTGTTCTGGGACGAGCGAATCCGACCCAGGATGCGTCGCCTGCCCAACCCTGCCCAACCGGTTACGGAGCACCCCTGCATTCTGATCGGTGATCACGCTATGGACCTGAGTGACTACTGCCGATCGTCCACCCAATCTTGGTCGATTTTGTTACCCGCTGAGCTGGCCAGTGGCCTGGCCCAGGGGATGCTGCCGGAGGGCGAGACCAGTCCCTCCGCTAGCTTTGACTGGCTCCAGGCCCTGGGTCCAGAGTTGGCCACTGGGCAGGTGGATCTCCACACCTATACCCTCACCAGCCACAGCGATCGGGTGGGCACCACCCAGTTAATCCATAACCTGCGTCCCCAGCACGTGGTCTTAATTCATGGTCAACCCAATCACCTGGGGGATTTAGCGGGTCTGGAGGAGCTCCAAACTCGCTACCAGTTACACCTGCCCACCGCTGGTAAGCTCCTGGACTTTGCCCTGGGCGATCGCTTCCTGCAACCGGCTCCCCCTGACCTGATGTTTGAGGCGGAAATCATGGATGTAGAGGAGGGGGTGCGCCTGCAACTTTCCGATACCCTCACCGCTGATCCCCGCTGGCGACGCCTGACCGACTCCGGTTTAGTGCAGGTGCGCTGGCAAGGGGATGAACTGGTGTTGAAGGGGCTGAGCCAACGGGATTTGCAGCGCTGGCTAGGGTTGGAGGATGCACCTCCGCTGCAGAATTGCTACCATTGTCGCCATCGGCAAGGGGGTCGGTGTGGCAGTATCACCTCCCCCCTCTACGGCATGGTGGTCAGCCCCACCGCATCCTGCCAGGCTTTTCAGCCTCCCGCCGCAGAGCTCCAGGACATCTCAGAGGAGTAGGTTCTTCCCCAGCCTATACCCTCCGGGCGGCTGCGCGAGGTGGGGCTGGAGAAGCCAGGAGAGGAGGGAAAGATAAAACCTATACTTCAGGCCTGAATGGGGTTAAAGTTCATTTCACCCAGCTTTGAGATAAAGTGGACTACACTCCCATAACCTTTCCAGGTTTATTTCAGCCTCCATGGATTTTATTCAAAACCCCATTTTCCTCACCTCCGTCGTGCTCCTGGGTTCCCTAATCGCCTTCGTAGCGGAGTGGTTGCCCGTGGACCTAACGGCGATCGCCATCACCACGGTTTTAATCCTGCTGGGGCTGGTGACCCCCGAGGAGGGCATCGCCGGCTTTGGTAATAGTGCCACCATTACGGTGCTGTTCATGTTTATCCTCAGTGCCGGTATTGCCAAAACCGGGGTGATTCAGATGGTGCGCGATCGCCTGATGGTCTGGGGGGGAGAACACCCGACCCAACAAATCCTGGTGATGGGGCTGCTGGTGGGACCGATAACGGCCTTCATTAACAACACTGCCGTCGTGGCGGTGTTCCTGCCCATCGTGGAGGACTGGTGCAAACGCCGGCACCTCTCCCCCTCTAAGTTACTGATTCCCCTCTCCTACGCCACCGTCCTGGGGGGAATGATTACGGTGATTGGCACCTCCACCAATATCCTGGCCAGTGGCGTATCCAAGAGTTTGGGCTTTGGCGAGTTCAGTCTGTTTCAATTTACGGCGGTGGGGTTGATCACCTTCGCCGTCGGGTTGGTCTATCTGGCCCTGGCGGCCCCCAAACTGCTGCCGGCCCGCAAGGCCCCCATTGCCAACCTTAGTGACTATGGCCTGAAGGACTACGTCACTGAGGTGGTGATTGGCCCCAGCTCCAACCTGATTGGCCAAACCTTAAAGGCCAGCGAAATTCAACGCAAGTACGACATTGATGTGTTAGAACTGATCCGGGGGGACAGTCGCTTTGCCCAACCCCTGGCGGATAAGGTACTGGCGGTGGGAGATATCCTGCTGGTTCGCAGCGGCCGGGAGGATCTACTCAATCTGCGAGACCAGCGCGGCCTGGACATTGTGCCGGAGATCAAGTTTAGCCAACCCCTGGAAAAGGAGCTCAGCACCGGGGAGGAACAAATTGCCGAGGTGCTGATTTTGTCTAACTCCCGCCTGGTGGGGGCAACCCTCAAGGAAATGCGCTTTCGCCAACGCTACAATGCCACGGTTCTAGCCATTCGGCGAGGGCAGGAATTGGTACGGGAACGATTGGGGAAGGTGCCCCTGCGGTTTGGTGACCTGCTGTTGGTGCAGGGGCCTCGGGACAGCTTGACCGGTCTGCAAACCACCCGGGAATTGCTGGTCCTGGCCCAACGGGAGGCGGAAAATCTGCGGACGGATAAGGCCTGGTTGGCGATCGCCATTATTCTGGCGGTAATTATCGCCGCCGCCCTGAACTGGTCTCCTATCCTGGTCACCGCCTTGGTGGGGGTGCTGGCCATGGTGATCACGGGCTGCCTGAAACCCGGCGAACTCTATGGGGCGGTGCGATGGGATGTGATTTTCCTCCTGGCTGGCCTGATCCCCCTGGGAACCGCCATGGACAACTCCGGTACCACCGACTGGTTAGCCAGTCACCTGGCCCGGATTGGGGGGGATGTCCCCGGCCTGGTGCTACTGATCATTTTCTACCTGGCCACCAACCTGCTGACGGAAATTTTGTCCAACAATGCCACCATCGTCCTGATGGCGCCCATCGCTGCCAGTGTGGCCCAAACCCTGGGCCTCAACCCCCTGGCCTTTATTTTCGTCACCACCTTTGCCGCCTCCAATAGCTACCTGACTCCGATTGGCTACCAAACCAACACTATGGTCTATGGCCCAGGGGGCTATAGGTTCTATGATTTTCTCCGGGTGGGTCTGCCCCTAAACGTGATTTTGACCCTGCTCACCCCCCTGTTAATTAGCTGGTTCTACGGTCTCTATCCGCCCTAACGCTCTACCAATCTTAAGGTGACGGGTTTAGACAAGCAGGGAAGATGGGGGGAGGGGGAGAAATTTACTGAAGTCTACTCCTCTGCCCCAAGAAAATATCCCACCCTGGGCAATTCCCCTCTATAGCATGCTTAAGCGTCGTATGATGCTGGTTAGAGACTATTGGCCTGCCAATGCGCTTTTCCAAGATTTTAATCGCTAACCGTGGAGAAATTGCCCTCCGCATTCTCCGGACCTGTGAAGAAATGGGCATCGCCACCGTAGCGGTGCACTCCACCGTTGATCGCCACGCCCTGCACGTGCAATTGGCCGATGAGGCCGTGTGCATTGGGGAAGCCCCCAGCCAGAAGAGCTACCTGAATATCCCCAATATCATTGCCGCCGCCCTCACCCGCAATGCCAGCGCCATTCACCCGGGCTACGGGTTTCTGGCGGAAAATGCCCGGTTTGCCGAAATCTGCGCCGATCACCAAATTGTCTTTGTCGGCCCTTCGCCGGAGGCGATTCGGAAAATGGGGGATAAATCCACCGCCAAGGAAACTATGCAACGGGTGGGGGTGCCTACGGTGCCCGGCAGTGAGGGGCTATTGATGGATGAAGATGCGGCGGCGGCGATCGCCCAGCAGATTGGCTATCCGGTGATAATCAAGGCCACCGCTGGCGGGGGTGGCCGGGGCATGCGGCTCGTCCAGGACCCCAGCGAACTCAGCAGGGCCTTCATGGCGGCCCAGGGGGAGGCCCAGGCCGCCTTTGGTAACCCTGGGGTCTACCTGGAGAAATTTGTCGAACGCCCCCGCCACATTGAGTTTCAGATCTTGGCGGATAGCTACGGCAATGTGGTCCATCTGGGGGAACGGGATTGCTCCATCCAGCGGCGCCACCAAAAGTTACTGGAGGAGGCCCCCAGCCCCCTCTTGGACCCGGTTATGCGGGAGAAAATGGGGGCGGCGGCGGTGCGGGCGGCCCAGTCTATTAACTACGTGGGGGCCGGTACGGTGGAGTTTTTAGTGGACCCCAGCGGAGAGTTCTACTTCATGGAAATGAACACCCGGATTCAGGTGGAACACCCGGTCACAGAAATGATTACCGGCATTGACCTGATTGCCGCCCAGCTCCGCATCGCCCAGGGGGAAAAGCTGCCCTTTACCCAGGCGGATATCCAGTTCCGGGGCCATGCGATCGAGTGCCGCATCAATGCGGAAGATCCAGACCATAACTTTCGGCCCAACCCGGGCCGGATTACCGGCTACCTGGCCCCCGGTGGCATGGGGGTCAGGATGGACTCCCATGTTTACACTGACTATGAAATTCCCCCTTACTACGATTCTCTAGTGGGTAAGTTAATTGTTTGGGGACCGGATCGTTCTACCGCCATTAACCGTATGCGACGGGCCCTGCGGGAATGTGCTATCACCGGTCTGCCCACCACCATCCCCTTCCATCAGAAGGTACTGGACAACCCAGAGTTTCTCAGCGGCAATGTCTACACCAACTTCGTCGCCCAAATGAACGCCAATCCCTGACCGCAGGCAAACGTGAGGCGGTAAACCCCTTAGAGGTGATGGGGGGCTGGGGAGATAGGGAGAGATTCACTGCTCAATTCTTGACTCCTAACTCCTGCCCCTTTTGAAGGGTCGCCTAATTTAGGCCGCGTAGTACTGAGGGTTCCAGTTCCCCTTATGTACCTGGGGCCCTGGCTCTGAGATCCGCCGAACCGCACTGAGAGGTTGTTTGAAAAGTCAAAGAGAGTCTCAACCTATAGCTATAGCTATGGAGTAGGATAACATTCTCAAAATCCAAGATTTTTGCGCCTTCTTGGCGGCGAACTATACCTGGGGCAACCCTTTTCAAACAACCTCTGAAGCCGCAGTAGGCCGAGCTATCGGATCTCTGCCTATAATCAGAGGATAGAAATGTCTGGATTTCATTACAATCTTCCCCTGGGCTATTCAAACTAATTAGTATGCCTCCTAAACTGTGGATACTTAGAGATTATTATCCGATTGAGTAAACCTAAAGTCATAAGTCTAGGGACATAGGTCATAGGTATTTGTGCCGTAAGTTGCTCTAATTTACTGGTCTGAATTAGGTTCTGGTCTGAATTAGGACGCCCCCGAACCGCCTGCCATGCTCTCTATCATTGATTGATCGCCAACCCAGTAAGTGATTAAAAGCTATGCGAATTCTGAAAACCCAGACCTTACGAGGGCCAAACTACTGGAGTATCCGTCACCCCAACCTGATTCTGATGCGGCTCGATCTAGAGGATCTGGCGGATCGTCCCTCGGATCAAATTCTTGGGTTTTATGAGGCCCTGGCCAACACTTTGCCTAGCCTGATTGAGCACTTCTGCTCTCCGGGGCACCGGGGGGGCTTCCTGAGTCGGGTGCGTCAGGGCACCTACATGGGCCATATCGTCGAGCATGTGGCCCTGGAGCTCCAAACTCTGGCGGCCATGGGGGTTGGCTTTGGTCGTACCCGCCAAACCACTGAAGCCGGCGTATACCAGGTGGTGTTTGAGTATCAGTATGAACAGGCCGGTCGCTATGCGGCTCGGGCCGCCGTCCGTCTATGCAATAGCCTGGTGGAAACCGGTCACTACCCCCCAGCAGAACTGGAACAGGACCTGACTGACCTGCAGGGGTTCCGCCTGGAGGGTGCCCTGGGGCCCAGCACGGAGGCAATTGTGCGGGGCGCAGAGGCCAGGGATATCCCCTGGATGCCCCTGGCCACCCGAGCCATGATCCAGTTGGGTTATGGTCGCTATCAACAACGGGTACAGGCCACCCTCAGCACTAAAACCAGCATTCTGGCGGTGGAACTGGCCTCCGATAAGGAGGGTACCAAGCAAATTCTTCGAGAAGCGGGAATTCCGGTGCCCAGGGGTACGGTGATCTACTACCTGGATGAGCTGAAGGAGGCCATTAAGGATGTCGGCGGTTATCCCATCGTAGTTAAACCCCTAGACGGCAACCACGGTCGGGGGATTACCATCGACATCAATGATGACGAATCCGCCCAGGAGGCTTATGAGGCCGCCCGGGATGTCTCCAAGGGAGTGATTGTTGAGCGGTTTTACCGGGGCCGAGATCATCGGGTGCTGGTGATTAATGGCCAGGTGATCGCGGTGGCGGAACGGGTACCGGCCCACGTGGTGGGGGATGGTCGCTCCACCATCGAGCAGCTGATTGACATTACCAATCAGGATCCGCGCCGCGGCGAAGGCCACGATAATTTGCTGACCCGAATTGAGGTGGACCGGACCAGCTGGCAGCTCCTGGATCGGCAGGGCTACACTCTGGAGACGGTTTTACCCCCTGGACAGATCTGCTACTTGAGGGCTACGGCGAATCTGAGCACCGGTGGCATTGCCATTGACCGTACCGATACCATCCATCCCGACAACATCTGGTTGGCCCAACGGATTGCTAAAACCATTGGCCTAGATATTGCCGGTATTGACGTTGTTACCACGGATATTGCCAAGCCCCTCCGGGAGACAGATGGGGTGGTGGTGGAGGTGAATGCCGCTCCTGGTCTACGCATGCATATCTGCCCCAGTGAAGGCATTGCCCGTAATGTGGCGGAACCGATTCTGACCATGCTGTTTCCTCCTGGCAGCCCCAGCCGAATTCCCATTCTGGCGATTACCGGTACTAACGGTAAAACCACCACTACCCGTCTGATCGCCCACATTTTTAAGCAAACCGGGCAGGTAGTGGGCTACACTACCACCGACGGCATCTATATTGGCGATCGCCTGGTGGAAGCGGGTGACACCACCGGTCCCCAAAGCGCTCAGCTAATTCTCCAGGATCCCACCGTTGAGGTGGCGGTTCTGGAAACCGCTCGAGGGGGCATTCTACGGTCTGGTCTAGCCTTCAAAGACTGCGACATTGGCGTGGTTCTCAACGTGGCCGCCGACCACCTTGGTCTGGGAGATATTGAAACTGTGGAGGATCTGGCCCACCTCAAAAGCGTGGTGGTGGAAACCACCCGCCCCAGCGGTTATGCCGTCCTGAATGCTGACGATCCCCTGGTTACGGCCATGGCGGAGCGGGTCAAGGGGCAGATAGCCTATTTTTCCATGAATCCCCACAACGAAGTGCTGCGTAAACACACTCAACAGGGCGGGTTGGCCGCTATCTACGAACAGGGCTACCTGTCCATCCTCAAGGGAGATTGGCTACTACGCATTGAACAGGCGGAGAGGGTTCCCCTCACCATGGGGGGGCTTGCCCCCTTCCAGATTGCTAACTGTCTGGCCGCCAGCCTGGCCGCCTTTGCCCAAGGGGTGAGCATCGATCATATTCGCCAGGCCCTGCACAGCTTCCAGGCCTCCGCCCAACTCACCCCGGGTCGGATGAACCTGTTTAACCTGGGTCACTTCCATGCCCTGGTGGATTATGCCCATAATCCCGCCAGCTATGAAGCCCTCAGTGGCTTTGTGAAAAACTGGCCGGGCCGGCGGATTGGGGTGGTCGGGGGGCCTGGCGATCGTCGGGACGACGACTTTATTACCCTGGGCAAACTGGCGGGGCAAATGTTTGATGAGATTATCGTCAAGGAAGACGACGACACCCGCGGTCGGTCCCGCGGGGATGCCGCCAAGTGGATTGTTCACGGGCTAGAGGAGGTTACCATTGCCGCTAGCTATCACACCATTCTCGACGAGACCGAGGCTATTAACACCGCTCTGGATACCGCTGCCGAGAATAGCCTGGTGGTGATTTTGCCCGAAAGTGTGAGCCGAGCGATTAGCTTGATCAAGGCCCGTCATCCTCTGCCCCAAACCAATATGGCCGACCAGGGAGGCAAGGATGGGGCTATCCCCTTACCGGCGATGGATCAATGCATTGAAGTGCATCAATAGTAAATTCATAATTAATGCCCTTAGCTTCTAGCAGCGCGTCATAGAAGCTAGATAAACTAGTTCTAGGCTGGTTGTCTTTAGTGAAGCTGTAATAACCACATTCCTTAGCGGTTTCACGCTTGGTTAAGTGGGCAAGTTCCTTAACCTTTTGTAGGAGTGTTTTTTCCGTCAGAGGGACTGGTTTTTCTGCCATTATCAAAGGGATTCCTTGTTAAGAAGATAGGGGTTTTGGGAGTAAAGATTAGGGTTATCTGGCCCTGGGTAACGCCCGTCATAATCATGGTTATAGGGCAAATTTGACCTGGCCAAAGCTGTAGCTGCTGAGTCACTGACAAAACACAGAGTTGATGCCTCGAAAGCCCTTATCCTAGCCTCCTCCTAGGGGAAAGAGGGAGTCGGGGGGTGGATCGACAGGGAAAGGACTATCGCTCGGCAACGGCGAAAGTTTATGCTCTTTCCCCATTGGAGCGCTGCTCAGACACCACCCTGCGGGCCATCGCAATGTCCTTACGGAACTGGCGATGGCCGTACAACAGGGCAGAGGCTATAGGGGGCAAGGGGCAAATTCTCTATCGGGAAAAAACGATGCCAGTGGTCCGTGGCATCGCTGGGGGATTAGGAGAGAAGGCCCATGGCTTCACCGCTGGAGACAGACTAACTTTCTCGCAACTGTTCTAGGACGGCCTGGTCCTCCATGGTGGAGGCATCGCCGGAGATCGCCTCACCACTCGCTAAACTACGAAGAAACCGCCGGATGATTTTACCGGACCGGGTCTTAGGTAGGGCATCGGCAAACTTGATTTCTCCCGGTCGGGCAATAATGCCAATTTCGTTGACGACGTGATCCTTGAGTTCCTGCTTGAGCTGATCGCTGGGGCTATAGCGGCTTTCCAGGGTAACGAAGGCAAAAATATCCTCCCCCTTAATGTCATCCTTACGGCCCACTACCGCCGCCTCCGCCACCGCCGGATGGGAGACCAGGGCCGATTCAATTTCCATGGTGCCCAGGCGATGGCCGGAGACACTAATCACGTCATCCACCCGGCCCATCACCCAGAAGTACCCATCCTCGTCCTTACGGGCGCCGTCACCGGCAAAGTAGAGGTACTGGCCATTCTGGGGGGGGATATGCTCCCAGTAGGTGGTGCGGTAGCGTTCATCGTTGCCATAAACCGTGCGCATCATGCTAGGCCAAGGATATCTAATCACCAGGTAACCCCCTTCGTTAGGGGCCACCGGGTTACCCTCCAGATCCACCACGTCCGCCAGAATTCCGGGGAAGGGTAGGGTGGCGGAGCCCGGCTTGGTGGCGATCGCCCCCGGCAGGGGGGTAATCATAAACCCGCCGGTTTCGGTTTGCCACCAGGTATCGACGATTGGGCAGCGCTCCCCACCAATCACCCGGTGGTACCACATCCAGGCTTCGGGATTAATCGGTTCCCCCACCGTGCCTAACAACCGCAGGGAAGAGAGGTTACGGGCCTTGGGTAGCTCATCCCCCATCTTAATAAAGGTGCGAATGGCCGTCGGGGCGGTATAGAAAATCGTTACCCCGTATTTCTCCACCACATCCCAAAAGCAGCCAGGGTTAGAGGGCCGTGGCACCCCTTCGTACATGAGACTGGTGGCCCCATTGGAGAGGGGGCCGTAGACAATATAGCTGTGGCCGGTAATCCAGCCAATATCGGCGGTACACCAGTAGACATCAGTGTCTTTAATATCAAAGGTCCACTTAAAGGTCATATGGGTATAGAGGTTGTAGCCGCCGGTGGTATGGACCACCCCCTTGGGTTTACCGGTGGTACCACTGGTATAAAGTATAAACAGCATATCCTCCGCATCCATGGGCTCCGCTGGGCAGTCAGCCGAAGCGGCGGACTGCAACTCATGCCACCAGTGATCGCGATCTGGCACCATGGTCACCGCTGCCTTAGTGCGCTGCACCACCAGCACATGCTCAACGCTAGGTACGCTGTTCTCCCTTAGGGCCTCATCTACCGCCGCCTTCAGGGCCACCACCTTATCCTTACGGAAGCCGCCATCGGCGGTAACCACCAGTTTAGCCTGGGCATCGTTGAGGCGATCCTTCAGGGCCTCTGCACTAAAGCCGCCAAAGATAACGGTATGGGGGGCGCCAATGCGCGCGCAGGCCAGCATGGCAATGGCCGCCTCTGGGATCATGGGCATGTAGATACCCACCCGATCGCCCTTTTTCACCCCCAACTGTTTCAGGATGTTAGCAATCTGGCACACCTCCCGATGCAATTGGGCGTAGGTGAGGGTACGACTGTCTCCGGGTTCTCCTTCCCAGATCAGGGCCGCCTTATTGCGACGCCAGGTGGTCAGGTGCCGATCCAGGCAGTTGTAGGAAATATTCAGCTGGCCACCAACAAACCACTGGGCAAAGGGGGGCTGCCAGTCCAGAACCCGTTGCCAGGGTTTGAACCAGTGCAATTCCTGACCGGCCAGGCCGGCCCAAAACTGCTCCGGATCCTGTTTAGCCTTAGCGGCCAGAGCCTGATAATCAGCCAAGCTTTGAATGGCGCAGCCCTCAGTAAAACTGGTGGGGGCAGTAAATAGCCGGTTTTCACTTAAAACAGATTCAATCGTGGGGGTAGCCATAGAACGTGCTCAATCTCTTCAACTCAATACTCTTCAAAACAGACCTAGGCTAATAGCCAGAGCTGACATTCTTTCCATTATCAGCCCTGGATTGGCGGTCAGCGATCAGCCCCCATAGCTCTAGCCCCAGATGATGGGGGTATGGTTATACTGAAATCTGTCAGCTGGCGGAAAAGTTGAGGCTACTATACCGCAACGGCAACGGCATGGGGAAACTAGAAAACATAGGCAGTCTACCGGTTCGCCCCAGTTGGGTTAGTGATGGTCTAATTGAGAAGTAGTTGGAAAAATCCGTGTCCGATCCTGATTGGTTAAAACAGACAGAGCGGACCCTATTGTTGGGGGCTGGTTTAGGTACGGTGGCCTCCGTGGCTGGACAAAATGCTGCTCTGGCCTATGCCCCCCTGACCGCCTTGGTGGCCCTGGGTCTCTGGCAGCGTCAGCGCACCGCTGCCGAATTACTGGTGGCCCAGGCTAGCCTGCAGGACCGTCAACAGCAGTTGGATCGACAATTGACTAGTTTGGCCCAGCAGGTTACCGCCCTGCCCTCCCCAGAGGTCCTGACCAACCTGCCTAGATCACTGGAGGAACGGGCCCAAAAACGCCATCTCCACTTTGTCGCCGAGTTTAAAGACCTGCGGCAGACCCTCTATGGACAGATCGAAGTCCTACGGCGGGATACCTTGAGTCTGGTGGGTGAGGAAATGGGTCCACTCCGCGATCGCTACACCGCCCTCACCCGTACTGTCCGCCAACTGACTGGCCAGATCGGTCAGATGGCTAGCCGCCCCCAGGTCGAGCTTTTAGAACGGCAGTTATCCCAAATCAGCCGTCACCTGGGTCAGATCGGCCCCCTCCTAACTGACCAGGAAACTACCTTAGAAAGGGGTGAGTCTCCCGACGAACCTCCTGCCCTGGCTCCAGGGCCCTGGGCTATGCCCCAGAATCTCAGTAACTTGATGATCTACGTTAATCTCTTGCGCCGCCAACAATTGAATTTAGAGCAAGCTCTGGGGCAGATCTCCCCATCCCTTAGCGGTGAAGGTCTTGAGCGCCAGGATCGGCGGGAACTGCATCGGCTTTTAGCCCTGATCAACCGCAGTCGGCAGACTACCTGGCGCATCTATCAGCTGTTAGGGCCCCTGGCGGATCGCCTGGGTTACCTGGAGAAAGAGGTCAGCCGTTTGAGATCGGAGTTCAGGGCTTCTCCTGGCGGCTGGATGCTGGATTTTTCCACAGCCCACTCCCCCCAACCCGCTCCCCTGGCCAGCACCGCCGCCCTGTACCAGGCTTTGGCCCAGGCCAAAAGACGAGTCATCTTGATCTGGCCTTGGAACCATCACAGCACCTTAGACGAACCCCTCCTAACCAGATTCAGGCAGTTCCTGGAGCGCGGTGGACAGCTGGCCCTGGGCTGGTGTCACCCCGGAGACCAGCATCGGGGGCGCTGGGTGACGGCTATGGTCCAGGACCGGTCTACGGCCTCACCCCCCCTGGCCACCCTCCGTCAGTTACTTCCCCTGCGCCAGGTCCACGGCGATCGCCTGCAATTCAAGGTGATCGGCACAGCGGAGCACTACTTGGTCTGCGATAGCGGTCCCCAGGGGTGTCCCGATCTCACCTACGCCATTCTCAGCCTGCAAACCCTAAACACCATTAGTACCGTCGTTCCAGGAGTTGAGGCTAAACTCCAAACTACCCACCCCCAAATTGTACAGGCCCTGACGGAGGAGTTTGACCACCCCCGTATCGATTTGGAGGATGCTACGGCACTCTTTAATCGGGCCACCACTTACCACGACCTGGGAGATCGACGTCGGGCCATTGATGATTATAGCCGCTTGCTAGATCGCCACCCCCACCACAGTGTGGCGGCTAATAATCGGGGAGTAGCCTATCAGGAGCTAGGGCTGGTGGATCGGGCAGCCCTAGACTTCAGCACCGCTATTCTCCAGGCCAGTGACCCCATCGTTGCCTATGGTAACCGGGGGTGGCTACAGCTAAGCCAGAATCGCTATGCAGCGGCCATCAAAGACTTTAGCCAGGCCCTGGCGTTGCAGCCCCAGTTGCCGCTGGCCTACCTCTACCGGGGTCGAGCTCAGCAGCGGGAGGGCAACTGGGCTGCGGCCCTGGCGGATTACGATCAGGCGATCTCCCAATTACCCAGCTATGGTCTGGCCTACGTCTACCGCAGCAGCGCTTACGAAGCCATGGAGGATCTGCAACGGGCTATGGTGGAGCTGCGGCAGGCCAGATCCCTGCTCCAGGTTCAGGGAGAGCGCCGCACCCTGGCGATAGTCACCCGAAAGCTCCAGAGTCTCGAGCAGGGACCTAACCCTCTCCAGTAATGGACAACCCCTCCACCCAAACCCGAGGGCTCAGACCCGCCGGGGTAAGTTCCAGCTCCGGTTCCAGATAAATAATCCCCTTCAGTAACTCCCGAAAGTCCCCGGCCACCGTAGCCGACTCAATGCTGATCCGCTCCCCTTGGTGATAGAGCCAGCCATCAAAGGGCAGAGAGAAGGACCCCTGGAGAGCATTTACACCGGCATGGAGAGCTTGCAGATCGTCAATAAACACCACCTGATCGGCGGCCTCCAGTCTAAATTCTGAGCGTTCCTCCGTCCCTGGCAGCACGTGGTAAAAGCTGGGACTGACGGTGACCTTGGCGCCAATACTGGCATGGCCAGTGGGGCCAGTCCCCATGCGCTTGGCCGTACCGGCACTGTGGAGTAAGTGGGTCAATACCCCCTGCTCAATCAGCCCCACTCGCCGGGTGGGGGTACCCTCCCCATCAAAGGTTTCCACCCCAATATTGTCGACGTGGAGGGCGTCGTCGTAGACCGATAATAGGGGCGAGGCCACCACCTGTCCCAGGTCGTCCACGGTGGATAGGCTGCGGCGGTCAAGAATACTCTGGGCGTTGTAGAGGTTGGAGAAGGCCCCCAGCAGGCTCAAAAAGGCCTCGGCGGAAAAGACCACCCGATACTTACCGGAGCTAATTTTCTCGTAGTTGAGGTGGCTGATGGTTTTCTCCGCCGCCTCCTGTACACAGCCCTGCAGGTCTAGGCGATCAAGGCCATGGTGGACCCGCATAGCACCGGCCGAGCGGGGCTTACGGTCAGCTTGTTCGGTTTTACTGTAGAGATAGACGGAGGCGTAGGTACGGGCTTCTTGACGCAGAGCGCCCGCACTATTTAGGTAGAAGCGATCGGTGCTACGCTGGGCCAGACCATTGTAGGGCACGCTGGCGATCGCCGGATGGGCCTGCAGCAGTTGCTGCTCAACCTCAATTAGGGTATAAATCAAATCCCTCACTGGGGCGGCCGGTAGCGTTTCCACCTGCACCTGGGCAGTGGGGGCCGTCGCCTCTGGGCTAAAGTCTGGAATATGCTCTTCAACTCCAAAGTGACTGGCATCCCGAGCCATGGCCAGGGCCAGATCCATCCCGGCGGGATCCACATCACTGGTGGAGGTTACCCCCAGTTTACCCTGGTCATTCCAAACCCGCACAATCACGCTGGAACGGTTAGAGGCCTTCACCTGTTTGGGATCGCCCCGATCTACTTGAACGCTGGTTTCATCCACCGTGGCGCCGTAGACATCGTATTTGGCAATACCCAGCTTTTTTGCACCGGTTTCGGCGTAGCTAGCAATCTCTTGAATAGTAGGCATGGTAAGGGGAAATAGAAACAAGTACTTTGTGGCATGGGTTGGGCTACCCTTGAAGGGGGTCAGGAGTCAGAACTCATGAGCCAGGAGAAACGGGCAGATTGATACTAGGGTCTACCAAGGGAAATAACCATGGGACGACCCTGGCGGTTGAGTTATCCCTACCGGAGATTTAGCGACCACCGACGGTAATCCCATCCACCTTGAGGTGAGGTTGGCCAACGGTGACATAGATACTGCCGCTAACGGAACCACAGAACCCGGGGGCTAGGCCCAGATCATTGGAACACATGGAAATGCGGTCCATAATTTCCGTGGCTTCGCCAATCAGGGTGGCCCCCTTCAGGGGCTTGGTGATCTGACCATTTTCAATCAGGTAGGCCTCATCCACGGCAAAGTTAAATTGACCCGTGGGGCCGACGCTGCCGCCCCCCATCTTTTTGCAGTAAATGCCTTTATCCACGGAGGCTAGCAGTTGATCAAAGCTGTAGTCCCCCGGGGCAATGTAGGTATTGCGCATGCGGGAGGCGGCGGCGTAGGTATAGCCCTGGCGACGCCCACTACCGGTGCGGGGATGGCCGGTGCGCATGGAGCCGGCCCGGTCGCAGAGGAAGTTACGTAACACCCCGTTTTCGATCAGCAGGGTACGTTGGGAGGGCATCCCCTCATCATCCATATCGATGGTACCAAAGGCATCAGCCGAAAGCCCCTCATCCCAGGCGGTCAGGCTAGCGTGGGCAATTTTCTCTCCCTTCTTATCCATAAAGGGGGTGGTGCCCCGCTCAATTTGGGTGGTTTCTAGCAGGTGACCACAGGCTTCGTGGAAGATCACACCGCCAAATTCGTTAGCCATAATCACCGGGTAGCTGCCAGATTCGACGTAGTCGGCATAGAGCATTTTGCCCGCCGACTCGGCTATGGCCTCAGCGGTGGTTTGATAATCCCAGGTGGTGAGGAACTGGGGGTTACTGGTATCCCCCTGCCGTTCCCCAATGGAGGACCGGTGTTCACCATCGGCGCAGAGCAGATTACAAGCCACCGACTGGGTAAGGCGAATATCCCGGGCAAAGGTGCCGTCACTGGCGGCCACTAATACCTCCTGCCAGTCGCGAAAGTAGACCGCCCGGCGAGATTGCACTTGGCGGGCTCGCTGAGCCAGGGCATCGTTGGCCGCCAACAGCACTTCACCCATGTCCGCCATGGAGCTGCAGTTCCCTAACCAGGCGTCTTTGCCCCGGGCTGCGGCGTAGTCCCGCAACAGCTCTAGGTTAATCTCGGCGATGGGGGCTGCCGGGCCCGGTAGGGCCAAACCCATAATTGAGAGGGCCTTATCCAGGGCAGCCTTCAGCCCCTCGAAAGAGAGGTCATTGGTGCTGACATAGCAATCAGCCTTACCCAAAAATACCCGTACCCCTGCCCCCGTCACAATTCTTGGGGAAATGCTGGTGATGGCATCCTCCTCAGCCTGACACCCCAGATAATTACTGCGTTCCAGAAAAAACTCAATAAAGTCTGCACCAGCTGATCGCCCCAGACCCAACAGGGTTGACAGGCTAGGCCGCCAGGAGGAGTCGAAGCGATCGCGCTGGGGCGCATAGCTCCGCGATAGTAGATCGGTGGTCTTAAGGAGGGGACTGGGGGAGGTAGCAAGCGTCATGCTCTTCAATCCTGAAGGGAAAACATTGGCAGGGGAAAAACGGGAAATTAAATTCTATGGTTTACTTAGTGTAACAAAACTGGCTTAGGGGTGGCCTGGGGAATGGTTGAACAGTTAGGGAGAATTTTGTTAGACCATGGACCCTCTACAGCCTTTCTGTTCTATATAATCATCGCAGGAGCCTGTCACCATGGTTCGTCTTAAACGGATCCAGAGAGTACTCTTCGCCCTTTCCTTACCCCTGATCCTTCCCCTGGTGGGCGATCCGATCAGGGCTCAAGATTCTCTCCCTTTTGACACAGTGCTAGATGAGATGGTCAGCCCAGCGGCACCAGAAACCCAAGCCAGGGTTAGCCCGTCTAGCTCTATAAATATCCCGATCGCCGCCACCGAACCCCTAACTCCTCGCCTTGCCAACGGTTGGATTGGTCGTCCCGTCGGCGAACTGGTTGACGAGTTAGTTGATTATGGTTGGCTCGTGGTAACCGAAACCCCAAGCCTGGTCCAGTTAGACCGTAATCACCAGAGCTTAGACCTCCACGTAGACCGCAGCCGAGGAGCGGTAGTGGGGGTGGAGGTGGTTTCTCCCTAACGTGGGGATTGGGGTTGAGATTGAGGCTGGCTACCCTGTTGGGTCCGCACCGACTCCAGGAACTTTAAAACCTCAGTGGAGGGAAATAACTTTACCTGCCCCAATTGTTGACTCATGGATTGATCAGTGGTGCTTGCCATGGTCGCCAACAACCACTCCAGGGAGCGCACTTCTACCACAATTTCCTGGGCACCGGTAGGATTATCTTCAAACACCCAATTTACGTAGGTTTGCAAATCCTGGCGAGAGAAAAACATGGGTAGGGAAACCTCCTCCCCCTGAATGAACGGCAGGTAGGAATCAGTTTGTCCCCGTCGGGGCACGAACAGCGGCACCCCCTGAAAATCAGGCTGCAATTCTGTTGCTGCCGTTAGTTCAGTACGAATTGGCAAGTATAGTAAAGGACCAGCTGTGCCATCCTCGGCAGACTGTTGATAGACCGTGCCCAGATCCACCACCTCAATCTTCGCCTGTTGTCCTTCCGACTCAACCCGCTGCAGCACTCCAGCGGCGGATTGTCCATCTAGAAACACCAGTGGTGCCTGCAGGTTGGGATCGGATTCACTCACCGCCTTGAGACTTTCACCCTGGGCATCGCGGATCAGAAACACAGGAATTTGGTTGAGTTCTGCGGCGATCTCCGCCGTTGTCAAGGCCAGGGTCGGCGAGGCTAAGCCCATGGCCAGCACCCCCAGACTACCGAGCCAGGACACACCTAATAAAGAGCGGAGAAAACGTTTACCCATGACCTTTTCCTTAATTTTCGCAAATCTTAGCATATCGTAACAGGAGCACGGGGAGGGGGATGCCAGCCTAGGGAGCGACACTGGCGGTCTTGACAAAGCGAGCTCGATAGACGGGCAATCCCTGGGCCAGGGTAACCCGCTCTCGGTCGGTTTGGGCCGGAAATGGGCTGACCTCTAGCCAGTTTGGCGGATTTTGGGAAAAGGCACCGGTGCTGGCCAGGCGGTCGACCATGTCTAGGGCCACTGTCTCTACGTCGGACTGAATCACCACCTCTCCACCTGGTGGGAGCAGGGCGGCTAGGTCCTCCACCAACTGGGGCTGCAGAACTCGCCGCTTGCGGTGGCGCAGCTTAAACCAGGGGTCAGGGAACTGGATGGATACCCGCTGTAGGGGGGGGCAACCCTCGCCCTGGGTGATCAGGGTGCGGAAGGAAACATTGGCATTGGCAAACATGACATGGAGATTGGTAAGACCGACCTGGCGCTGCCGGTGTTGGGCCTGCAGTACTAGCGGTCGGCGGATTTCCAGGCCTAAAAAGTTCCACTCCGGCTCTAACTCCGCCATTTGTAGCAAAAACACCCCCTTGGCGCAACCAATATCCACGTGCAGAGGACGGTGGGGATCGGGATAGATCGATCTCCAGTCGGGAACCGCCACGGGCTCCTGATATTTTTCCGCCAGCGGGTTAACGTGGTGACGGACACGAACAACGGCCATGGGTTTACCTCCGGGGTCAAACTGGCTGGGGTCGGGGCTGATGTAAAATCAATCGGTTGCCATCCGGATCGTAGGCGTAAACCTCCTGACCGTGGCTGACTGAGTAGATGGGGCCGGCGGGGGGATAGCCGAGAGCGCCTAAGTGAGCAATGGCTACCCCCAGATCCTCTACGGTGAGGCAGAGGCTCATGGCACTGACTCCCCGACCACAGAACTCCCCCACCTGATCCGGCCGGGGCAGAAAGATCCCCAGGCGCAGACCCGGCACTTGAAACTCCGCATAGTAATCGGGCCAGTGGGGATCGGGCTGCTGCTCCAACAGGCCACTATAGAAAGCCACCAGCCCAGCGAACTCTTGAGTGGCCAGGGCCAGGTAGGCGTTAGCGTAGACCATGAAGTTTAAAAGCTACTTTAATCCGGGCGCAGGGGGAGAGGGGGAGAAATTTACTCCTCAATCGAATCTTGATACCCTACCGGTTGATCCTGGCATAAGTCTACTTACTTCTCCTCACTACTGATTCCCCTTGAAGGCTTGCCAAACCTATGCTATCCAGTACTAAAAGGCTGGAAAAAATAGGGATTGATAGACGTGGATCAACTCCTTTCCCCACCCTACCGTAAGGGCCGCCCCGATCGCCAAAAAGGGGCCAAAGGGCATGGGTTGCCGACGCTGGAGCCAGCCCAGGGCGATCGCCCCACCCCCCCATAGGGCCCCTAGCCCACAGGCCAGAAAGCTGCTCAACAGTAACCCCTGCCAGCCTAACCAGGCCCCCAGCACGGCGGCCAGTTTGGCATCACCGCCCCCCAGGGCGGCCTGCCCCAGGACCAGGGCGGCCAGCAGGCTGATCACTTCGTAGAGCCAGAGGCCCAGCACTGCTCCCAACATCCCCGCCATTATGGCGGTTAGCACCGATCCTAGGGCTTCCCCCTGGAGCCCAGTTATGAGGCCCTGGGCCATCACCCCCGCCACCAGCCCCGACTGGGTGAGGCTATCGGGCAGGGTCAGAGTATCTAAATCAATCAAGGCCAGGGCCAGCAGGAAACTCAGGAATATCCAGTGGGCTGGGGTCCACCAGGACCACCCTAAACGCCAAAAACTGACCAGGAACACTAAACCACAGCCCAGTTCAGTCAGGGGATAGCGTTTGGCAATTGATCCCCGACAGTAACGGCAACGACCGGACAACCACAGCCAGCCCAGGATTGGCACGTTGTCGTAGGCAGTCAGGGTATGGCCGCAACAGGGACATTGGGAGGCGGGGTAGAGCAGCGACTGACCGATGGGCAGTCGATATACCACCACATTGATGAAACTGCCAATGGCCGCCCCCAGAGCGAAAACTAGAGCTGAGGTAATCAGAGCATCCATACAGCAGGCGCTAGGAGGGCAAGGGCATTGCTTAACTCAGCCATCATTAAACCATAGCTAAAACTTGGTGAACGGCGGACCCTGGCCTTAGCTTAGTTGAGGGAGGTGTTCAGGCGGAAGGTCTAAAATCGGCAATGCCCGCGGCATCACTCCGCCATAGTTTGCTTGAGGCCAAAGGCCGCCAGCCCCGCTACAGCCCCCGCCATCATCACTGGCCCAGCCCCCATGACAAAGGCTAGGAGGCCGGCGGCTACGCCAACGGGGCCTAGACCGGCGGCGATCGCTCCCAGGCTGGCTCCACTGAGGGCAAATAGGGTCGCTTCTCCAAACCGGTGATCTTGGTTACCGTGGGTCATCTGCGCTTCTCCTTGGTTTTCAGGGTGTGGCCCTATCCTAGGTAACCTAGGGGAGAAGCCTTTCAGGGAAAACACGCAAAACCCTCGAAAATTTGTCAATACCTTAGGTTTGTGTAGCTAGCTTAAAGCTGGCCAGCTTCCTAGCCGCTAGGCCTGACCTAAAATAATCGAAAAATAAACGGATAACGAAACACCTGGTCGGGAGCTCTGAAACTGCTAATGATGGCCATAATCGGCAACACGAGTTGGACGATCCAGAGAAGGCCGAGTAGTGGCCAGCCAATTAACACCCAGGTAAGCACCCCAAAAATAATGGTGTACAACCACACATTAAAGTGGAAGTTGATTGACTCCTTCGCGCTAGCTTTTACCACCTCATCGTTGGAGATCAGATAGATTACCAGGGGAATCCCCACGGACAGCATAAAGGTGCTGAAGAAAATTGATCCGTGGCTGACCGCCGAGAGAATCCGGCGGTTGCCACTGTCCTGACTAGATTGCATAGGTCCTCCGAAGTATTTCCAGTAGGGTAATACACCCAATCGGGTAAGGGATGGGTATGGGCGATGGTTAGCTGGCCTGTGCCTTTAGTTCAGCGGTTTTAACCTGCACCGTCTGGGTGCGATCGCCACGACGGATTTGTAACTGTAGGGTATCGCCAACCCGAGTATTTTCCACCTTCAGTTGCAAGTCATCGGCACTGGCAATGGGGGTGCCATTTACCTCCACCACCACATCGCCGCGCCGCAGGCCGGCCTGGGCTGCCGGGGTATCCTCCATCACCCGAATTACCACCACACCGTTAATTTCCGGTAGGTAGAAGCTGGAGTTGATATCCTCATTATTGCGATGGGCCATCTCTGGAGTCAGGTTAGCAATTTGCACCCCAATGTAGGGATGGGCGATGGACTCACCCCGGGCCAGACTATCCTTAATTTCCTTGGCTTTATTGATGGGGATGGCAAACCCAATGCCCATGGCGTCAGCCCGAATGGCGGTGTTAATACCGATCACGTCCCCATTTTGGTTGACCAGGGGGCCCCCGGAATTGCCCGGATTGATGGCGGCATCAGTCTGGATAAACTCCAGGCGTTTGCCAGGAATACCCACCGCACTGCTGGATCGTTTCAGGGTGCTGACAATCCCCAGGGTGACGGTGTTATCCAGGCCCAGGGGGTTACCAACGGCGATCGCCCAATCTCCCACTTCCACCTGATCAGAGTTCCCCAGACTGGCCACTGGCAGAATGTCGTCGCTATCGTCGATCTTCACCACGGCTAGATCCGTCACCTCGTCTACCCCCTCCACCACCGCTTCGAAACTGCGGCCATCCTTAAGGGTAACCACCACCCGATCAGCGCCATTCACCACGTGGGCATTGGTGAGAATATTACCGGAGCGATCGATAATGAAGCCCGACCCCTGGCCCCGCAGTAGCTCCTCCTGGGATTGGCGCGGTAGACCGCCAAAAAAGTCCCGCAGGAAGGGATCGTCATAGAAGGGGCTAGGAAACTGACGGGTAATGGTTTTCTCGGTATCAATCCGCACGACCGCGGGCCCCACCCGGCGCACCGCCGCCGCCACAAAGCTTTGGTTAGCGATGGCGGTAGGGGTCTCGGCCAGGGCAGTCGTCGGCATCGCGGTTATCACCATGGCAGCCATCAATACTAGGCCCATCAGTAGTCGTTTATAGGGGGTCCAGAGGAATTGTTTCAAGGGAGCCAACCTTTTACACGTAACGGCAACAAATCTATGATTCAAATTCTTTCATAAGACGCCTGACTTAGGGGGAGGGGGATACCGAACCCGGGGACCCGGGGAGCCCTAGAGAAGGGGTATCCGCCTCAGGGTGACCAGGGGGCGTTCACCAAAGCAGCGCTGATAATCCCGGGCAAAGTGACCGCTGCTCCAAAAGCCGAACCGCCTGGCCACCTCCATGACCCTAACCTGATCGGGGTCGGCGAGTTGTAAAGCCGATCGCACGGCCTGGAGGCGGCGAGCCTTCAGGTAAACCATCGGGCTCACCCCAAACACTTCCTCAAAGGCATAAAACAGGGGGCGACGGCTACAGTGTAAGGCTTGGCAGAGGTCTTTTAGGGTCAGGGGCTCCTGTAGGTGGGCCATGATATAACCCTCTGCCTCCCGCACCAGCTGGTAGCGGGCCAGGCTAGACACAGGGGACGACGAGGCTTGGTCAGCCGGGGAGATGGCATTGACCAATAGGGGCATCAGGTCGTCTAGGAGCAGTTGGGCTTGCTGGGGCGATCGCAAAGACTCTGGCTGCTGCTGCAACCCCTGCCAGAATTGCTGTAGATAGGCAATCAGCGACGGTAGAGCTTGAGGCAAATGAAGAAAATGGTTATTCTGCACAACTGCCTCAACCTCAAATCGCTGCATTAACTGCAGATAATTTTTGAATAGCTGTTGAGAAATTCGCAGACTGACATAGGTCATCTCTGCGGGCAAAATTACATTGATCGGCTCGTCGTGACGCAGTCCTCCTACGGTCAGATGGGAGATCTTACATCCCTGGGCAATACGGCAAGCTGTATGAGAAGAAAGGCTGAGGTTAAAATTAATATGCTCAAGAGATCGATGTCCCTGCACCTGCAGCGGAGAACTAGAGCGACTAAATAGGATTTGTAACCCTTCACAACCATAGAAGGCCAGATCAACCTGGAGTGGGTAGGTATCCAGTTGGAGAATTTGGACTTGGCTATCGGGAAGAGCCTCAGTCAGTTGATCAATGGCTTGGAATCTGCTCTGCCAGACAATTCCTTGCCCTCTAGCGATGGATTTTCCTAGAGCTAGCGGCATACCCTCACCGTTGAGATATAAGGCTTACGGGCTCCCATAGATGATTTGCACGATGAAAAATTGACGAAGAAGTATTGATCTATAGCGTATTTCACTCGGGTGAAGTGCGATGTGATCACCCCCCCCAGCCCCCCCTTGGCAAGGGGGGGTACAGCGGGAAACCCCAACAGCCAGGTGCTGGGGGGGTAGGATTGAGCAATGGGGTATCTCACTCTATCGAAAACCGCTATAT
>JBEIUS010000157.1:0-7417 GCA_040374235.1 Leptolyngbya sp. | reverse complement strand
TTTGACCGGCGCTGTAACCAGAATCATGCTAGACCGTGACGGGAGATCGTCCCAAGGGGTTTGACCCGGGGAGCTAGGACTAGTCCGGTAAACGATACTGGGCCACAATGCGCTTGGCAAACTCGGGCACGTGGGCGGCCAACTTCTCTGGATAATGCCGTTTGATGTAAAGATAATTACGGGTGAAGTGGGAGTCAATGGAAAAGCGAGCATACTCTAACCCCTTAGGGCCAAGGCGCTCGATCAATACCCCCATGAGGCGGGCCGCCCACATCGGCAGGGTGACCCCCCGATCGTAGGCGGGAATACTCTGCTGCACCGCTTGACGGCGATCGCCCTGGCTATCCACCGGCTGGGTCTCCAGCTGGTCTAGCACCAGATCCAGCATGGCCTGACCGCGGGGGTTGCGCACCACAATCCATTGCCAGCCAAAGGGGGCCCCCATATAGCCCACCACCAGGTCCGCCAGACCATTGACGTAGTCAAAACAACCCATGCAGGAGGGGGCAAAGACATCCTTCAACTGATTGGTTTTCAGGCCAAAGAAGGGTACCGTTTCCGTAGACCCATCCTCGTGCCGGAAGTGCACCCGAAAGTCCTGCATAAACTCGTAGTGCACCACCGTATCGGGGGAACGGCTGGTGGTTTCCAAAAACCGTTGTAACCCGGCCCGATTGACATTATCTACACAGGGGGTACCCAGGACATACAACTGCTCCAACCCCAACCTATCCTGCACCGATCGCAGGGCCTGGACCTGGCACCCCACCCCGATCACCAGCAGGCGCTTGAGGCCAGAGCGCTCTACCTGCTCTAACACCGACAGGTTGGGGGAGAGGGTGGGTTTATTCACCCGAGCGGCCAGAATTTCCGCCGGTGTCGTGGCCAGAATAGGCTGGGGTTGGAAGCGATCGGTCTCACTATTTTGCACACACACTACCCCCTCCACCAGGCCCTGGGTGAGCATGGTGGTGGCGATGGTGGTGACAATACCCGTCCACTGGGCACCGGCAATAGGCTGCCGTTTACGAGCCGCCACCATCCCCTGGTGCACCCCAAAATAAACCTCCGGGTCTGACTCCAACTGTCGGGACCGGCCGTGGCTCTGTTCCTCCAACTGGGGAAACTGTTGGTTCAGAAAGGCACAGGCCTCCTTTACGTAGTGGATGTAGTAGGTGTCGCACAGGCCGCACTCACTACATAGCTGCTTGGCTGGACGGGGAACCCCCGGGGGTAGAGCCCTGGCTTTGTGGTGGGGCTGGGGGGGGGAGGGCTGGACCAGAGTCATGGGGGCAACAGGACATAACAACACCTACCCCTCACCATATCGCAAGAGTAGAAGGGAATACAGGACCAAGTCTAACTTGAGTGAAGTACGCGGCGAGTTCCCCTCAACCCCCATCTCGGGCAGCGGCCCGGAGGGCATGATTTGGGGGGCTAAATGGTTTCCTAAACACTCCCTGAAGCCCTCACTCCTGCCCTCCCTTAAAGAGTCACCGAATTAAGACCCCGTAGCACCACAGCCACACCCACCCCTTGCCAGGACAGTACGGATGCATTAATATCAGTTCGTATGTACTAATTCGTGTACCCATGGGGACAGATGGTTCCCTGTCTGTCCCTGTCCCGTCCTCTCATCACCAATCTGCCATGACCACCACCACTTCTACCCCTAAGGCTAGATCGGGCCGCTCCAGCAGTGCCGCCAAGGGCAGGGTTGCTCCGGTCGTCTCCGCTACCTGTCCGGTGCTGGCCTTGGATGCCGGCAACTATGACCTCAAGTTCTATGGCGGTGACGGCCATCCCAAGGCGATTAGATCGGTGCGTTACCAGCTTCCCCAGGGCCGCGATGCGGTCAGCTACTCCTCCGCCTCCCCCCTGATTGAGCTGTCCGATGGCCAGCGGTTTCACTTTGGTGCCCAGTCCTACAAATATCGCCGCCAGCAGCAAACGGTGATTGAAAATAAGGTGGAGCTGGCCCGCCTGCACCTCTACGCCTGCCTGGAGCCCCTGGGGGAGGAAATTGCTGACTATAATCTCAACCTGCTGGTGTCAACCCCCGACCCGGCTCGCCATGGTGAGGCCATCCAGGAGCAACTCCTGGGGCTACATGAGTTTACCCGCAACGCGGTTCCCTTTCGGGTGACGGTGGCCTCAGTCCAGGTAGAGCGGGAGGGCATGGGGGCCTACCACTACGCCAAGGGGCAGGGGTTGATCCCTGGTAACGGCTATACCATTGTAATCGACATTGGCGGAGGCACCTGGCTCACCCGCCTGGTGGATGCCGCTGGCGAGGTGATCGACGAAAATATCATGGACCGGGGCGGCACCTACGAGCTGGCAACCGCCATCAGCTTCGATCGCCGCCTCACCGATCACCTGGGCAACAGCGCCGACCCCTGCATTGTCATGGATGGCTTCCGGGTAGATCACGTCTACGCCGACACCGGCCTGGCCTGGAAGGACTGGTTGGATGAATACCTGGATCCCTGGTTTAAGGGCATCTTTCAAACGGTTAAGGCCCAGTATACCCCCTACATGCCTCGAGTAACCCGGTTTCTGGTCACTGGGGGCGGCTCCCACCTGATTGCGGAGCGGCTCCAGGGCCACCCCCTATTTGCGGTTATGGGGGATCCTCAGTTTGCCAATGTGCGCGGTTTATTTTTGATGACCCAGGATACCCAGCTATGCATGACAACAAAGTAAGACTCAGTCAAGATGTGTTGGAAAAGGCTAATTACATCGCCCAGGAATGGGGGTTGAAAAACGCCCGAGCAGCGGTGGAAGCGGTTTTCCGTCGCTACTGTGATGACTACCTCCATGGCCACACCCCCGGGTTGGAGGGGGGCATGCCGACGACCCCCTCCCTGCGGTCCCTACCAGCCTCCCGCCCCACCCCCACTGCCCCCTGCGAGGCGATCGCAGCCCTCGATCAACTCCTGGCGCTGTAGGGTGACGATCTGCAGCAATCTCGATCTCCGGGTCAAGATTACCGCCGGTAAGGAGCAGTCAGAGGTTAAAATTAAATTCACCCGGAGAGGTGGCAGAGCGGTTGAATGCGGCAGACTCGAAATCTGTTTTAGGGTCAAACCTAACGGGGGTTCGAATCCCCCCCTCTCCGTTGAATATCAAGGCTTTCAGCCATTTGGCAAAAATACCGAACAGTACAGATAAACTGGTTTTTTGAGCTAAAAATGAACCATTTGGGGGCTAAATTAGATCAAAACTAAACTGCGTCTAATTTGAAACCTGGAGTTTCTCTCACCTAAAATCCCTTTCCCTCGGGAGAGAGATTTTGAAGGGTTTTTCCGGCACCCCACCCTGCGGGAAGCAAGCTACGCCCCCTGAGAGAGGGGCTGGGGGTGAGGGGGCAGAATTACGGTTCTTATCATGGACTTGGTTTAGATCGGGTTTTGGGACGGATAGGAGGGACATCCCGTGACCAGTCATCTGCGGGATCCTACTCAACTGTTGGGGCTAGAAATCATGGCATCCGATCCAACACCTCCACCCAACCCTGTTCCCCGTCTAACCGTACCCACTGGCCATCGTGCAGTCGCTGGGTGGCGTTGGTCACATCCATTACCGCCGGAATCCCATATTCCCGGGCAATAATTGCCCCGTGGGAAAGGCGGCCCCCTACCTCGGCGATTAACCCCTGCACCTCGACTAACAGCAGGGCCCAGCCGGCATCGGTGTAGGGCACCACCAAAATCACCGGACCATCGCCCCTTTCCAGGGGGGCCAGCTGGGTCATGATCCGCACCGACCCCTCCACCACCCCGGCACTGGCGCCAATCCCGGTCAGGCGTTGCAAACTGCCTAGGGGGGCAGCGGGCGGCGGGGCGGAGAGCAGGGGCGGGTCTTCCCCAAACACCAGGTAGGGCACCGATCGCCCCCGATCCGCCTGGAACTGCTGACGGCGGGCCGCCACCAGGGCCGGGGTATCCCCCCCGAGGCCCGACCTAAAGCGCTCCTGGAGTTCGACCCAGGTGAGGAAGAAGCTATCGCCGGCCTGCTCCAGCCAGCCCGCCGCCAGGGCCCGCTGCTCCAGGGCTAAAATCGTCCAGCGCAGCTCCGCCAGCAGGCGGTTATAGCGAGTATTCACCCGCCCCTTTAGATCAAAGCGGGTCTGGGCCAGGCGCAGCTTAGGGCCCTGGGAAAGTCGCGGGGGGGTGGGCGGCGGCGGCGCTAGCAGCAGTTGGGTGAGCAGGGTCTGCACCGGTTGGGGGTCCTCCCGCCAGGTGGGGACGGCGATGTCGGTGCCCACCGGACTGAGGTAGCCGTAGTCTGCCAGAAAGGACTCTAGTGGGCCGATCAGGTCGGGCCCCTGGGAGTGATCGGCCCGCAGCGATCGCAGATCCTGACCCCTGGCCAGGGCCTGGCGTTGCTGCTCGGAGAGCTGGGGCCCCAGCTCAGCTGCCAGTTGGCGCAGATCGGCGATGGCCCGCACCTCATCATTCTGGCTGCCATCCAACTGGTCCAGGGGGGTGCCCAGCAGGGTGCTGCGTAGGGCGGCACTGAGGGGGGCCAGGATATTGTAGTTGGTGACCTGGCGCAGCAGGGCCAGGATGGCCTCAACCCGGTCCAGCAGGTCAGGCACCGCCAGGGTCTCGGGGGGAGTTTGGGCCAGGGCCGCCAGGGTCGGCTGGAACCGCTCCTGGTCAGCCCGATCAAAGGTCCGAGGTAACCCCCATTCCCGCCCCAGCAGCCGCAGTAGCCCGGGAAGGTTGGCCAGGGTGGCCCCCAGGGGAGGGCGGCTAAACTTGGCCCCCCGGGTGAGGAACTCCAGACTCTCCGGCGGTAGGCCCATGCGCCGAAAGATCTGCCCCAGCAGGGTAGCGTTAAAGTAGGCATGGCTGTGGTGCAGGGTGGCGGTGTCACCAAAGTCGAGGCCCTGGGCCCGATCTCCCAGCACCAGGGTGAAAATCTCCCCCCAAACCCCGCAGGTGAGAGGTCGATTAATTGACCAGGTGAGGGGGCGAATCGCTCCCGGAATCACCTCAGCGGCAATTTTGCGGGTCCAGATTGGCTGCAGGTTGGTAATCGGTCGACTCTGAAGCAACCACAGGATTTCCCCATCAAAGCTCCACTCCAGATCCTGGGGTACCCCCTGATAGCGGACCTCTAGGTGCCGGGCCAGGTAGGCCACCTGCTGCAATAGGTCGCTGGGCACCGTACCCTCCCCCTCCACCCTCAGGCTGAGGGCAGGGGGTAGGTGCCAGTCTCCACCAGCACTGAGCTCGGCACTGCTGGGCAGGTCATCGGCTTGCACCAGCACCCGGTACTGCTCTGGGGTGACCTGACCGGAAACCACCCGGTCTGCTCCCCCCGGTAGGGCCTCGATTAACACCCCATCCCCCCAGCGAGCTACCGGGTCACGGCTAAAGGCCACCCCGGAGAACTGACCCCGCACCTGCTGCTGCACGATCACCGCCATGACCCCCTCCCCCAGGTTATGGTCCTGACGGTACTGGAGGGCCTGGGGCTGGGTGTAGGAGGCGAAGCATTGCAAAACCGCCTGGGTGAGGCGATCGCCATCGGTGATATCCAGGAAGGACCGGTAAACCCCAGCGGCGGAGAGGCGATCGCCATCCTCCCCCGGGGCGGAGGACCGCACCACCACCGGCCGTTGGGGAGAGGGGTCGGTGATGGCCAGCAGGGGGGCCAAATCATCGCCGGCCTCGATCACGTAGCCGGGGGGCACAGCATAGCCCCAGGCACGCAGTTGCCCCAAGGTGGCAGCCTTGGCCCCATAGCGGGTCGGATCCAGGGGGCGATCCAGGTAGACTAGGCTGCGATCGCCCCGAAAAAAACGAAACATAGCGCGGGATTCCAATCGTCCTGCCGTCACCGGCAGATCTAAATCGTCGGGTAGCTTGTGGTAAATCCAGGCGATTAAGCCACTCAGACAGGCCACCGCCCCCACCCGGGCGATATCCTGGGGATAACGGAGGGCGGTGATCACAGGCAGTAGTCCCAGCACCAGCAGACGACCCTGACGACGCTGGCGAAACAGGGTGAACCCCAGGCCGCTAATCATTAGGGTAAGCAGGGCGGTGACCGGATCGTGAACCACAAAGCCCCACACCACATTGGTGGTGCCGGCCCCCCGGGCAAACCAGTACCGCCCCATCACCAGACCGATCAGGGCGATAATTTCCCACACTGGGTCCGTGGGGAAAAACTGGCGGGACAGCAGTACCAGGGCGATACCCTTGGCCGCCTCCACCAGCACCGATAGGATGCCCGCCAGCTTACCACCGTGGTAAAATGCGGCGCTTACCCCCACATTTTGGGTGCCCACCCGGCTGAGCTTAACCCCAGAAACCGCCTGGGTGACCCAGCCACTCAGGGGTAGCCCCCCCACCAGGGGAGCCAGAGTAAACACCAGCACCGCCCCTAGTACCTGGATTAGGACCATGGTAGATTACCCCCCTCAGAGGGGTCTGGGGTAAGGGTTAGCCCCCCGCCACCGCGGGCACAATGCTGACCTCATCGCCATCGCTGAGGGGGGTATTTTTACCGTCGAGGAAGCGGATATCCTCACTGTTGACGTAGAAATTGATAAATCGCCGCAACTCACCGGCCTCATCGCAGAGCCTTCCCTTAATACCGGGGCAGGTGCCCTCCAGGGAATCCAGCAGCTCAGTGATGGTGGTAGCCTGGCCCTCCAGGGTGGCCTGGTTGTTGGTGAACTTTTGCAGAGGGGTGGGAATCAGAACTTTAATGGTCATGGTAACTGGAAAGAAGGAACAAAAATTAAACGGGGACCGATTGCCATTCCAGGCGGTTCAGGGTACGGGCCCGCTCTAGGGCCCGCTCGAAGCTATCGAGTTTAGGCTCGATGGTGAGGGGTTCACCGATATAGCCCTGTACCGCCTCCTGGGTTTTTAACCCATTGCCGGTGATATAGGCGACGGTACACTCCTCCGGATCGATGTGACCGGTGGCGGCCAGCTTTTTAAGCACGGCAATGGTAGTACCTCCGGCGGTTTCGGTGAAGATGCCTTCGGTTTCCGCCAGCAGGGTGATGCCTTCAACGATCTCCGCATCGGTGACCGATTCGATCGCACCGTTGGTTTTGCGGGCGATATCGAGGGCATAGATGCCGTCGGCGGGGTTGCCAATGGCGATGGACTTGGCGATGGTGTTGGGCTTGACGGGGGAAACGAAGTCCCGCCCCTCTTTAAAGGCCTGGGCAATGGGGGAGCAGCCCTCGGCCTGGGCACCGCTGAAGCGCACCGGCTTTTCATCCACCAGCCCCACGGTCACGAACTCCTGGAAGCCCTTGTAGATCTTGGTAAACAGCGATCCAGATGCGAGGGGTGCCACGATGTGGTCGGGCAGCCGCCAGCCCAGTTGCTCAGCAACCTCGTAGGCCAGGGTCTTAGACCCTTCAGAGTAGTAGGGGCGC
>JBEIUS010000062.1:0-16474 GCA_040374235.1 Leptolyngbya sp. | reverse complement strand
TGCCTGGCCCTGGCCCTGCGCACCTTCGATCAGCGGGGTTGGCTGACCCTTTCCTGGCATCCCCAGGCGGCCCGGCTGCACCTGGGGGAGGCTCCCCCCCGGGGTCAAGATACCTTCACCTTTAGTCAACAACTCAAGCACCAGCTCAACCAGCTGGTGTTGGTGGCCATCACCCCCCTGGCCCCCTGGGAACGGGTGGTGGATTTGCAGTTTGCTCAACGGCCTGGCGATCCGCCCCTGTGGCATCTCTACGTGGAGATCATGGGTAAGTATAGCAATGTGATTTTAGTCAACGCCCAGGGCCAGATCGTCACCGCCGCCCACCAGGTGAGTGAGCAACAATCGCGGGTTCGCCCCATTCAAACCGGCGAACCCTACCAACCGCCCCCGGCCTTGCTGGGTCCCTGCCCCAGCCGCCAGGAGTCTCTACCAGGTTGGCAGGAGCGCCTCACCCTGGTGCCCGGCCCCCTGGGGAAGGTTCTATTACAGAGTTATCGGGGGTTGAGCTCCAGCCTGGTGCGATCGCTGCTGGCCCAGGCCCAGATCGAACCCCAGCGAGACTCCGGCCAGTTAACCCCCACCGATTGGGACCGCCTCTTTCAAGTTTGGCAACGCTGGTTAGGGGCTCTGGATACGGGGGATTGGCACCCCGCCCTGACCGCCGACGGCTATACCCTGCTGGCCTGGGACCAGCCCGGGGAGGCTTCGGTCCACCAGATTTTACAGGGGTACTACAGTGCCGAGCTGGACCGGCAGCGGTTTAGCCAACTGCACAACCAGCTGCAGCAGAAGCTGAAAACCGCCCTGGCTAAGGTCCAGCAAAAGGCAGAGGGCTTTCGGCAGCGGCTGGCCGACTCCGCCCAGGCTGACCCGTTGCGGCAGCAGGCCGACCTGCTAATGGCCTACAGCCACCAGTGGCAGCCCGGTCTGACCCAGCTCACCCTGCCGGATTTTGCCACCGGTGCCCCCATCCCCATCCCCATCGATCCGGATAAAACCGCCATTCAACAGGCTCAACGCCTTTATAAGCAGCACCAGAAGCTGCAACGGGCCCGCCAGGTGGTGGTGCCTCTGCTGAGGATTGTGGAGGGGGAACTGGCCTACCTGCAGCAGGTGGCGGCCAGCCTCAAACAGTTGGCCGCCTACCAGGAACCGGCGGACCTGGAGGCCCTGGAGGAGATTGAACAGGAACTGATTCAACAGGGGTACCTGGTGGTCCCGGATTACCGCCCTCCGGCCCCGGCTCGGGCTCAACCGGAGGGATTTCGCCGCCACCTCAGCCCCGATGGTCTGCCGGTGTGGGTGGGCCGTAACAATCGCCAGAATGACCTGCTGATTTCCACCGTGGCCAGCGACTACGATCTGTGGTTCCATAGCCAGGAAATCCCCGGTAGCCATGTGTTGCTGAGGCTAGAGCCGGGTCAGGCCCCCAGCGATCGCGATCTACAGTACGCTGCCGACCTGGCCGCCTACTTTAGCCAGGCCCGCCAGGCGGACCAGGTACCGGTGGTGTACACCCAACCCCGCCACGTTTATAAACCCAAGGGGGCTCGCCCAGGCATGGTGATTTACAAACAGGAAACCGTACTCTGGGGCCAACCTCGCCGGGTAGAGGTGGAATGCAACCCTGAGGTGCGAGAAAAGGTGTAGCCAAACCAGTCGGGGCCAGTCATAGCTATCGGTGGAGCGCCGTACCCTTGAGGGTCTCCGAGGGCCGTTCCCCAAACATGGTCTTATAATCTCGGGCAAAGTGTCCCGCACTCCAAAAGCCAAATTGTTGGGCGATCGCCATCACGGTCGTGTTTTCGTCACTTGTCCTCTGCAGGGAACGGTGGACACGCTGTAAGCGCTGGATTTTTAAGTACTCCATTGGGCTCACCCCCAACACCTCTTGAAAGCCGTAAAACAGGGGGCGTCGGCTGGTGTGGAGCACCTGGCATAGATCCTTCAGGGTGATGGGTTGATCCAGATGGGCCAGCATATAGTCCTCCGCTTGCTTCACCAGTTGCGATCGAGGTAGGGGGGAAGGGGGCTGCAGTCGGTCCTGGTTGGCGGGGGGGATAGCATTGATCAGTAGGGGGATACAGTCCTCAAGCAACAGGGTTTTAATCTGGTGTCGCTGTAGCAGACTGGGCTGACGGCTAATCAGACGCAGGACCTGCTGTAGGTAGCCCTTAATTTCCCCAATGGTTTCGGGCAGATAGATATAGTTACTAGCCCAAAACCGCCGGTCCAGATCGGGGCGACCCATGATTTCCAGGTAATGCTGAAGCAGACCTCGGTTAATTATGAGGGCAACATAGTGAACCTGGGGAGGGAAAACAAACTTGGCCTCCAGGTCAGGGTCAAAACCCGCCAGGGTATAGCAAGAAACTCGACGACCATGGGACACCAGACAAGGTCCATCCGGCTCTAGCAAGCAGCTAAAAACAATGGCATCCCTGGGCTTTTCCCCCAGTACAGAAATTGGGCAGGAGGATTTAATAAACAGAAACTGCACCTGTTCAAAGGCCGCCAGCCACATATCACACTCCAACTGATCCAGACTGAGCTGGGTCATCTGTAACTTGCTAAAGCACTGGATCTGCTCAGTGAAGCAATCGATATCCGTAAACCGATGACGGAGAATCTTGGAGCTACCTCCCTGGTCAGCAGCTAAGGCCGGTGTAGGGACTGGGCGATCGCCCTTAAAACTGGGGGTAGACAGAGTCATCTAGGGTAAGTCGGGGTGATCAAGCCAGCAGTTTTTGAATACTCGAGGTCGGGGAAGAGGTTAAACATATTTACTATTAGCCCTCTGGTGGTGTCAACCCTCGCAACTTCAATTGCTTTGTTTCTCTCCATGCCTTAGTTAGGGGTCCCAACGCAGAAGATGGTAGGGTTTTTCCCAACGTTATCTTAAGCTTGCCCCCCTACCCTAGGTTACTGATTTAGCCTTGAGTTTTGAGTCCTTCAAGACTGCCCTCAGGGCACCGTCCTGCCAATCATTCATTTCCCCAACCTGATTCCCCAACCTGAGGAGACTGACGATCATGACCCAAGATCAAACCCTGCCCCGCCACGTCCTTCCCATTCCCGATCAGCCCCAGGGGGGGCTGACTACCTACGATGCCAAGGATCCAGACACCCAGTACCCCCCGATTCGCGAACTGCGCCCTCCCCAGGGGGCTCCTAACGTTCTGGTGGTGCTCCTGGATGATGTGGGCTTCGGTGCCTCCAGCGCCTTTGGTGGCCCCTGCCAGACCCCCAACTTCGACAAGCTAGCGGCCAAGGGTTTGAAATACAACCGTTTCCACACCACAGCCCTTTGCTCCCCCACCCGCCAGGCCCTGCTGACCGGGCGTAACCACCACAGTGTGGGCATGGGGGGCATTACCGAAATCGCCACCTCTGCTCCGGGCTACAACTCGGTTTTGCCCAACACCTGCTCCCCCATCGCCCGCACCCTCAAACTCAACGGCTACTCCACCGCCCAATTCGGTAAATGCCATGAGGTGCCAGTTTGGCAAACCAGCCCCATGGGCCCCTTTGATGCCTGGCCCACGGGGGGCGGCGGCTTTGAATACTTCTATGGCTTCCTGGGGGGCGAAACCAACCAGTACTACCCCGCCATCTATGAGGGGACAACGCCGATCGAACCGGAGAAAACCCCAGAGCAGGGCTACCACTTCACGGAAGACATGACCGATAAGGCCATCAAGTGGATCGGTCAGCAAAAGGCCCTGATGGCCGATAAGCCCTTCTTTGTCTACTTTGCCCCGGGAGCCACCCACGCACCCCACCACGTTCCGCCGGAGTGGATTGATAAATACAAGGGCCAGTTTGACCAGGGTTGGGACCAGTTGCGAGAGCAGATCTTTGCCCGCCAGAAGGACCTGGGGGTGATTCCCGCCGATAGCCAGTTGACCGATCGCCATGCCCAAATCCCCGCCTGGGACAGCATGGCGCCCGAGCTCAAGCCTATTCTGGCGAGGCAAATGGAGATCTATGCGGCCTTCCTGGAGCATACTGACTACCACATTGGACGGCTGATTGACAGCCTTGAAGATCTGGACATCCTGGACAATACGTTAATCTACGTGATCATTGGCGACAATGGCGCCTCCGCCGAAGGGTCACTCCAGGGTTGCTTCAATGAAATAGCTCCCCTGACTGGCTTTGCCGATCTGGAAACGGTGGAATTCCTCACCGAGCGCCTCGATCAACTGGGTGGACCTGAGGCCTATAACCACTATGCCGTGGGCTGGGCCCATGCCATGAACACCCCCTACCAGTGGACCAAACAGGTGGCCTCCCACTGGGGGGGGACTCGCAATGGGTTGATTGTCCATTGGCCCCGTGGCATTGAGGCCAGGGGGGAAATTCGCCATCAGTTTCACCACGTGATTGATGTGGCCCCCACCCTGCTAGAGGTGGCTGGCCTACCGGAACCCACCTTTGTCAATGGGGTGCAGCAGCGCTCGATCGAAGGGGTCAGCATGGCCTACTCCTTTAACCAGGCCACCGCTCCAGAACGCCACCAAACCCAGTACTTCGAGATGGCCGGCACCCGCGGTATTTACCACAAGGGTTGGACGGCGGTGACCCGCCACCGTACCCCCTGGGAGACGGGGATGGTCAAACTTCCCGCCTTTGATGACGATATTTGGGAGTTGTACGACACCAATACGGATTGGACCCAGTCGAAGGATTTGGCCCAGGAGCACCCGCAAAAACTCCACGAGCTGCAACGACTGTGGTTAATTGAAGCCACCAAGTACAACGTCCTGCCCCTGGACGATCGCTTTGCTGAGCGGGCTAACCCTGAGCTGGCTGGTCGTCCCCAACTGATTAAGGGTAACCGACAGATTCTCTTTGGTGGCATGGGGCGGCTGACCGAAAGTTCCATCGTCAACTTCAAGAACAAGTCCCATGCCATCACCGCCGAGGTGGTGGTGCCAGCCTCGGGGGCGGCAGGGGTGATTGTGGCCCAGGGGGGCTTGACCGGGGGCTGGAGCCTCTATACCAAAGCCGGTAAACCCAAGTACTGCTATAACTTCTACGGCGTCGATCACTACACCATTGAAGGCACCATCCCCATTCCACCGGGAACTCACCAGGTGCGCATGGAGTTTGCCTACGATGGCGGTGGTTTGGCCAAGGGCGGCACCGTCACCCTCTACGTGGATGGGCAAAAGGTCGGTGAGGGCCGGGTGGACCGGACCCAACCGCTGGTTTTCTCCGCCGATGAAACCTGCGATGTGGGTTTTGAAGCGGGGTCCCCAGTGACCAAGGACTACCCCACGGCGGGGGATAAGTTTAGCGGTGAGGTCAATTGGGTGCAGATCGATGTGGGTGAGGATGCCGAAGATCTGGATCACCTGATTTCCCCAGAGGAACGATTCCGGGTGGCCATGGCCCTCCAGTAGACGGGAGATTTTACAGGGATCCTGGCGATTTCCCCTGGCCTAGCCCGGCTCCGTCTTCTGATCCTGCCCTGGAGGCGGAATCAGAAGACAGAGCCCTCTGTACTAACTTAGAAAACATGGAGAAAAAGCGATGACTATGAAAGAATACAAAGCCGGCACCGCCTTTCCCGGTGTGATTGGCCGCACTGCCGATGTTTCTACCCCCGCCTGGCCAGAGCCAAACCGGGCCAAGCAAGGGGCGCCCAATGTTCTATTTATCGTGCTGGATGACACGGGCTTTGGCCAACTCGGCTGCTACGGTAGCCCGATCAAAACCCCCCACCTGGATGCCCTGGCCGCCGATGGGTTGCGGTACAACAACATGCACACCACCGCCCTCTGTTCCCCCTCCCGGTCCTGCATGTTGACCGGGCGGAACCACCACTCCAACGGGTTAGCCTGCATCACCGAGGGGTCCATGGGCTATCCCGGCTCCAATGGCTACATTCCCTTCGAGAATGGCTTCCTATCGGAAATTCTGCTGCAACAGGGCTATAACACCTACGCCGTCGGTAAGTGGCACCTGACCCCGGCGGAACAGGGCAGTGCGGCGGGTCCCTACGATCGCTGGCCCCTGGGCCGAGGGTTCGAGCGATTCTACGGCTTCCTGGGCGGTGATACCCACCAGTACTATCCCGAGCTGGTGCGGGACAACAGCCAGGTGGAACCGGAAAAGACCCCGGAGCAGGGCTACCACCTGACGGTGGATCTGGTGGAAAAGGCCAAGGCCATGATTGCCGACGCCAAGCAGGTGGCCCCCAACAAGCCCTTCTTCATGTATTTCTGCACCGGGGCCATGCATGCCCCCCACCATGTGCCTAAGGAATGGGCAGACAAGTACAAAGGTCAGTTTGACGATGGCTGGGATGCCTACCGGGAAAAAGTATTCGCTAAACAAAAGGAAATGGGCATTATTCCCCCCAATACGGTGCTGTCTCGCCATGACCCGGATGTACCGGACTGGAATAGTCTCTCCGCCGACGAGCGCACCCTCTATGCCCGGATGATGGAGGTGTTTGCTGGGTTCCTGGAGCACACCGATCACTACCTGGGCGAGCTGATCCAGTTCCTGAAGGATTTGGGGGAGTACGAAAACACCCTGATTATGGTGATCTCCGACAATGGGGCCAGTTCCGAGGGGGGACCCACCGGTTCGGTCAACGAAAACAAGTTCTTTAATAACGTGCCGGAGAACCTGGAGCAGAACCTGGCTGCCATCGATGAGATCGGTGGCCCCAAGTACTTCAACCATTACCCCTGGGGTTGGACCCACGCGGGTAATACCCCCTTCCGGCGCTGGAAGCGGGAAACCTATCGGGGGGGGGTCAGCGATCCCTTCATTGTGAGCTGGCCCCAGGGTATCCAGGCGAAGGGGGCGATTCGTTCCCAGTATGCCCACGCCATCGACATGGTGCCCACGGTGCTAGAGGCCCTGGGCCTTGAGACCCCTACCACGATCAAAGGGGTTACCCAATCCCCCATCGAGGGCTTTAGCCTGGCCAACTCCTTTGACAACGCCGAGGCCCCCAGCCTGCACCTCACCCAGTACTTCGAGATGTTTGGCCACCGCTCCCTCTATCACGACGGTTGGCGGGCGGTGTGTCCCTGGCCTGGCACCTCCTTTACGGAGTCCGGCCTGTTCTTTGGGGCGCCGATTTCCTACGACAAGCTGATCGAGTTAGATGCCCACGGTTGGGAGTTGTATAACATTCAGGAGGACTTTGCGGAAACCAACAATCTGGCAGAGACCGAGCGGGACCGCCTGATCGCCATGATTGGCATGTGGTACGTGGAAGCGGGCAAGTACAAGGTGCTGCCCATCGATAGCCGCGGCACCCAACGGTTTGCCGAGGAGCGGCCTCAAATTGCCGCTGATCGCCAACGCTATATTTACTACTCCGGCACCCAGGTGATCCCGGCCAATGCCGCCCCCCGGTTGCTCAACCGTTCCCACTCGGTTTCCGTGGAGGCGGTGGTGCCGGAGGCGGGGGCCGAGGGGGTGCTGTTTTGCATGGGGGGTAACGATGGGGGCTTCTCCTTCTATGTGCAGAATGGCAAGTTGACCTACGGCTACAACTACGTCACCGACAGCTACTTTAAGGTGGAGTCCTCCCAGCCCTTGCCCACCGGACACCATATCTTCAGTTTCCAGTTCACCCCCACCGGCCCGGCGGATATTGCCCAGGGTCGAGGAACACCGGCCAACATCAAACTGCTGGTGGATGGTCAGCCCGTGGCGGAGGGAGACCTGCCGGTCACCATTCCCCTCTCCCTGGGCCTAGGTGCAGGGGTTGCCCTAGGAGCCGATCCTGGCTCCCCCACCATGCCAGATTACCAGCCCCCCTTTAAATTCACCGGGGAGGTGAATCGGGCCCTGGTGGATGTCACCGGTGAAGCGGTGCAGGACTACGAGGAGAGAATGCGCATCTACCTGGCTCGACAGTAGGGAGCTTTGCTACTACCCTTAACCGGGCAAGCCTCTGGTGATAACGCCTAGCCTATAATCTGTGGCCTGGGCGTTATCACCCCTGGATATCAAACATGGATGAGCCAGCACCGTAGCCAGCTGCTGGCAAGATCAATCCGTCAGCTGATCGGCAATGGCGGTGGCCCAGATCTGAGCCAGGTGGGCCACCCTATCTTGAATCAGGGGCCGATCATCCTCGCTGACCACCTCCAGGCTGTCCCCCTGGACTTGACCCAGGGCTTGCCAGTGGTCTGGCAACTCCGTCTGTAGGTAGGCTTCCCACTGGGGTTGGGCGGCGGCGGCGATGGACACCACAATTCGGGCTCCGCCTTCGCCAAACAGCAGTCGGTCCCAGCGTTGCTGGGTTTGATCACTGGTCCGACCCAGGTGAATCCGGGCCCCCAGACCACCGCTGATGCAGCATTCCCCCAGGGCGATCGCCAGCCCCCCCTCGGCGCTATCGTGGGCCGATTGCACCCAGCCCTGGGCAATGCCCTGGCGGCAGACCGCCTGCACCCGTTGCTCCAGGGCCAGGTCAACTTTGGGGGGATGGCCACTCACCTGCTGGTGCAGGGCGGCCAGGTATTCCGAACCCCCCAGGGTGACCAGGGGCCAACCCTCCAGGCTGGCGCTGCTGGTTTGTTCGAGGCGCACCCCCAGCAGGTAAATCAAATCTCCCTCTGACCGCCAGCCCTGGCCGCAACACCGCTGCACATCCTCCACCAGGCCCACCATGCCCACCACCGGGGTGGGGTAGATGGGTTGGGGCTGACCCTGGCTATCTACTGTCTCGTTGTAAAGGGAGACATTACCGCCGGTGACCGGGGTGGCCAGGTGGCGACAGGCCACCGCCAGACCTCGGCAGGCCTCCGCCAGTTGCCAATAGCCGATCGCCTGCTCGGGGCTGCCAAAGTTGAGGTTATCGGTCACCGCCAGGGGTAGGGCCCCCACACAGCTGAGGTTGCGAGCCGCCTCCGCCACCGCCGCCACTGCCCCCTCGTAGGGGTTCAGGTAGACGTAGCGGCTATTGCAATCAACGGTGGCCGCCAGCCCCCGGGTTTCTGTCCCGGGCTGGTGGTGGGGCACCGGCTCCTGGGGCCGCAGCCGAACCACGGCGGCATCGGCGGCACCAGGGCAGAGCCGGGTGTTGTTTTGCACCTGATGATCGTACTGACGGTAGACCCATTGCTTAGAGGCGATGTTGGGCTGGGCTAGCAGCTTCTGCAGGACGGCGGTCCAGGGGAGCAGCTCCGGTCCCTGCTGTAACCCGGCCAGGGTAGCGGAGGGCAAGTCTTCCTGCCGCCAGGCCCAGGCCCTCTGGGCGTAGTCCGGGGGGCTGGGGAGCACCTCCCGGGGGTAGATGGGGGTGTTTTCGGCCAGGGCCAGGGCAGGAATGGCCGCCGCCACCTCCCCCTGGAACAGAATCCGCACCATCGGTTCGGCGATCACCTGGCCCGCCACCACCCCCTGCAGGCCCCAGCGTTCAAAAATCTCGATCACCTGCTGCTGACGCCCCGCTTCCACCACAAACAGCATGCGCTCCTGGGATTCGGAGAGCAAATACTCGTAGGGCACCATACCGGTCTCCCGCACCGGAATCAGGTCCAGGTCTAGCTCGATGCCCACCCCCCCCTTGGCCGCCATCTCGGCGGTGGAGCAGGTCAGCCCCGCCGCCCCCATGTCTTGGGCGGCGACGATGGCGCCGGTCTTAAAGGCCTCCAGACAGGCCTCCACCAGGCATTTTTCTAGAAAGGGATCCCCCACCTGCACCGCCGGGCGATCGCGCTCCGAAGACTCGGACAACTCCGCACTGGCGAACCGCGCCCCCCCCATGCCATCCCGGCCGGTGGTGGACCCCACGTAGACCACCGGGTTGCCCACCCCCGCCGCCCCAGACTTGACGATGGTCTCGGTCTCGAGAATGCCAATGGCCATGGCATTGACCAGGGGGTTACCGTTGTAGGCGCTATCAAAGTAAACCTCCCCCCCCACCGTCGGCACCCCAAAGCAGTTGCCGTAGTGGGCAATCCCCGCCACCACCCCCTGGCAGAGACGGCGACTGCGGGCATCGGCCAGGTCGCCGAAGCGCAGGGAATTGAGCACGGCGATGGGGCGGGCCCCCATGGTGAAAATATCTCGGAGGATACCCCCCACCCCCGTCGCCGCCCCCTGGAAGGGCTCCACCGCCGATGGATGGTTATGGGACTCGATCTTGAAGGCCACCCGCAAACCATCACCGGCGTCAATCACCCCGGCATTTTCCCCCGGCCCCACCAGCACCCGCTCCCCCTGGGTGGGGAACTGCTTTAGCAGGGGGCGGGAGTTTTTGTAGCAGCAGTGCTCCGACCACATCACCCCAAACATACCCAGCTCCGCCGGGTTAGGATGGCGGCCCAGCCGGCCTACGATGTCGTCGTACTCCGCCGGCTTGATGCCAGCGGCAGCAATCTGATCGGGGCTGAAGGGGGCATCGGCAAAGGCGGTCATACCGGGGGCAGAGGGAGGGGCTATTTGTTGGGCTGGGGTGTCATGCGCAGATAGGGCTTAATTTCCGTCACCCCCTTGGGGAACCGCTGCCGCGCTTCCTCGGTGGGAATGGTGGGAGCCACCACCACATCATCGCCATCCTTCCAGTCTACGGGAGTGGCGACACTATAGTTATCGGTCAGTTGCAGGGAATCAATCACCCGCAAAATTTCACTGAAGTTACGGCCGGTGCTGGGGGGGTAGGTGATGGTGAGCCGCAGCTTTTTGGCGGGATCAATCACAAACACACTGCGCACCGTCACCTTGGCGTTGGCATTAGGGTGGATCATGCCGTAAAGGTCGGAGACCTTTTTGTCGGCATCGGCGATGATCGGGTAGTCCACCGTTACCCCCTGGGTTTCGTTGATATCCCCAATCCACCCGCTGTGGGACTGGGCATCATCGACGCTGAGGGCAATCACCTTCACCCCCCGCTTTTCAAATTCGGGCTTGAGGCGGGCGACGCTGCCCAACTCAGTGGTGCACACCGGGGTGTAATCGGCGGGGTGCGAAAACAGCACCACCCAGCTATCCCCCGCCCAGGTGTAGAAGTCAATTTCCCCCTGGCTAGTTTGCTGGGTAAAGTTAGGAACCTGGTCTCCCAATTGTAATGTCATGGTGAATCTCCCTAGGAATCTCAACAACAGAAAACGTAACCTTCAACCCAGTTAATTGGCTGGGTTGTCAGCATTATTTAAGCTTATCTTGCCATAAACCCCGGTATTCCGGTGGGATTTGTGGGCTTATCTTAAAGCTTCGCTACCTGCTGTAACCGAGGGATTGACTAATCAGTCGGTCCTTGCCCCGCTGACTTGGGCCCTATAACCAGCCCTTCAGACGATATATTACCAGGCCCACGTACTCCTTCAGGGCTCGGGTGAGGTAGTGGAGGTTCTCGGTTTGGGGCACCCAACTGAGCAAACGGCCCTGCCAGGTGGTTTGGGCCAGGGTGAGGCTATCTTCGACAATTTGAAAGTCGGTGGGGGCCGGGATGGCTGCAATTCCCTGTTTCTTAAAGATGGCCAGGGAGCGGGGCATGTGCAGGGCGGAGGTGACTAAAAGTATCCGATTCAGGCGACGATCGCCCAGAATGGTCTTCACCTCCCGGGCATTTTCGTAAGTGTTGAGGGAGCGGGGCTCCTTAACCATGGCCGCCGCTGGTACCCCCAGGGCACTGGCTAACTCCATCATGTCGTCGGCCTCCGAGCGGGAGTTGGGGGAACCCCAAGTGATCCGGCCGCCGCTAAAGATAATCAGGGGGGCCTTGCCGGCCTGGTAGAGGCGCACGCCGTGCAACACCCGATCGCCCTCCTCCGCCAGATCCACCCAGGGTCTGGGGAAGGTGGCGGGCTTGATACTGCCCCCCAACACCACGATGGCATCGGCCCGGGGTAGGTCCGCCGGGGGCAGGTGGCGCCACTCCAGCGATCGCACCAGGGCGGTGGCGGTCCAGCTATTACTACTGAGCACCAACAACCCCAGGGCCAGGCCCAGACTAAGGGCGGCCCAGGTGGGTCGTCGCCACAGCAGGACCAGGCTAAGCCCCATCAACAGACAGGCCAGCCCCAGGGGATAGATCAGTAGGGGTAACAGTTTAGATAGGAATAGGAACATGCTCATGCACCTCCTGCGCGCATTGTCATAGGATTCGCCAGTCCGATTAGAAACAAGACTGTGATGCCATGGGCTGAGACCCAAAGCTTGGCTCGGTGCCCTGAACTAAGCTGAAATCCCCGGCCCGATGGAGATGGGCAACTTCTCTATCAGAATAGATAAAAATGTCCTCCCCAGGACAGCATCAGCCCGGTTTTCCCTGGCCGCCGCCCCCAAATTCACTGGATCCCTAAGACCTGGGGAAGGCCGCTGCTGGTACCCGGCAGGCCTCCCTGGATCCTGTCCATTACCGTCCTGGGCACTCCGTGACAAGTCTCTGACTTTTTCTATGAACAGTATTGAAAAAAGCCTGAAAAACTTAGATTTTTTTTACATCGGTTTTCCTTTCCCCAGGTTTTCCCCAGATGAATCGGACTTTTCCACACGTTTTGACGAGGCCATGCGGGTTTGCCCAACTGTAATTTTTTTTCAATTCCACAGCGCTGTCCTGGAGGCAGGGGCCTAGGGTCACCCGGGGAAACTGGAAAGATCTCTGAAACCCCCATGACCTCGTTGACCATGAATTTTGCCTAGACCATAGGGGGGGTGATGGCAAGATTGACATCACCCAAGACTCTGGTGACAATAATGCGACTAAGGAAATCAGCCCTTGTTTCTGATCCGTTCGGTGGACCTCTAAAGTTTGATTTTAGGGGGTCTCACCCTCTTTTACGGGTTGGCAGGGGTAGGTTTTTGGCGTCTAGTTTTTACCGTTGGGGAAGTTCAAATGAGTGAGTCAATGACGGAAGCAATCGCCCCGAGAATTAGTTTAAATGTGGAGGTGCCGGAGGAATTATTCACCGTTCTGCAGGACTACGTCGGCACCCACCCCGCCTGGAGTCAGCATCGGGTGGTTTGTGCCGCCCTGTCCCTATTTTTGATGCAGAATGGGGTTAGCGATCGCCGCATTAACCGGCTGTACCTGGACGCCGTATTTGACTACGCCGCCTGATGCCCTTCTCCTTGAGCCACCATGGACTTTGAGACCGCCCGTCAGTTCCTGCTAGGGCAAACCCTTGCCGGTGACCGCTCCGACACCTTTATGGCCTGCCTGGGCCAGGGGCGGCCACCGGTGCCGGGCCAGGTCACCTCCCTGTTGCTGGCCCTGAAGGTAGTGTTTACCGGTTTACGGGGTGAGGCCTACCTGGATCGGAGCCTGGTACGGGCCCTGGTAACCCTGATCCACCATGCCCCTGAGTTACTGCGCCAGGGGCAGGCCCAGGGGGTACTCTGGCCCCCCCTGCTGGAGGCAGACCTACAGCGCCCGGGGCAGGGGGCCCAGGCCATCATTGAAGACCACTGGCCAGAGTAGGATTGTCCCCCAGTGCTCTATCAAGAGCCAATGGGGCGATAACCTTCGCTCTACCGATGTCTCCTGACCCCTGAGTGCTGACCCCCCGCTTGAAGGGCCACCCAATTTACCTCACCTAATTATTAGTGGTCTAGCAAGATTTAAGTGAGCAGTAAATCTCTCCCCGTCCCCCTATCCCCCCGTCTCCCCTACGGGTCTTAACCCGTCACCTTAAGGTTGATAGAGTACTAACCGTGATAGTCCTGCATGGCGATGGGACGCAGCTGCCGTAACACTGGACTGGCCTGCCGCACCATGGCCTCCGAACCCCGCACCACTACCAAAAACTGACCTTGATCGAGGCGCTGGCGGTAGGGGGGGTTAGGGTCGCCAGCAATCACCAAACTAGCTCCGCCTCCCATAAAAAAGGCCCCCATGGCCCCGGCAATCGTCCCCAACAGCCCCCCGATCACCTGATTCCCCAGGCGGCCAGTCCAACTAAAGGTATCCAGGCCGGTGATGATATTAAATAGGAAGCCGGCGGCAAAACCAAAGGGAGCCAGCCATAGTAACATTAGCCGCACCTGGCGCCAGGCCGGCGGGTTGGGATCGATTAATCCGTAGTCATCGGCGCTCTGGAAGCCCCGCCCCAGGATCGCCAGACTGTCGGCGGGCAGGTTAGCCGCCACCAGGGCGGCATGGGCTTCCTCCGCTCGCAGGCGGTCTTCCAGCACTGCCACCAAGTAGTTCATTAGTGCAACCCAGGCTCAATTTGGTTGAGGGGAATGAAGCACTCCGATGGCAGCAACACCGGCCTATCCCCAAAGATCAGCTTGCCCCGGTGGGTTTTGGTACTGATGGCAATGCCAATTGGCCGCTGCATATCCTCAGGGTGCACTTCGTAGTAGGTCCGATAGATTTGACGGGCTGACTTGAGCAGGGCCGGATTCAGCAGGGGTGGCAGCGTCCCTGCCCGATCGTTGGTGGAGGGGGGCAGGGGTAGGGGCGGGGGAGAAGGCGGTTGCTGAAGACTGTACACGGCTCACCTGGATGGATTTAGACAAGACTTTAATCGAAATTTCTAGGGGCGGCAAATCCTTAACATAGGTTAACCCATACTAGCCTGGGGAGCGGTGTCCAGGGGCAGTTGATCCACCGCCCGTAGTAGGGCCTCCCCCATGGCCCGGCAGCCCACCTCGGTCATACCACTGGCCATGATGTCGCCGGTACGATAGCCCTGATCCAAGACAGTGGTGACCGCCTGCTCGATCAGGGTGGCGGCGATGGGTTGGTTAAGGCTATAGCGTAACATCATGGCCGCACTGAGCACCTGGGCCAGGGGGTTGGCCCGGTCCTGACCGGCAATATCGGGGGCGGAACCGTGCACCGGTTCGTACACCCCGGGCCCCTCGGCCCCCAGGCTGGCGGAGGGCAGCATGCCGATACTACCGGTGAGCATGGCGGCGGCGTCAGAGAGAATGTCCCCAAACAGGTTGCCGGTGACAATGGTGTCAAATTGCTTGGGCCAGCGAATCAACTGCATGGCCGCATTGTCAATGTAGAGGTGGCTGAGGGTGACATCGGGGTAATCACTAGCCAGGGCGCCGATGCGATCGCGCCACAGTTGGGAGACCTCCAGCACGTTGGCCTTATCCACCGAGCACAGCTGGCCCCGGCGTTTTTGGGCAATCTCGAAGGCGACCCGACCAATCCGATCGATTTCCGCAGTGGTGTAGGCCATGGTGTTCACCCCGCGGGTTTCGCCGGTTTCCGTGGTGAAGATCCCCCGGGGGGTGCCGAAGTAAATACCGCCGGTGAGTTCCCGCACCACCATAATGTCCACCCCCGTCACCACCTCCGGCTTCAGGGAGGAGGCCGCCACCAACTGGGGCAGAATGGTGGCGGGGCGCAGGTTGGCAAATAGCCCCAGCCCCGCCCGCAGGGCCAGTAGGCCGGTTTCGGGGCGCTGCGATCGGGGCAGGTTATCCCACTGATAACCGCCAATGGCGGCCAACAACACCGCATCGCTAGCCCGGCAGGTGGCCAGGGTGGCGGCGGGTAGGGGCTCCCCCGTGGCCTCAAGGGCGGCACCCCCGATCAGGGCCTCAGTAAATTCAAAGGCCAGGTCTAGCCGTTGACCAACGGCCTTGAGCACATCCACCGCCACCGCCATGATTTCGGGGCCAATGCCGTCGCCGGGGAGTAGGGTAAGGCGGAAACTGGAGGTCATATAGCGGAGCACCTAGAATGGAGGGTAACTGGCTGATTATCATACCCCAGGCTCTCCCGGGATGAACGATATTTTTATCGCCTCCACTAGATCCCCATGGCCCAATACCTCTACCTGCATGGCTTCGCCTCCGGGCCCCAGTCCCAAAAGGCTCGGGCGCTAGCGGCCCGGTTCCAGGCCCAGGGGCTGACGTTAGAGATTCCCGACCTCAACCAGGGGGACTTTAGTCACCTCACCCTCAGCCGCCAGGTTCGTCAGGGTGTGGAGCGGGTCATGGCCCAGGCCCAACCAACGGTGCTGATCGGTTCCAGCCTGGGGGGGTTGACCGCCGCCTGGGTGGCCCAGACCCTGCATCGCCAGCAGCAGCGGCAGAAAATCCTCCAGCTGGTGCTGCTGGCCCCCGCCTTTGGCTTTTTGGACCAGTGGTGGCCCCAGTTGGGCCCCGACCAGCGGGACCGCTGGCGGCGCCAGGGCTACCTACCTATCTACCACCACACCGCTCGCCAGCCCCTACCTCTCCACTACGGCTTTATTACCGACGCCCAAACCTACCGGGACGAGGACCTGCGGGCCCCGGTGCCCACCCTGATTCTCCATGGCCAGCAGGATCAGGTGATTAATATTGAGGTCAGTCGGGCCTACGCCGCCGATCGCCCCTGGGTCACCCTGGTGGAGCTCGAGGACGATCATGGGTTGCTCAGGGTGGAGGCTAGTCTGTGGCAGCATACTTGGGAGTTTCTGCGATCGCCCCCTGGTACCCTATCGGTTGTGGGGGAGTGAGGGACAGGGGGCGTGGGGGAGAGGCGCAGTAGTCGACTGTGGGATATGGGCAGGAGTGGAGTGGGCGACATGGGGGCTGG
>JBEIUS010000098.1:0-12257 GCA_040374235.1 Leptolyngbya sp. | reverse complement strand
ACTACCTCAGTCTCCACCACCGCCTCTGGGGCTGGGGGGGCCACTACCTCAGCCTCCACCACCGCCTCTGGGGCTGGGGGGGCCACTACCTCAGTCTCCACCACCGCCTCTGGGGCTGGGGGGGCCACTACCTCAGTCTCCACCACCGCCTCTGGGGCTGGGGGGGCCACTACCTCAGCCTCCACCACCGCCTCTGGGGCTGGGGGGGCCACTACCTCAGCCTCCACCGGTGGTTCCTCTGGCCCAACCTTCTTAGCACCAGGTTTAGGCCCCCGCATCAGGGCAGGGGGGACCGCGGGCCTCCGCTCTTCTTCACCGCGACGACCACCCCGACCTTTGCGGCGATCGCCGCCTCCCTCATGACGGCCATCAGGGATTTTCTTTTTAGGTTTCTCGATGGGAGGCCTGGCATCATCAGCCATTGTTTTAACCCTGACTTGGATCAACATCGTGCCCATCTTAACGCGAATCTGACCCCCAGGTGGATAGGTTGGGTTTAGTCGCGGCAAAAACAGTCAGCCTGACGTCCATGGCCGATCAAATCAGAGAACCCAGGTGGGGGCCCCTCAGCCCTGCAATGAGAAACGTCCCTCAGTGAAAGCTGAAGGACGTTTTATACAACCTTAAACCAACTCCAGAGAATTCTCAGCCACTGCAAGCCAATCTCTCATCTCCGCGAGTTGTAAGGGTGGGCCTGACTAAAGCTATGATCTCTGACCAGAACGTCGAGAACAACATTATGACTAGATAGGCAAAGCTTAGGTCCTCTATTAAGCCATATCCGTTCACACTCCCCCCAATTCTCAACCAGAGATCAGGGTCTTCGGTCACTTTGCCAGGGGAGGGGGGGGTGAATATTACATTAAGCCAGATCACGGGTATGGCGTAGATAGTAGTTAGGCACCCAGCCACCTTCAGACAACTCTACCCAATCATGATCATAGCGACCAGAAAGACGCAAATGCTCACCGTTATTTAGGCTGCGCAACACCCTGGAATTGGTATTAGGAGCTTCGTGCACATCTAGGGGAACCCCATTGGTATTGACATAGCCTTCCGTGTAAACCCGACCAATCACAGGTTTAGAGGCTTCTAGATAGGCCTTATCCCGCCCTCGTAGGGCCCATAGGAGCAGAGGCAAGCCAATAATCGGAACTAACAACCACCAGAGTCGGCCTAATTGGGGTTTGGGCACCGCAACATCACCAACTCCACTGGGCAAAAAGCTGCCGATGCCCTTGGAGACACTGTAGGGACAGGTCAACCGATCAAAACCGGTGCCATCCTTAGTGAGGTTTAACACCACCTCAACCTTATCGGCATCAATCACCCGGGAGGAAACCACCTGGGAACGGCTGGGATTGTAACCATCCTTGGCAGCGTTTTCAATACAGGCTTTCTCAGCAGTTTTAATCATTTCCGCACTGGATTGGGCTAACCCAGGGGTAGCTAGGGCACTTACTAGGGCTAGGCTCGAGACTAGGGCAATAGCCTGGTAATTGGGTTTCATAGGGTCTACTCCAACGTCTAGATGGGGGATAAACAGTGAATATTCACTGCCCAAAGACTCTAGCCTGGAAACCTAAGGGATTGATAAACCCGAACTCAATTCTCACAACTCAGTGACTCTGGCTACTGCTTTAAATGAGCTTTTGCTGTCTGCCCCATATTGCCCTTGAGTTAGCCTGGGACGTCGATGACAGGGAGTAGAGTTTGGCCACACCCGCTACGGCCATAGCAGCAAAGAAGGTAGGGTGTTAGGACCCAGGCGAACGATCTAACACATCCTTAATCCAGGCTTCTTCGATCCAGGTTTTACTGACCACCGCCAGGGGCAGGGCTAAAATCAACCCCAGGGGCCCCAGGAAGGTAGCGAAGAAGATTTGGGCGATCAGGGTGGCGGCGGGCAACAGGGCCACTTGCTTCTGCATAGCCATGGGGGTAAACCAGTAGCTCTCCAGATTTTGAATCAGCACATAGAGAATCACCACCAGGGCGGCTTTTCCGGGAGACTGTAAAAAGGCTACAAAAATCGGGAAGACAGCGCTTAGGGTAGGCCCAAGGTTAGGAATAAAGTTAAACAACCCGGCTAGTACGGCGTGGGCGAAGGCGTAGGGTACCCCTAGCAACAGCAGGCCAATAAAGCTGAGGCTAGCCACAAATAGGGAACTAAAGGCAACCCCGCCCAGCCAGGACAGTAGGGCCGCTTCGCATCGGTTAAGGATGTCATCAGCACGTTGCCGGTACCCTGAGGGAAACAGTCGTAACAGCAACCGTCGGTAGGCTAATGGATTGACCAACATCATCAGGGTGAGCACGGTCAGCAGTAGCACCTGCAGGAGGATGACTACGGAGTTGGAGAAGAAGGTGAGAAAGTTATCGAAAACCTGAGTACCGATCGCAGTCATTTGCTGCAGGAGATTGGCCAAGTCAGGCACCAATTGAAAATCAGAGCTAGGAAACCACTCTGGTGGGTTAGCCTGTAACTGTTCGAACCAGGTGACTAACCTTTCAAATCCTTTGGGTAGAATATCCAACAGTTCCTGAAATTGATCAATAAACAGGGGCAAAATCAACCCTAGGAAGAGGAAACCACAGAGTAACACCAGGGCGGCGGTGACTAGCAGGGCCCGGTCCCGTCGCCAGCCGTAGATATTCACAAACCGGCGCACCAAACTATTCAGGGCAGTGGTCAAGACCACTGCCGCAAAAATCAGCAGGATAATCTGGCGAAACTGCCACAAAATCAGCAGCACAATGCCAAGTAGGCCAAGGTTTATCCAGTCCGTGAGTCTCACCTGAGCAATGTACCTTTAGCTATGGATCCAACACAGCAGAAAGACCAACCGCTCACCAAAGTCCCCGTTAACTATACCTTGGGGCGGTGGTTCCCCAGTCCTTTCAAAGGATAGAAGGTCTTTCCCTGAAACTGATATGCTGAAAGTCTACTATATCTCTCTTGATTAGTTGGGTTTTATGGTTTCCTCCCGCCCATCGATTCGCCAACGGCAGCATCGGATGATTCAAGACCTGGCCGATCGCATCGAATCGGTTTGGCATCGCTATTTACCCCTATCGGACTACCATCTACCTGAGGATTTGGGCTACGTAGAGGGGCGTTTAGACGGAGATCGGTTAACTATCGAAAACCGGTGTTACCAAACGCCTCAGTTTCGTAAGCTGCACCTGGAACTGGCCCGGGTGGGAGAGAACCTGGACATCTTACACTGTGTCATGTTTCCCCGTTTAGACTACCCCTTGCCCATGTTTGGTTGCGATCTGGTGGGCGGTCGCGGCCAGGTTAGCGCCGCCATTGTGGACCTATCCCCGGTGATGGGTGAGTTACCTAGGAACTACGAGGCAGAGATTAAGGCCCTCACCCCCCTAAGTTTTACTGAAGAGCGCCCGCTACCAGCCTGGGGCACCATCTTCTCGCCCTATTGTCGATTTATTCGCCCCACTAGCACCACGGAGGAAGGGGCCTTTGTAGGACTCATTGAGGATTACCTGCGCATCCATTGTCAGCGAGCAGGGGCAACCCGTTCCACAACGGCGACCATGGCCCAGGTAAGGGAGGGGCAAGATCGCTACTGCACTCAGCAGCGGCAAAACGATAAAACCCGGCGGGTGCTGGAAAAGGCCTTTGGGGCAAGTTGGGCAGATCGCTACATGACGGAGGTTTTATTTGATCTGCCTGAGCTCGAGGTTATAGGATAGTATCCTTACAATCCAACAGTTTTGTTCCCTCTTGTCAGCAAGTTATACCTAGGATAACCTTTCTTAGAGAACCTCTAAGTAATCTATCGCCATCCTAGTAGACTGCGGTGATATATACCTGTTTCCTTACTTCTGGCTCCTGAGTGCTGACCGCTGACTCCCCCTTAGGGAGTTTTAGACCAGGCGGATTACTTCTTACGAAGTCGGTAGGTAATCCGCCCCTTGGTCAGGTCGTAGGGAGTCAATTCTACCTTTACCCGGTCGCCGGGCAAAATTTTGATGTAATTACGACGAATCTTTCCAGAAATGTGGGCTAAAACGTTAAAACCGTTGTCCAGATCAACTCTGAACATGGCGTTAGGCAAGGATTCGGTTACCGTGCCTTCCATTTCAATCAGATCTTGTTTAGACAAGGTAACCCTCCCCGGTGATTACCTGCTGCAGCTCTCCATGAACCGCCTCCATGGTTTGATTGCCATTCACGGAAATTAACTGATGACGATTTTTGTAGAAGTCGATCAGGGGTTCTGTTTGCTGGCGATAGACTTGCAGGCGATTGCGAATCACCGATTCCTGATCATCCTGGCGACCCCGACTTAGTAATCGGGTGACAATTATGTCATCGGACACATCCAGGTTGACAACAAAGTCCGCCGGTTGGGCAATCTGATCCAGTAGACCGGTGAGAAACTCCGCCTGGGAAAGATTTCGAGGGAACCCATCTAAAATCCATCCCCCGTGAGCATCGGATTGGCTCAGGCGTTCACGAATCAAATCAAGGATGAGATGATCGGGCACCAGTTCTCCAGCATTCATATAGCTCTCTGCTTTTTGGCCCAGATCCGTACCCTCTTTGACGGCGGATCTAAGGATATCGCCGGTGGAGATATGGGGAACGGCACAGCCATCACAGAGCATTTTGGCCTGGGTGCCTTTTCCAGCCCCCGGTGGACCTAGAAAGATTAAACGGGTCACTACTGTTTCACCATGCCTTCATAACGTTGGGAAATGACATAGGTTTGGATTTGCTTGGCGGTTTCGATCGCCACCCCCACCAGGATCAGCAAGGAGGTGGCACCAAAGCCCCGGAAGGTCTGTACTCGGGTGAGACTTTCCACCGCACTGGGTACGACCGCCACCAGGCCTAGGAAAATCGCCCCTAAAAATGTCAACCGATTGAGAATACGATTAATGTATTCGGTGGTGGCTTTGCCAGGTCGAATGCCTGGGATACTGGCTCCCATCTTTTTCAAGTTTCTAGACAGATCCTCGGGGTTCATTACCAGGGAGGAATAGAAATAGCTGAAGAAGAGAATCAGCACCAGATAGACCGTCACGTAGACAAAGGAGGTGGGATTAAAATAGGTGCTAACAATGCGGTTAAAGGTAGGGTTTTTAATATATTCACCCAAGGATAGGGGTAAAACCAATACCGCTGAAGCGAAGATGATGGGCATCACCCCACCCTGGTTAAGCCGTAGGGGCAGGTAGTTGCTCTGCTCCAGGTATAGCTTACGACCCACCTGACGCCGAGCTGAGATAATTGGAATTCGGCGAGTCCCCTCCTGCACAAAGACAATACCGACAATCATCAGCAGGAAAACCAGCATCAGAATGACGATGCCGCCGACGATGCCGCGATCGCCACTCTGGGCCAATTCAACAGTTTGCCCCAGGGAGCGGGGTAGGGTGGAAACGATGTTGAGGAAAATCAGTAGGGAAGCCCCATTACCAATTCCCCGTTCGGTAATCACCTCACCCACCCACATGACAAACATGGAGCCAGCAGTCAGGGCAATCACCGTTTTCACTACAAAGGCTGGACCAGGACTTTCAGCGAACTGATAGAGCAGGAATGAGGACAGCAGACTACTTTGGAGAATGGCCCAACCCAGAGCGACGTAGCGGGTAATTTGGGAAATCTTACGTCGCCCCGCCTCGCCTTCGTTTTTTTGCAAATCTTCCAAGGCCGGAATGGCGGCGGTTAAGAGCTGCAGAATGATGGATGCGTTGATAAAAGGCAAAATCCCCAGGGCAAAAATTCCCAGGGCCGATAGACCGCCACCCACGAAGATATCTAAAAACCCCACTACCCCACCAAATCCACCGGACTGGATGGCGGTGGAAAAGGCCTCTCGATCAATGCCTGGCACGGGGATGAAAATTCCTAGGCGTACCAAAATCAACAAACCTAGGGTTACCAGTAGGCGGCTTCTCAGGCCGGCAGCCTGAGCCATTTGCATAAAGGTTTCTTGGGCACTGGGTGTTTTGCCCCGATTGACGACCATGCCATCGTTCCTCAAACTTAAAGAGTCTTAACTTGAATTCCTACAGTTTCAACCCCGGTGGGGCCATAGCCTTAGTCTAAAGGATGGTCGCCCCATCTGGCTAAGGAATTACCTCCCAAGTACCACCCGCCGCTTCAATTTTAGTTTTAGCGGACTGGGTAAAGGCGGCAGCCTTTACGGTCAGGGCAATCGTCAGGTCACCATCCCCCAACACCTTAAGAGGACCATCACTGGCGGTCAGGATCCCCACCTCTAGCAAAGACTCCAGGGAAACCTCTGTCTTAGCGGGTAAGTTAGCCAGATTCTTAAGGTTGATAATGGTGTAAACCTTCTGGTTGACTAGGGGAAAGTGCTTTAATTTTGGAATTCGACGGTACAGGGGTAGTTGACCGCCCTCAAAACCAGGGCGAGTGCTGCGGCCAGAGCGGGACTTCTGCCCCCGCATACCAAAGCCACAACTGGCACCCTGACCAGCGGCGATACCTCGCCCCACCCGACGGCGACGGTGCTTGGACCCAGCTTGGGGTTGTAGATCGTTAAGTCTCATGGCCTAGGAAAAAGATAGGGGGTCAGTTAGACGTAAAGTTTCTCAACGGGAATGTCTCGTTCCTCCGCCACCTCAGGGAAGGTGCGGAGAGCAGCCAGGGCCTCGGCTGCAGCCCGGGCATTGTTAAGGGGGTTATTGGAGCCCAATTGTTTAGCCAGGACATTCCGCACCCCAGCCAGTTCAAGAACAGTACGTACGGCACCACCGGCAATCACCCCCGTCCCTGGGGCGGCGGGACGCATAAACACCTTAGACCCCCCACCCATGCCACTGGAGGGATGGGGAATGGAGGCAGAGCGAGTCAGGGGAACATCCACCAGATGCTTTTTGCCATCGGCCACCCCTTTTTTAACGGCCCCAATCACGTCACTGGCTTTGCCCACGCCCACGCCTACCTGGCCTTTTTCGTTGCCAATCACCACAATGGCCCGAAAGCTGAGTTTCTTGCCCCCTTTTACCACCTTGGTGACCCGGCGAATTTGCACAACACGCTCTTGCCAGTCGGTTTTCTTTTCCTTAGTGCGGGCTTCTTTACGTCGATTTGCCATGGCTTTCCCAGTCTTACTACCTACATGAATTTAAGTTAATGGCACGGTATTCAATCCCCGCTCGATGGGGCCCAAGGCTGGATCGGAGTGGCCCTAGAGCCCTAATCCTGCAGATCGAGCTGCCTCCGCCAAGGCGGCTACCCGACCGTGGTAGAGTTTACCACCCCGATCAAACACGACCTGGGTGATACCGGCTTGGAGTGCCCGTTCAGCCACCAATTGACCCACCGCCGTCGCCGCCGCTTGAGTAGCACCGGACTCAGGCTTGCCCTCCTCTCCCTCCAGACTAGAGGCGGCCACCAAGGTATGGTGGCAGGTGTCATCAATAATTTGAGCGTAGATATGCTGGTTAGAGCGAAATACGGCTAAACGAGGTCGCTCTGACGTACCAAACACCCGCCGACGGATGCGAGCGTGACGACGATGGGTAAGTTCCTTTCGACTTGCTTTCATGGCCTACTTCTTCCCTGACTTGCCAACTTTGCGTCTAACCTGCTCACCGGCATAACGAACCCCCTTGCCTTTGTAGGGTTCTGGAGGACGACTAGCCCGAATACTGGCCGCCGTATTACCCACCAACTCCTTATCGATGCCACTGACGATGACGTTGGTGTTGTTCTCCACAGCGAATTCGATACCGGCCGGCGGTTCAAACACCACGGGATGGCTGTAGCCCAAACTCATGTTCAGGTTACGGCCTTGCACCTGGGCCCGGTAACCAATTCCCTGAATTTCTAAGCGTTTTTGGTAACCATTAGAGACCCCTTCCACCATGTTGGCCACCAGGGTACGGCACAGACCGTGGCGCTCCCTAGCCAGGCGAGACTCGTCTCGACGCTGTACCACAATGGTGTCGCCCTCCTGGGTCACGGTCACCCCGGTGGGTAACCGGCGGGACAGTTCGCCTTTAGGTCCCTTAACCTGCACGTCCTGGCCGTTGATGGTGACAGACACCTTGGCTGGAACGGGAATTGGCCGCTTGCCAATACGTGACATGATGCAATACTCCTAAATCCTTAGCACTGAAAAAGCCCTACCCTCGATCGCCGCTTTTACCAAACGTAACAAAGGACTTCCCCACCAATGCCCTGGCGACGAGCATCCCGGTCGGTCATGATGCCGCTGGAGGTGGAAACAATGGCAATGCCAATGCCGCCTAGCACCCGGGGTAGCTCCTTGCGGTTGGAGTATACCCGCAACCCTGGTTTGCTAACCCGAGTCAGGTTTCGGATGATGGGTTGGCGAGTTTTCCCTTTGTACTTCAACGCCAGCACCAACTCCGGCCGACTGGTTTCCGCCACTTCGGAAAAGTCAGCGATGAACCCCTCTTCCTTGAGTACCTTGGCAATGCTGCGGGTCATTCGGGTAGACGGGATAGTAACGGTTTGATGCCGCGCCAGGTTCGCATTCCGAATGCGAGTCAGCATATCCGCAATTGTGTCGTTAGCAGCCATAGTCCTAGTTACGCGTATAAACCTGTGTTAGTTGTCACGGAATGGCATACCCAATGCCTTGAGTAGGGCTCGCCCTTCTTCGTCGGTATTAGCGGTAGTCACAATGGTGATGTCCATACCGCGAATTTGATCGATGCCGTCATATTCAATTTCTGGAAAAATTAGTTGCTCCCGTAGACCCAGGGTGTAATTACCCCGGCCATCAAAACTTTTAGGGCTAATACCACGGAAGTCCCGAATGCGGGGTAGGGACAAGTTAATGAGACGATTGAGAAAGGCGTACATGCGATCGGATCGCAGGGTAACCATCACCCCAACGGGCATACCCTGGCGAATCTTAAAGCCGGCGATCGCCTTTTTAGCGCGAGTCACCACCGGTCGCTGGCCGGTCACCAGGGCTAACTCGTTAAGGGAGGATTCCAGAGCCTTAGCATTCTGGGAGGCTTCTCCCAAGCCACGGTTGACGGTGACCTTAACCACCTTGGGCACTTGGTGAATATTGGTGTACTTAAACTGATCAATCAGCTTGGGCACCACCGTATCTTTGTAAAGGGTTTTGAGTTGATCTGTCATAGGTTCTAGCTTTCCTGGGCTGGGTCAGGACTGAGAGGCAGGCTGGCAAATTAGTCGATGATTTCACCAGTCTTCTTGAGCATACGGACCTTACGGCCATCATCGGTAAAGGTATAGCAAATGCGGCTGGCCACCTTTTGCTTTTCGGAATAGAGCATAACGTTGGAGCTATGGATGGGGGCTTCCTGGGTAACGATCTGACCCGACTCCCCCTCCTGCTGAGGCTTGACGTGCTTAGTACGGATATTGACTCCCTTCACCACCACCTGGCTCTTTTTGGGCTTCACCGCCAGGATTTCTCCTACCTTGCCTCGGTCTCGACCGGCGATCACCTGTACCACATCACCTTTCCGAACATGCATCTTGTAGCGGCTAGGCCGCTTAGTCGTGGATGTTGCCATTTACAGTACCTCCGGCGCCAAAGATACGATTTTCGTAAAGTTCTTATCCCGCAATTCCCGAGCTACTGGACCAAATACCCGGGTTCCCCTGGGATTGCCGTCGTTGTTAATAATTACAGCAGCATTGTCATCAAAACGGATGCTCATGCCACTAGAACGACGTAGGCCCTTTCGGGTACGAACCACCACCGCCTTGACGACATCGGACTTTTTCACCGCCATGTTGGGTAGGGCGTCCTTGACAACGGCGATGATGATATCGCCAACGCCGGCATAGCGACGGTTTCCCCCTAGCACTCGAATACACATGAGCTTGCGGGCGCCACTGTTATCGGCCACATTTAAATAGGTCTCTTGTTGAATCATAATTCCCTGCTAGGCCTCCGCCGCCCGGTTAACAATGTCCGCTACCACCCAACGTTTGGTTCTGCTCAGGGGCCGGGTTTCCAAAATTCTGACGCGATCGCCCTCCTGACAGGCATTCCCTTCATCGTGGGCTTTGTAACGCTTAGTACGCACCACAATCTTGCCGTATTTAGGATGGGAGGTCCGGTTTTCCACCGCCACTACCACAGTTTTATCCATCTTGTTACTGACTACCAATCCCACTCGTTCCTTAACCGCCATCTGAATTACCTTCCTTCCCTAGGCTGACGCTGATTCTTGTACTGAGGCTAACGGGGAGGTTTCTGCACCTTCGGCCTCATGGGCTAACTGCCGTTCTCGCTGCACGGTCATCAATTGGGCCAGGCGATGACGAGCATGCTTAAACTGATGTACCTCTTTAGTAAGCTGGCGAGTAGCTTGCTTGAACCGCAGTTGAAACAGTTCCTGCTTAGTTTCAACAATCGCCTCCAGCAACTCAATATCACTCAGGTTGCGAGCCGCCTCAATTTTAGGAAGTGCCATACCCCTAAGCCTCCTGACTATCTTTGACAATGAACTTGGTCTTAAATGGAAGCTTAAAGGCGGCTAGCCGCATTGCTTCCCGAGCCGTAGCCTCAGGCACTCCAGCGATCTCAAAAACGATCCGGCCCGGCTTCACCACCGCCACCCAAAACTCAGGGTTTCCCTTACCAGAGCCCATCCGGGTTTCTGCGGGTCGCTGGGTAACAGGCTTGTCAGGGAAGACACGAATCCAGATCTTGCCTCCCCTCCGGATATAGCGAGTCATGGCCCGACGGGCAGACTCAATTTGACGGGCCGTTAGCCAGCAGGGCTCAATGGCCTGCAGGGCAAAGTCGCCAAAGCTGATGTCGCTGCCCCGGTGGGCCATCCCGCGCATACGCCCGCGATGCTGCTTGCGAAATTTAGTTCGTTTTGGACTAAGCATGGATCGGCACTCGTCAACTCACTGGTCAAAAATCAATTGGGAAATCAGGTTAGGCTTCGTTAGAACGGTCTTCAAATTGCTGGCGACGCCTCGGCTGGCGGCGTTTAGGTTGGGCACTAGGGGATGGAGTTTGATCTTCCTGGCCGGGAATAATTTCCCCCTTAAAGATCCAGACCTTGACGCCTAGAATGCCATAGGTGGTTTGGGCAGTGGTATAAGCGTAGTCAACGTCAGCCCGCAGGGTATGGAGGGGCACCCGCCCTTCTCGAGTCCACTCTGTCCGGGCAATTTCTGCTCCATTCAACCGACCACTGACCTGAATTTTGATTCCTTCGATGCCAGCTCGCTGGGCCCGTTGAATGGCTTGACGCACCACTCGGCGAAAGGAGACCCGCCGTTCTAACTGCTGAATAATGTACTCGGCAACCAGGGCGGCCTCAGCATCGACCCGGTTGACCTCCACCACGTTTACGCGGATTTGACGATTTGGATCCTTAAGCATTTTCTGGAGCCCACCCCGTAGGGACTCAATGCCGGCTCCGCCTCGACCGACCACTACCCCAGGGCGAGCCGTCCGCACCTCCAGATCAATTTGGTCTGCCTTGCGCTCAATGCGAATGTCAGCAATACCAGCATTACTTAGGTTCTTGCGTACGTACTGGCGAATCTGGTGATCCTCCTGCAATAGCTCAGGATACCTACTACCCTCAGCAAACCAACGAGAGCGGTGGTCTTGAACAATACCAAGGCGAAATCCGGTTGGATGAATCTTATGTCCCACGAACAAATCCTCTGGAAAGTGCTAGCGAATTAGGCTGATTACGGACCAGACCGACTTTAATCGGAGGTTGGTGCCACCGCGATGGTGATGTGGCAGGTAGGCTTACGAATCTGGTAAGCTCGGCCCTGGGCCCGGGGTCGGAATCGCTTGAGGGCGGTGCCAGCATCGGCATAGGCTTCACTCACCACCAGGTCAACCGGATTCAACCCGTTGTTATGCTCCGCATTGGCCACCGCTGAACGCAACACCTTCGTGACCGGTTCACAGGCGGCGTAGGGCATAAACTCCAGAATAATTAGAGCTTCCCGGTAGCTCTTACCGCGAATTTGATCCAACACTCGCCGCACCTTACGGGGTGACATCCGGACGGAACGAGCCACCGCCCTAACCTGTTCTGAGTTACGTACAGCCATCCTGATTCTCCTTATCCCTAACGACGCGCTTTTTTGTCACTCTTGGCATGGCCTCGAAAGGTTCGGGTGGGGGCAAATTCCCCTAATTTATGCCCGACCATTTGTTCCGTCACATAAACTGGAACGTGCTGACGACCATTGTGGACAGCAATGGTGTGGCCAATCATTTGGGGCAGGATAGTGGATGCCCGTGACCAGGTTT
>JBEIUS010000180.1:0-6076 GCA_040374235.1 Leptolyngbya sp. | reverse complement strand
TTCACCTGAGGTACAGAGTTTGGATATCTTTTGTCATGATCACACTTAACGGCCTCATCCTGCACCTGGGCAATACCCCGTAGCATTTGGGTGCCAATTGGAAATTCTCTGCCCTGAGAATCTGTGATTGGGCCAGCGGCGACAATAGTATAAATAGGCTGACCAAATTGTTGCCGTTGTCTAACGCAGGCATTGTTGCTAAAAATTAAAAACTGTGGCAACCCTGGATTCAGGTCCTTCTCTCGATTGGCATCCTTTTCATCCCTTAGCTTTTCAAATAATTGGGAAAAAAGGTTGTGAGCCACTTGATAGTTATTGCTTGAAAACTCCTCTATCGCCCTCTTAGCATCCTCTCCATTAGATAATTCAGAAAGCTTGAGGCCTATGAATTCAGGATTTGTTCCATCAGTAATCAGTTTTTCCTGCAAATCCTTTGTGGTATCTACAGTTTGAAATTGACTTGGAACCTGATTCGAAGGAGAACGATAGCCCAGATAGGCTACTAACCCTAATATCGTTATCATTAAAGAGTAGCTAATCCCAGGAACCATAGGCGATCTGGATCGTGTTCGCCTCGGAAGCTTTTTATTACTCAGTAGGGCCTGCCAGGTCAGGGGTGGAGCATTTTGCTTCATGCACACCGTTGGTAGCCAGGTTACCTGCGAGTATCGGCTATTGAAGGACTCCAGCCCATGGCGGGCTTGCCGTACGGCCCCCTGCAGGGATTGGTGTTCCTCCAGGAGGGCGCGAAGGAATCGATCAATAAACTCCACCGCCACTTCGTCGGGGACAGGTTCCTTCATTACCAGGCAATAGGGCAGGTCGAGGTTAGCTAACTGCTGGGCCAGGCCCAACCCATCGCAGGAGTTCAGGATCACCAGTTGCAGCCCCCGTTGGATGGCCTGTCCCATGGCCCGGTGAAAATCACGAATGCTGAGCTCATCCTGGGGGTTCAGCAACAGCCAACCGACCTGACCATCCTCCCGGCTGCGGCTATGGCCGACATAGATAAAGATATGGAAACCGGCAGATTGCTCCAGGGCCTGTTGCAGCTCTGCAGGGGTGGGCTGCCACAGGGACACCACCTCTACCCGTTTGGGGTCGTTGCTCTGCAGTCGGGTAACGCAGGCCAGATCCTGGGTTGCGTTAATGCCGGTGCAGTCGCCCACCACCGCCAAAATTCTTACCCTGGTACTGCGGGGTAGGGGGTAGTCCGGTAGGGGCTGGCGGGAGTCGTTGACCATACGCAGCGCCGCATCGGCTCGCCGGTAGTGGTCAATGAACAACTCCCACTCTTGCCAAGGCAGGCGCTTGAGGTCGGAGTGGTTGCCGCAGTCGAGTAGCAGCCGGGGGTCCTGCGGGGCAAGACAGACCAGTAATTCCCGGATGCGTACCCAGCCCCGATCAGTGGATCTGAGCCAGGCATTAAAGTTCTGCTCCAGCACCTCCGCCAGCTGGTTAATATCCCGAATAGATCGACGAGTAACGGCCCCGGGGGCAATGCGACAGTGCGATCGCACCTCCTCCTGGGCCCCATAGGCACTGCGCCAGGCTTCCAGGGCTTCCACCAGGCTGGCGGGTAGGGGCGGCAGAGTACCCTCCCTATCGTCATGATTAAAATCTCGGGCATCCAGGGTTACCCGAAATCCCGAGTTGGGGTTCTCCAGGGTCTGACCCCGGATAATTAACCTGACGGTGGCCATAGCTGCATAGGTCCCCTTCCTGATATCTGCCCAATGGATCTAGCGACCCCTGGAGGCTGAGATCTCTGTGCATTTACCTTAAACCATGAGCCCCTAAAATTTCTAGACCATAAATTCCTCAATGGTGCTGGTTCCTTGCAAAGTCAGGCATACACTGAACTGTTCCCCGGGGAGACATCTCAGCAGTTCCAGTTGGATGAACAGATCTTCATCGCCGGTGGTAGCCTCCGATAGGACTACACCCTCCTGGTCGAGAATGGCGATGTGTAACTGACGGGGTAAGGGGTTAGCTTCCCGGTGGGGATAGATCTGTACCCGCACCCCAAGACTCTGGGGGTCCTCAGCCGTGGCAATCACCTCTAGGGCTAAAATCACCGACTGCTGGGACAGAGCTATGATTTTGCCGCGACTCACCCGCTGATCCGCAGAGGGTAGGGGCAGGGCCGCGCTGCGGGTAGGGAGCAAAGAGGCCGTGGGTTGCCAGGGGGCGGCATCGAAGCTGCTATCTAACCACTGACGTAATCGGCTGATGGGGTGTAGCACGTTAAGCAGCGCCTCCACCGGCAGCAGGTCATGGAGGTACACCCGTCTGCCCTGCTCCAGGGTAGGCTGCTGGGAAGACATCTGATCAGCCGACTCAAAGCTGGCTCGGTCCAGGGGAATGGTGATTTTCTGCAGGTCTTGGCCAACCATAATCCTTTCTTTCCCGGGTTGAAATCCAAAGGGGGGCAATCTCAGCAGGGGGCCATCCGGTAGGCTAATCTCCACCCAAAACTGCTCTGACCAGGCACCCAGGACCTGACCGTATAAAAAGGTGGCCTCGGCCTGCGGTGCCAGGGTTTGCTCAACAATCGGCTGATCCCCATCCCCCACCCGTAGGGTGATGCCAGCCGGCAGGGTCTGTCCTGGGGTTGGCCCCAAACAGACCAACAAACTCCACTCCGATACCTCTGGGGTGCCGCAGGGCCAGACCAGGGCGTAGAGCCGCAGGGCAAAATCCGCCAGTTGCAGGTCGGTGTAGGCGCTGCGCACCCCCAGGGGCAAGGTTACCCCCTGCTTGGTCAGGGCACTGACAATCTTTTCTAACTCCTCGGTGGCCGACCGCAGTAGTGGCGCCGGGGATAGGGGGGGTAACAATACCCAGGCCCACTGGGTAGCCACCTCATCCAATTGGTCCTGCAGCCAGCGACCCACATTCATGAGGCCGGTGATCATCCTGGCCGGGGTGGCACTTACCCCTAGTGGGGCGGGGGTCAGGGGTGCCGCTGGTTTGAGGCAACTGAGGTAGAGCAACACCTGTTCTGGGGTGAGGGTAAACCAGGTCAGAGGGATGTCATGGGTGGCGGCGTTGACCGGTGGGCCCGCTGACCAGTGAGCCCGCAATTGTTCCTGGCCTAGCCCGGCCACCACCCGCACCTGGTTGGCCTCTTCCTGCACCTCCAATAGGAGGTATACATGGGCGGCCTGATCTCCCCAGAGGGCTGCGCTTGGCAGGGTCACCCGATCCTCCCCCAGGCTGCCGAGGGCGACAATGCAGAGGCGATGGTGGTTGACCACCCGGTTCACCCCCCAGGCCGGCGATCGCCGCTGATCATACTCTATCTTCTCTATGGTCGGGTGGCCTGGGCCTGCCCCCAGCCACTGATCAAAGCCCGCCAGGGCCAGGGCCTGGAGAAAGGCTGACCACTGGTCCTCCGGGTTGGTGAGGGTCTGGGCCGCCTGGGCCGCCTCAGCGATGGTGGCCTCTGACAGGGTGATAGTTTCGGCGGTGAGGGGTTCAAGGTCGTCCCAGGCCGTATCGTCTAGGGTGGTATTGGGGGTGATATTACTCATAATGGCTATAGGGGTGGGCGATGGACAAGATCATGATCAAGACCGGCCTGATCAGGTCAGGGTTAGGGTTGATCTGAACCGGCCAGCAGGTGACATACCTGACGGGCAAATAAACTTTGGCTGGTGCGATGTTTGGGCATCTGGGCCTCGGCGGCGGCCTCCGCCATCACGCCAGTGACTTCTTCCATCAAAATCTGGTCGATCTGCTGCACAATGGCATCAAATTGATCAGTGGACAGGTGCTCCAGGGCCCGGTCTTGTACCTGTCGCTGCAACTGGTTAAACCAGTGGGCACAGACCTCGGCCCTGAGGCGCTTGAGCTGCATCAGCCGGGTAACCTGCACCTGGGAGGCCAAGCCCACCTGCTGGGCAATTTTTCCCATGGCTAGCCCCTGACAGTGGAACAATTCCAGGGCCTGCAGGTAGGCTTGATCCTGGGGTGGTTGGCGCTGGCGGTAGCGGCTGGCGTAGCCCTGGAGCACCTGTTGCAGCGCCTCCCCTAGACTGTCGCGAAAAAGCTGCTTGTACCGCTGCTGAAACTCCTCCTCTACCCAGTTTCCCATTCGCTGGGAGGGGTCCTCCCCCGGGGCTTCCGGATCAAACCCCCGCTCCGCCATCCCCTCCAGGGACTGGCTCAGGGGGGTGCGGCGCCGCATAGCAATGCGGTAGGTGCGTAGCTGCTCCGCCAGGCCATGGAGACGGCTGAGCACTAACCGGGGGGGCAGATCAGGGTTAATCTGCTGTAATTGCTCTGGGGTAGGTTCGGCACAGCGTCTGCCCTTGCCCCCCTGCCGCAGGGCCAGGCGGGCCTGGCGATAGACCCGATGGTAGGCGGTTAGCAGGGCGGTGGCCTCCGTCAGTTCAGCAGGGCTGAGGTGGGGCAAGGCCCTGGGCAATCGCTGCACCTCGGTATCATTAAGGATGGCCCAGTTGCTCACTCGGTAGAGCCCCTGTTGCAAACAAAACTGATTGATTTCAGGATGGTTTTGGGTAAGGCGGGTTGCCCAGGTACCCAGGCTAGCCCGGGTGGGGTCATAGGTATCTAATATCTGCAGGCTGAGGGGCCGGTAGGCAGACTCCAGACGGCCATCATCGTCTAACACCAGGGGCCAGAGGGCCGCTGCGGTGAATCCGTAGACCTCACCAAACTGATGGGCCAGTTGACGACAGACCCCGGCAATCCGATGGGAGAGCCAGCAGCGCAGGCATAGCTCCGCCAGCCGGGCCTCCCTCGGGGAGGGCTGCGGAGCCGGTGGATCGGCTGCCGCAGAGCCTGGGTTGATCGGGTAGACTGGGGCCATGGCTGCCCGCCACTGTTGCCAGAGGTGGGTTTGGAGATCTGGCTCGGATAGGGAACCCTGGGCTAGGGGCTCGGCCCATTGCCCTTGAAACCACGCCTTTGCCAGGGGCTGTTCCCGTGGGCGGCATTGCCCGGCGCTGGTGAGTTGTAGCATCTGCCAATAATCAGAAACTCTAACCATAGGGACGTCGGAGGGATAGGATGGGGACCTGACCAACAGACTGGATGCGGTCTATTAAGGATTACTACCCGCTAAGAGTAACTTATTCATCTTAGGGAAATCGCAGGTGGGAAATCGCAGGTGAATAGGTTCACCCCCGTTATCACTATAGGCTGATATCATTCTCCATCCGGTTCGCCATGCGTTACGCCAAAGCCCTGCTTCCCCTGATCCTACCCCTGGTCACCCTGGCAGCCCCCGGCTTAGCGGCGGCGGCCCCCGCCCCACCCCCGGGGATACCCTACTCGACAGCGCAGGCCGGCTAGAAGAGGGCGACACCACCTGGGAGGACGGTAGTCTCTACGATTTCTACACCGTCACCGGTCAGGCCGGGCAGACCCTGGCCATTACCCTGGAAAGCCTTGACTTTGATACCTTTTTAATCGTCAGCGATGGCCAGGGCAATGAACTGGGCCGTAATGACGACATTGACACCGCCGCTGGCAACTACCATTCCTTTGCGGTGGTCACCCTGCCCCAGGGGGGAGAAGTCAGAATTGTGGTCAAGGGGGTCGCGGCGGATGATCGGGGCCGGTACCGGTTAAGGGTGCAATCGGTGGATGGAACGGCCCAGCCCCAACTTAGTGAAGCGGCCCTAATGCAGGTGGAGGCCAACCGGCTACTGGAGCAGGGTGTGCAGCAGTCTGGGCTGAGCCAGTTTCGCCAGGCGCTCCAGTCCTACGAGCAGGCCCTGGTGATTTATCGCGACCTCAAGGATCGGCTCGGCGAAGCCCTGACCCTGAACAACATCGGCAGTGTGCAGCGGTCCTTGGGCGACTATAGGGCCGCCCTGGGCTACTACGAGCAGGCCCTGGTGATTTATCGCGACCTCAAGGATCGGGCCGGCGAAGCTCGACCCCTGAACAACATCGGCAGTGTCCAGCAGTTGTTGAGCGACTATAGGGCCGCCCTGGGCTACTACGACCAGAGCCTGGCCATTGCCCGGGACATCGGTGATCGCGCCGGTGAAGCCCGAACCCTGAACAACATCGGTATTGTGAATGACTCATTAGGCGACTA
>JBEIUS010000243.1:0-3376 GCA_040374235.1 Leptolyngbya sp. | reverse complement strand
GTTTGAAAAGCCAAAGAGAGTCTGAAACTATACCTAGTGAGTAGGATAATAACCGCAAGATCCAGTATTTTTATGGGCCCCTGGCGGCGAACTATACCTGGAACAACCCTTTTCAAACAACCTCTTAAACAGCTCTCCGAAACTGATCTGTTGAGGACTTTAGATTTGGGCTATGGCAGTCGCCAGTCCGGAGAGGAGAAGACGGCGATAGAATTGCTTGGCTATGGGCTGAAACCCAAAACCGTGCTCGGCGTCCTGAGCTAAATGACTAGGGCTATAAATTCAATGGATCAACATCGATAGTTAGGTTGACGCTACTGGGGCAGCGGCGGCGTAGATCCTGGAGGTCGGGGATGGGGACGTCCAGGGGAAACTTCAGCAGGAGATGCCATCGATAGCGCTGGGCTATCCGTAAAATCGGGGCCGGGGCAGGCCCCAGCAGGGTATGGGGGATAGAGTCTAGCTGGGTTTTAAGTTCAGCCGCTAGAGTGGTGGCGAGCCGCTCCACTGCTTGGGGGTCTAAACTACTCAGGCGTAGCAGCACTAATTGAGCCGCCGGAGGATATTGGTGTTGTTGCCGTTCTTGCCATTCGGTAGTGATAAAGGGAGTATAGGCGTGCTGGGTAACCGCCTCAATCACCGGGTGGTCAGGGGTATAGGTTTGCAAAATCACCTGACCAGGTTGGTCCCCCCGTCCGGCCCGCCCCGCCACCTGAATCAGGGTTTGCAAAGCCCGTTCCGCAGCCCAGTAGTCTGTCATATACAGGAGACCATCGGCGGCAATAATCCCTACCAGGGTGACCTGGGGGAGATCAATGCCCTTGGTTAACATTTGGGTGCCCACCAGCAGATCCGCTTCCCCCTGGGCAAAACGGGTCAAGAGGTTACGGTGTGCCCCCTTTCGACCGGTGGTATCACTGTCGAAGCGAATACAGCTGAGACTGGGCAAGGTTTCAGCCACGGCACTGACCACCCGCTGGGTACCACTACCAAAATGTTTGAGATAGGGGGAATGGCAGTCGGGGCACTGATGGGGATGGGGTTGGCTATAGCCACAGTAGTGGCACCGCAGCACCATGGCTGCCTGGGGATGGGGCTGGTGGTAGGCCAGGGAGACATCGCAATGGGGGCACATGATCACCGTGCCACAGCTACGGCAGGAGACAAAACTACTATGCCCCCGGCGGTGAATGAACAGTAAACCCTGGTTGCCCTCTGCCTTCATCCGTTGCAGGGCCCGTTGTAGGGAACGGCTGAGAATACCCCGGTTACCCGATTGCAACTCCGACCGCATATCCACCACCTCCACCAAAGGTAGGGGGCGAGCCTGGATACGCTGGGGTAGGGACAGGTAGGTAGTGGGTAAACTGGGTCCGCTGCCCAGGGTATCGGTATAGGAAACCAGATCCTGAGATTGCACCCAGGCTTCCAGGGAGGGGGTAGCCGACCCCAACAGTAGCGGACAGTTTTCCAGGATAGCTCGCCAGCGGGCCACGGTACGGGCATGGTAGCAGGGGGCTACATCCTGTTTATAGCTGCTGTCGTGCTCCTCATCCAAAATAATCAGGCCCAGGCGAGCTATGGGCATAAACACCGCCGACCGGGTACCCACGATCACCAAGGGTTGATCGGGTTGTAAACTCTGGTGCCAGGTATCGTAGCGCTCGCCATCCGCCAGACCGCTGTGGTAGACCCAGACCTGGTCACCAAAGCGGCGACGGAAGCGATCGGTGATCTGGGGGGTGAGGCCGATCTCGGGCACCAGCACCAGGGCAGACTGGCCCGCCGCTAATCGGGGGGAGATCGCCTGCAGATAGAGTTCGGTCTTACCAGAACCCGTGACCCCGTGCAATAGAATCTGACTGGCTCCCTGGTATTGGTTAATCTGGCTGAGCACCTTTGTCTGATCTGGGGTAAGGGACTTGGGTTGGTCGGTGGTGAGATCGGGCCCTACTTCGACCCTGAGTTTTTGGCGGGGGGCAATCACCAGGTAACCCCGTTGGGCTAACCGTTGCAGGGTAGGGGAAGTGGTCTGGCAAACTTCCAGGGCGTCGGTCAACCACAGGTCGCCCCCGTGGCGAGTTAAGACCTTGATGATTTCGCTCTGGCGGCGAGTTAGGGAAGGATCGGCGGGGTAGTCTCCAGTCACCACAGTCACCGCCTGCCGTTTTTGAGCCCGAGGGGAGTGGGGTGGCAGTAGGTAAGATTCTGCCCAACCCCGTTGAATTAATTGCTGTATGGTGCGGTAGCTATGCCCCCGCCGCTTCAGGTATTGCCAGGTTAGATCGGCTGCGGCTGACTGCTGCAGGTCATGGAGTAAACTGGCTAAGGCTTTGGAGGGGGGGACGTCACTAGCTGTTGCTAACCGATCTAGACATAGGCGTAGACGGCGCTGAGCTTTAGCCAGCAAGCCGGGGGGCAAAGCCGCCTTAACCACCTGAACCAGAGGCGTTTGGTAGTGGTCAGCAACTTGCTCCAGCAAGGTCCAGTAGGTTGGGGTAAAAAAGCGGCGTTGGACAATACCCGCCACTGGACGAATTTGCTCGGCCCTCAGATCGGAGGGCGGATGGGGTGACAGACTGAGGGCGATCGCACCCACCATCTGATGCCCAAAGGGAACCGTTAAGATATCTCCCGGTTCGACCTGCAGGTAGCCAGGTAAGCCATAGGTATACATCTCGGGTTGGCCGCCATAATCTACCAATACATTCACCCAACCCCATACCTCTGTTAGGTCAGGAGCAGGTTCCTGACGGCTATTAATCGTGGTCATGAAGTCCTAAACGGATTGATAAATCTCTTACTCTGCCGCCATTTAGTGCTAGCCAACCGACTGGGGACAGCTTTTACCACTTTAGAGGGCACCAGGGAGATCAGGAAAGTACTCAGAGAAATCCTAAAAATATGGGCTCTAACCCCTCTTCACATCCCTTGATCGCCATAGGACAGTGTAAAACATAAGCCCTAGAAATTCTTGACAATGCCGAGGAGGCTAGAACAGCTCCACCCTATTTCAACCCAGACCCTAGGATCGATTAGAGCATCAACAAAATAGTTGCTCACAGTACCCCAAAATTCCTCTCTGTGATCTGGCCCTGATAGGGTTAGTCAACCCTATCAGGGCCAGATCAAAATATTTTTTTTGGAACCAGTCCAAGTGTAAATTTTGGAAATCTTGTTACACTACCCAAGAAGCTAAAGAAATGTTACATTACCTGGAAATTCCAAAAAAAATTCGTATTGTGGACTCACAAAATCAATCAGGAAACGGAAACTTTCTACTTTGATGATCTGGGAGTGGCAGATTCGTCTGAACTCTAATTGGTCAAAGTAGCGAGTAATTCTCATCGGGCTATTCCTATCCATGCTTCAGACC
>JBEIUS010000053.1:0-19758 GCA_040374235.1 Leptolyngbya sp. | reverse complement strand
GGGGGGAGAAGGTTCAGCGGCCATGCCAGTATTTTGCCTAATGGACACTGTTATACTAAAGCATTGTAGGTTGATTTGCCGATGTGGCTCAGTGGTAGAGCACTCGATTCGTAATCGAGCGGTCGCGGGTTCAAATCCCGCCATCGGCTTGGGCTATGTCTACCTCAGATAGCCCTGGCCATTGTCGGGGTTGAGTCAACTTGGAACTACCGGACTGGGCAAGGGTATCACCCGCAGTAAGGGTAAACCCATGCTACTCCCACGGAAACCTAGGTTTCGAAAGATATGGCAAAGATCAGAATCAAGCAAGCCCAGCGAGCCAAGGGATATCAGCTAGGGGCAGAGCCACCATGGTACTGAATGAAATCAATGATGGTGTCCAGACCGTCCTGGGTTTTCAGGTTGGTGAAGCCAAAGGGCCGATCGCCCCGCATGCGTCGGGCATCCTGCTCCATCACCGTGAGGCTCGCCCCCACCAGGGGGGCCAGGTCAATTTTGTTAATCACTAGAAAGTCGGATTTGGTGATGCCGGGGCCACCCTTGCGGGGGATTTTGTCCCCCGCAGCCACGTCAATCACGTAGAGGGTGAGATCCACCAGTTCGGGGCTGAAGGTGGAGGCCAGGTTGTCACCACCGCTCTCCACAAAGACAAAATCCAGGGGGTCAAAGCGGGCCTCCAGGGTCTCGATCGCCACTAGATTCATGGAGGCATCCTCCCGAATAGCGGTGTGGGGGCAACCGCCGGTTTCTACCCCGAGGATGCGATCAGGGCTGAGGGCCTGGCTACGCACCAGGAATTGGGCATCCTCCTGGGTGTAGATATCGTTGGTGACCACGGCGATGGAGTAGCGATCGCGCAGCGCCTTACAGAGGCTATCCACCAGGGCGGTCTTGCCAGAGCCAACGGGGCCAGCGACCCCAACACGGAAGGGATGGATCATGGTTACCTCACCCTACTAGGTTCCAGTTTTAAGACTGTCCAGCTTGCGGTTGAACAGATCAACAAAGATCATGATCACCCGTTTGGGACGGGTTTTAATGTTGGCACTGAGGGACATACCCGACTGTAATTGTACTGGCTTACCCTCAATCACGATGGTTTGATTGTCGAGGGTGACATCGGCGGGGAAGCGATACTGGGGGTTAATCTGATCCGGCGGCAGGGCATCGGAGCCGATGTGGGTGAGGGTGCCCTTAACATCGCCAAACTCGCTGTAAGGGAAGGAATCAATCCGTACATCCACCGCCATGCCCTTCTCCACAAAGCCAATGTCGCGGTTAGTAATAAACACCCGAGCCACCAGGGCATCGCTGGGCACGATCTCCAGAATAGGCTCATTAGAGTTAGTCACATAGCCCGGTTGGTTGGCCTTGAGGTTGAAGACAGTACCACTGACGGGGGCCTTTAACTCCTGATACTGCAGGGTTTGCTGCAACTCCGTGATCTGGCTATCCAACTCCTGGAGACGCTTGTCATTCTCCAGGATGGTTTTGGTCAACTGGCTATCAATGGTGGCAATTTCGTTGTCGTTAGCGGCAATCCGTTTTTGCAAATCATCCTGGGAGGCCACCTGGGTATTGCGGAACTTCTCCTGGGCCTGAATAATCGCCAGCTGTAGGCGCTGTTCCTCCTGCAGCAGCCGGTTGACCTCCGTTTGCCGGTTGTTCACCTCCTGCTCCTGCTGCAGGTAGGGAATCTGGCCAATGGCACCGCGATCGGCCAGGGGCCCAATCCGCACCAGAATATCCTGGTTGACCCGCAGAGCATCCCGGGCGTTGGCTAGCTGGGCCTGGGTTTGGGTGAGCTGACGGCGCAGTTGATCCACCTCCAGGTTGGCAATGCTAAGGCGAGAGTTTAACTCCTCCTGGGCCACCGCCAGCCGCTCCTGTTGTAACGGAGATAGGCTAGCGCCGGTGGTATCTCCCGCCAGTTGAGCCCGGTAGAGGGCATTTTCCGCCACTAGGGCGGCCCGGTTACTGGTGAGTTGGATAATCCCTGGGGCCAGATCAAGGGGGGCGGTGACTTTAGTTGAGTCCGCCGTTTGATTGGCCAGCTGGGAACGGTAGAAGGCATTCTCCTGCTGCAGCTTAGTACGGATCGACCGCAGCGAGGCCAGCTGGGCCTGGGTGGTTTTGGGGTCAAGACTGAGCAGGCGATCGCCCGCCTGCACCGCTTGACCCTCCTCGACAAACACCTGTCGCACCACCCCGCCGACGGGAGCCTGTACTGGCTGCACCATACCCTTGGGCTCCAGCTTGCCCTGGGCCGGCACCGCCTCCTCAAACTTAGCCAAACAGGACCAGGCCACCGTGGCCACGGTCACCCCGATCAAACTCCACACCACTGCCCGAGACCAGTGAGGGGCCTGGCGTAAAATCACCGGCTTATCGAAATCCTCCAGGGACCGGGAGGGCTGGGTGGATAGAAGGCGATCGCCCGCTTGATCGGGGTTAGTGGGGGTGGTTAGAAACCGGGGAAGAATGCGCACCATGGGGACCTGACCTTGTACTTAAAATCTACTTTAGAGGCTAAATCTGGGAATTGGGGTAGCGTCTATACCAGACTAGACTGCTGCTGGTAGAGGGTGTAGTAGCGCCCCTGCAGAGCCATCAGCTCCTCGTGAGTGCCCAGTTCCACCGCCGATCCCTGGTCCATCACCAGGATTTGATCGGCATGTTTAATGGTGTTGAGCCGATGGGTGATGAAGAAGACCGTGCGGCCCTCCGCCCACTCCATCAAATTCACCGAGACCTGGTGCTCAGTGTCGTAGTCCAGGGCGCTGGTGGCCTCGTCTAAGATTAACAGGCGGGGGTTCTGAAGAATGGTGCGGGCGATGGCGATGCGTTGCCGCTGCCCACCCGAGAGGGTAGAACCCCGTTCTCCCACCCGGGTGTTGTAGCCTAGGGGAAGCTCCATAATGAAGTCGTGGCAACAGGCAATCTTAGCGGCGGTAATGATGGCATTGGCCTCGGCATTGGGATTGGTAAGGGAGATATTCTCCTGGATGGTGCCCTCAAATAGCAGGCTGTCCTGGGGCACAATGCCAATCTGGCGTCGCAGGGAGTGCAGCTCCACCTTACTAATGTCGTAGTTGTCGATCAGGATGCGGCCCGACTCCACCTCGTAGAGCCGGGGTAGGAGCTTCATCAAGGTACTTTTACCGGAGCCGCTCTGGCCCACGATGCCAACAAAGCTGCCGTTGGGGAAGTCTAAATTAATATTCAGCAACTGCATCGGGCCACTGGGGCCAAACCGGAAGCTGACGTTCTCAAACACCACTCGGCCGATCACCTCCGGCATGGGAATCTGGTGGACATCATGGGCATCGGTTTCCTGAGGATGGTCAATAATGTCCGATAGCCGCTCCAGGGATAGGGCGGTTTCCTGGAAGTTTTGCCACAGCTGGGCCAGGCGGAGAATCGGAGCGGTGACGTAGCCGGAGATAATTCGAAAGGCGATGAGTTGACCCAGGGTGAGTTCCCCCTGCAGCACCAGGTAGGCCCCTACCCAGAGTACCAACAGGGCAGACAGCTTATTCAGAAAGTTGCTGGCGGAGTTAGCGGTGGTGGAGGTGAGCACGTTTTTGAAGCCGGCGCTGACGTACTCGGCGTAGCGTTCCTGCCACTGCCAGCGGGTTTTGAGTTCAATATTTTGGGCCTTCACGGTTTGAATTCCCGAGAGGGACTCCACCAGTAGAGCTTGGGTGGCGGCGTTACGCTCCGCCTTCACCCGCAGTTGCCGCCGCACAATCGGAGCCACCAACACCGTTAGCAGCACAAACAGGGGAATGGTGGCCAGGGCCACCAGGGTCAGTAGCCAGCTGTAAATGAACATGACCACGATGTAAACCACCGAAAACACGGCATCCAGGACCACGGTGAGGGCGGTGCCGGTGAGAAATTGGCGAATGTTTTCCAGCTCGTTAATCCGGCTGGAGAGCTCCCCCACGGGACGGCGGTCAAAATAACGCAGGGGCAGCCGAAACAGATGGTCGATAATCTCCGTGCCCAGGGTCATGTCGATGCGGTTGGTGGTGTCGACAAACAGGTAGGTGCGCAGGCTGGTGAGGAGGGCCTCAAACACCGCCACAATCACCAAGAAAATGCCCAGCACCTGCAGGGTATCGATGCTGTTCTGGACGATCACCTTATCGATAATGATCTGTACCATCAGAGGATTGGCCAGACCAAATAACTGCACAAAGAAAGAGGCCACAAACACCTCCAGCAGTACCCAGCGGTATTTCTGAATGGAGGGCCAGAACCACTGCAAACCAAACCGCTGCTGGGGAGTTTCCCGGGTAGGTTCCAGCAGCAGCACCTCGCCACTGTCGCCCCAGGCATCGGCAAAGCTCTGGGGGCTGCGGCGAATCAAACCCACCTCCGGATCCCCCAAAATATAGGCCTGGTCCGAGGTTTCGTAGAGGACGGCAAAGCTCTCCTGCCAGCTAATTAGACAGGGGGTATTGAGGCGCTGGAAAGCGGCGACCGGCACCTTAACCAACTGGGTTTTAAGCCCCATCATCTCCCCCAGGGAGCCACAGATGGGCAGGGATAGCTGCCCCAGGCGCTGCTGCTGGTCCCCCAAAATGCGGCGAATCACATCCCTGCGAAAGGGCATCTTGAAATACTGGCTGAGCATATCGAAACAGGCCAGGGTGGCCTCCACCGGCCCCCGGCCCCGGGCAAAGGGGTAGCTGGGGGGGCGATCGCCGGCTTTGGTGGTAGGGCTGAGGGCATTGGCATCCCCCGCCAGCTGGGCCTCGGTGGCGTAGGGCACCCCCTTACTATCGAGAAGCTCAACCGCCACCGGCTTAGCCTCCTGGGGGAGAGTGAAGGTAGCCGCTAACACCGCTGGGGTGAGCCCCAGCAGGCGGGCTCCCTGGGGGCTGAGCACCTCAACGGTGGGGTGTTGGTCCAGGGGCAGGGCCGATCCCACCGGCAGGTTTAGAACCGTACCGCCGCTCAAGATCCAGCGCAAGTTGGGGTCGAGGTGGCGCAGGTCACAGATTCCCTGGGGCAGAGTGACGATGGCCGACTCACCGCAGAGGCGCTGGGCCTTCACCTTTAGATCCCCCAGGTCAAGGGCCTGATCCTGGGCGTGGCGACTGAGCAGGTCAAAAGCCTCCACCAGGTAGATACAATCGCGAATCGCCCGACCAAACTCTGGGTATTCATCTAAATACTGCAAAAAGGTATAGGAAGGTAGGGTTAGGGCCAGCACCTCGGTGGAGCCAATCACCGTTTCGCAGGACAGACCTCGCACTAAACTAATAGCTCCGACCAGTTGTCCCCGACCCAATCGCTCCAGGGTAACGGGCTGCTGGCTGCGGGGGTCTTGTCCCAGGACCCGGGCCTCCCCCTCTAATAGCACAATCACCTGCTGACTGAGCACCTCCCGACGCAGCAGCGGCTGGCCGACTCGGTATTTATAGGGTTGGGCAGTTTGCAGTAGGGTCTGTAGAGCCGCTTCGGGCAAACAGTCAAAGGGAGCCAGGGTTTGGAAGGTTTCCTGGAGAGAGAGGGGAGTTGGGGTCATAGAAGCACGGTATAGAGAGGTAGATAACGGCGGGGAATAGCCCCACCCTAGTAAGGGTATAGCCGCAGCCACGGCTACAGCTTGCACCAATCAACTTTTTCCTAGGCAGTCTGGCCAAGGTTATAGGGTAGCCTTAGGTAGGTGGTAACTAGGTAGGTAGTTAATTAACCCTCTGCCCTACTATTGTTTACAGAACCATCAACCGTCTATCCGGATAAATAGACTGGTTAACAAAGATATAAAAATTAACATTGCCATGCCAGCCCAGGACAGGCCGATCACCAACTGGCCAGCCGTTGCCAACTGCCGTCACCGCACTCCTTCTCAAACTCCTGCACGAGCCACTCCTGGGGTTTACCCAGGCGTTTGGCACTCCTTTGCAGGTAGGCAAAGTAGTCCATCATTTGCTGCGGGGTCGGGTTTGGGCCGAACAGGGAGCCCCTGTACCAACCCGGTTGGGGATGGCGACCACAGTGCTCCCAGAAGGACCGCTCCGCCCAGGTAGGAGCATTTTGTCGGGCATAGGCCCGGCGGCGGTGACTGTGGAAAAGTTCGATCAGGGTGGGCAAGTCTTTGATTTGATGGGCCTGGTGAGCGGAGTAAATTTCCACCATGTCCTCCAGGTTAAGGGGGCGATCGCTGATCCACTGATGACCGCAGTCAGGGCAGCGGACAATAAAGGAGAGCACAATCCGCCCACACTGGGGACAGGGCTTGGTGGGGGGCGGTTTACCCCCGCTTGACCCTTGCTGCTGCACCGGCAGACTGTAGTCCTGAATGTCCTCCGGAAAACCCAGCCGTTGTAGGTTGCCCGCCTGGTCGAGGATGATACCGGCTTGTTTGCCGGTGTGGGGGGAGATGCGCATTACCCGGCCGATCTGCTGCAGGTGCAGGGCGCTGGACTGGGTGGGACGCAGCATTAGGCCCACCTCAACACTAGGTTCATCAAAGCCGATGCTAATCACATTGCAGGAAGTCAACACCAGCAACTGCTGCTGGCGCAGATCGGCGTAGAGCTGCTGGCGTTCCTTGATGGGGGTGTGGCCCGCCACCGTATCGGCAGCAATGCCGGCCCGGCGAAAGGCCTCCGCCACGTGACGGGCGTGCTCGAGATCAACGCAGAAAGCAATGGTTCGCTTACCGGGGCAGACCCGCTGCCATTCTCGGACAATTTTGTCGATCAACTCGGGGCGATCGCAGGCCTGTTTCAGCCCCGCCTCGTCGTAGTCCCCCGCTACGGTTTTGACCCCGGTGAGATTGGCCAGGCCATCCTGGGGCATGCTGTAGTAGCGCATCGGCGCCAGGTAGCCCATCTGCTGTAACTGGCCCGGCACCGGCGAAGCCACCAGGGTACCCAGGTAATCCCCCAATTGTTCCTTGCCGAGCCGCTCCGGAGTGGCGGTCATGACCAGGTGGACGGCCTCCGGGAAGGTTTTCAGCACCGCCTTGCCCACCTGACTAAATAGGGTGATGTGGCCCTCATCGTAGAACACCACATCGGCAGACCATTGCTTCCACCAACGACGCTTGGCCATGGTTTGAATGCTGGCGATCTGCATGGGGGCTTCCCGGTTTTCCTCCCAGCCCGCCTTGATAAACCCGCACTGCAACCCAAAGGCGTTCATTTTCTCGTAGGTTTGCCCCACCAGCACATCCAGGTGCACCAGAAACATCAGCCGCTTACCAGCGGCCCCAGCATGGGCACAAATTTGACCACTGATCACGGTTTTGCCAGCGCCGGTGCCGGCCACGATGGCGATGCGGCGGTGACCCTGGTTAATCTGACGGTACAGATCGTTAATCAGGTCCACCTGGTAGGGACGTAACTGGGGGGGTGCCATGGCCATAAACCCGTAAAATCTCCTACCAGAGCGCCGGAATGGCGTCCAAGTCGGGGTTCGACTGGGGTTGATCACCCCCGGATCGGACTAAGTCGGGCTGGAGGGGGGAAATGTCACCGGTGGGGACGGTGGGGGTGGTTTGGGCGGGGGGGGCCTGATTAGGACTGATGGTGACCCGGGGCGGGGTTTGGGCCCGGGGTTGGGCTGGAGTGGTGGCAGATTGGGCCCGAGTCATGGCCGGAGCATTGGAGACATTGGCGCCGACAGCGGCGGTGGGTGCCCCCTGGGGATCACTTTGCCGCCGGACTAAACGGCCCGCTTGCTCCACCGGCAAACTGCCCACCGCGGCAGATGCCTGGGATTTGGCGGCCTGGCCAGTCTGCCCTGGGTCAGCAAACAGCCGACCCAGGCGACCCGCCCCAACCATTCCCAGTAGTACTAGACCCGCCATCACGGCGCCAATCAGATAGCGATTCATGGCAGCATCCATCAATACCCTGGTACTATCATCGCGTAAGTTCCTGAAATTGGACTATCCCCCTGGCAAAGTTTTCCTGGCTTAGCCTATTCAGGCCCCATTGCCTCCCCGGAGTGGATAGGGTCGGTCAACCCCTAGCTTGATTTCCTATAGCCCCATCCCCCTCTATTGTGCTTGGATGTTCGCAGGCAATAGCATGGTTTTATCACCCCAGCCACCCGCAGGGGGGTAGGACAACCCCAGTACCGATTTTATTTATCCTCTGAATTGATGAAGGATGATAACCTTATAGCGCAGTTCTGGTAGCCTAGCTCCTGATTTAAGCAACTTGAACCGTTTCTAGCCTGGGAACCAGGGTTTTGCCAGAAGTCTTGAGGAATTGCTGGATGTTCAAACCAATTTTTTTAACCATTACCATGACGGGGGCCTTACTCCTCGCCACGATCCCCTGTGCACCTAAGGTCTCTGACACCCAGGTCTCTGCTACCGCTGGGCCGGCTAGGGCTGAATCCCTACGCACCTACGATGGTCCGGCCGAGCAGATTCCGGTCAAAGCCCAATACCTCAACACGATGGAGGTTTCGGGGACAGGCAGCGGGGAAGGAGTAGGGGTTTTCTTCACTTTCAAGTCCCAGGACAATGCCCTGGATAACGCCGAAGTGCACATTTTTCTTCCCGCTGGCGCGGCCACCGCCGCCGATCAGGAACCCTTTGTCACCGGCCCTAACGGCCTAATGAAAAATAACGGTTGGCTAACAGATAGCATCCAAAGGGATGGGTCGGCAGATTTTCCCTATCCATGGGTAGAAACGGTGATCAACTTCAGTACCGACCAGGAACAGTCGGGTTACATTTTGCTGGGGCAAATCCATGGACAGGCGGTGCAGGTAACCTTGCTGTATCCCGCAGAAACGGCCAGTGCCTACTGGCCAGCAGCTAGGACTGTCCTTGATAGCCTGGAGTTCGACCCTGGTCTATTGCCCATTCATGGCGCGCGTCTCTGAGGTTCGAGCCACTGATACAAGGAATCAGGGCCTCGAGGTTGGCAGGTAAGCGACCCAACCAGGCCATAGCCGACGACCAGGCGTTCTCCTGAAGACACTAGCCATGAGCACTGCTACCCTACTGCGCGATCGCCTGGTTCACCTGGAGGGCCAGGGCTACCCCGCCTACAAAGCCCTGCGGGGGGACTACGCCATGGTGGGTTTTACCCTCCACCTCGACCACATCCAGGCCGATCCCTTCGCCGCCCCCAGTCGGGTACGGGTGACAGTGCCCCAGACCACCGCCCAGTTTCCCCCCGACCTCTGGACCCTACCGATCCGGGCCATTGCCCTGGCGGACTACCTGACCCGCCAGTTCCACCGGGCTAGCCAAGCCCAAAACCAGCGGCTGGGGTCGGGCCACAGCGGCCTGATAGAGATTATTCGGCCCAGTCAGGCCATCCTGGAGCGCAGTGCCGCCAGGGTGACGGCGGCGGCGGTGGAGTTGCGCTTTCAGGTGGGGCTGCCCGCCCAGGGACGGCGCATTGCCGGACGACAGGCCGCCACCCTGCTGACCGAGACCCTACCCAGACTGGTCCAACAAACCCTGGTCTACCCCAGCCTGGATGGCGTCGCCCTGACCCACCACTGCAACACCGCCGAGGATGGGGAGGTGCTGCGATCGCACCTGGCGGATCAGGGCCTGGTGGCCTTCATCGCCGACGGCGCCATCCTCCCCCGCCGCAGCGGCATTGATGCGACTCCCCTGGGGGAGGCGGCGGTGCCCTTCCAGTCCCCTCCCTCCCTGCGGGTCTGCTTGCCCTGCCCCCACGCCGGCCCCCTCACCGGCATGGGCATTAGCCGCGGCGTCACCCTGATCGTGGGGGGCGGTTACCACGGCAAATCCACCCTGCTGCGGGCCATTGAAATGGGGGTTTACAACCACATTCCTGGGGATGGACGGGAACAGGTGGTGGCCGACCCCAACGCCCTCAAGGTGCGGGCGGAGGATGGCCGCAGCGTCACCGGGGTCGACATTTCGCCCTTTATTAATCACCTGCCCCGGGGCCAATCCACCCGCTACTTTTGCACCGCCAACGCCAGTGGCAGCACCTCCCAGGCCGCCAGCATCATGGAGGCCCTGGAGGCGGGGGCAAGGGTGCTGCTGGTGGATGAGGATACCTCCGCCACCAACTTTATGATTCGCGATCGCCGCATGCAGGCCCTGATTGCTAAAGCCCAGGAACCGATTACCCCCTTCATCGACAAGGTCCGCCAACTTTACCGCGACTACGGCCTCTCCACCCTGCTGGTGATGGGAGGCAGCGGCGATTACTTTGACGTGGCCGACACCGTCATCGCCCTGGAGGACTTTTGCCCCCGGGATGTCACCGCCCAGGCCCGGGCCATCGCCGGCACCTACCAAACCCAACGGCAACCGGAGGGGGGAGCCCACTTTGGCCAACCCCAAGGCCGTCAGTGGCAGGCTCCAGCCACCCCTGGAGTGCCCAAAATTAAGGTGCGAGACCGACAACAGCTACAGTTGGGAGCCACCCCGATCGACTTGGGGGGGGTGGAGCAAATTGTCGAGGTGGGCCAAGTGCGGGCCATCGCCGCCGCCATCCTGGCCACCATCGTGACCCCCCACCCGCCAGCCCCCCTGACCACGGTGCTGGATACCACCATGACCCACCTAGCGGAGCAGGGGTTAGATTACCTCAGCCCGTGGCCGGTGGGCGACCTGGCCAGCTTTCGCCGGTTAGAACTGGCCGCCGCTTTAAACCGCTGGCGCCAATTACCCCTTCAACCCCCCGGCTAGGGGGAAAACCTCAGTGGATCTACGTAGACTCGGCCCTGGGCCTGGGTAGAGTACCGTAGATTAACGATGGTGCTCGCCAGTCTTACTGTCCAAAATAGAACACAGTTCTTAACGAACCAGCTCTTGGAAGGACATACGCAGATATGGTGACACAACCCTCTACTATTCGCTCTCGGGGCATGGAACTGCTGATGCAATATCAACAGAATCCCACCGTGTCCCTACGCAACCAACTGGTCCGCCTCAATGTCGGACTGGTGCGTAAAATCGCCCACCGGGTCAGCCATCAGTGCTCCGAACCCTATGAAGACCTGGAACAAATCGGTTACCTGGGCTTAATTCGGGCCATTGAACGATTTAATCCAGCCCAGGGCTGTGCCTTTAGTTCCTTCGCCGTGCCCTATATCCGGGGGGAAATGTTGCACTTCCTGAGGGACCGGGGCACCGCCGTGAAAATTCCCCGCCGCTGGCAGGATCTGCAAAAGGAAGGGGAAAAGCGCCAGGCGGAACTGATGCGGGAACTGGGTCGGCAGCCCTCCGATGCGGAGATGGCCGATCTCCTGGGGGTACCGGTGAAGGAATGGCGGGAGGCCAAACTGGCCCATCGTAACCGCCTGCCCCTCAGCCTCGATGCCACGGTTTCCCAACAGCAGGACTCCACCATGACCCTGGGGGATAGCCTGCCCGACCCCCACTACCAGGTCCTGCAGGACCTGGAGGAGGACCGGCAGCAGGTGCAGCGAGCACTGAGCCAACTGGAGGGCAAAACCCGCGCCGCCATCGAGTTTGTCTTCTTCAAGGGGTTATCCCGCAAGGAAGTAGCGGATAGGATTGGTGTCAGCCCCATGACCGTTACCCGCCGTATCCAGCGGGGCATTGAGGAAATGGTGGTCCTACTCCAACCTCAGGACCTGCAAACCGATCCCTAGGTTCCAACCCCAGCGGATTGACCCCAGTTCATCTGGCTCATTGCTATCCTCTATATCTCTCTATTTAAACCCTTAGTTGCATTGGAGGTAATCAGGGTGCTTTACCTCCCCCGCCGAGGACCCACCGCCACCTAGCGGTCAGTCCAGACATTCATAGCCAAGATTTGTATCTATAGGTTAATCCCGTCCACTGACCACTGAATTCTGACCCCTGGCTCTTAAGCTTCTCCTAAAGTTTCCCAACCTTTTGCTAAGGTAGTATAAGTTCTAGAAAGGTTTATTATTTATGCCTTACACCACTGAAGAGGGCGGTCGCCTGAATAACTTTGCTAACGAGCCTAAAATCTACGAGGCGGAGCCCCCTACGGCCAATCAAAAGCGTAACTACACCATCATGGGGGGGTTGGCCCTAGCTCTGGTGATTGGCCTGTTCGTCGTGGCCATTTCCGTGTCCCAGGGTTAGGCTAGCGGTGAGGGGCGATGGCTAGCCGGCGGGCTGCAGTCAAGGCTAGTGGTACCCTTCAGCCCCAGTGGTGTGGGGGGCCTACCCGCAGCGGTAAGACCTCCTGGCTGCTCCAGCACCTGCTGGACTGGCTAGCTCAGAATCCTCTAGATTCACTGGTGACGGGTCAGTGCTTGCTAGTGTTTGCCGCCAATGGTGACAATCGCCTGGTGCTTAACGATCGCCTCACTCCCCTAGCACCAGGGCGCGTTACCATACTCACCACCACCCCTTCCGCCTTCATACAGGCGGAGTTAACACTGTTTTGGCCCCTACTGCTGTCCCAACTGGGATCCCTGCCCCAGTTTCCCCTGCGGCTGCGGCCGGAGAATGAACAGGAGTTGGCCAGCCGCTTTTGGCAGGAGACTCGGCCCCAGGGGTTACCGGTGGTGGAGGGGTGGTTGCCGGCCCAGACGGTGCGACGATCGCTGGATTTTCTGCAAATGGCCGCCGCCGCCGGCATCCCCGCCGAAGACCTGCCCACCCTGCTGCCGGAGGGCATCCCCGCCGGCTTTGCGGCCCCCAGCACCTGGCGGACGATCGGCGAAGCCCTGGTGGCCTGGCGAGACTGGTGTCTCAGCCAGAGTTTATTGACCTACGGGGTGATGACGGAGCTCTACTGGCGCCATCTGCTGCCCCAGCCCACCTACCAGCGTCAGTTGCTAGACCGCTACGCCGGCCTTTGGGTGGATGACCTGGATGAGTACCCGGCGGTCACCGCCCAGTGGCTGCAGGTGTTTATCGATCAGCACCGCCCCCTGGCCATCACCTGGAACCCCCAGGGCAAGGTGCGGCTGGGGGTAGGGGCGGACCCAGACCGCCTGGAGGCCCTCAAGGCCCAATGTCAGGTGGTGGACTTAACGGGGGTAGCCACCTCTAGTTTGGCGGATGCCTGGGCGGAACCGGTGGTGGACTGGGTGTTTAACCCCCTGGCCAGCCCCGCCAGTTTGCCCTGCTTCCAGGCCCTGCAAACCACCTCCCGGGGGGAGTTGCTGCGGCAAACTGCGGAGGCGATCGTCACGGCGGTGCAGAGTGGGGCGGTGACGGCGGCGGAGGTAGCGATCATCGGCCCCGGTCTGGATGCCATCGCCCGCTATACCCTGATCGAAATCCTCGATCACCAGGGGATTCCGGTGGCCTCCCTGAACGATCAGCGCCCCTTGATCCATTCTCCCCTGGTGCGGGCCCTGCTCACCCTGCTGGCCTTTATCTATCCGGGGCTGGGGCATTTGCTAGAGTCCTCAGCGGTGGCAGAAATGCTGATGGTGTTGAGTTACTCCCCCCAGCCCCCCCACCCGGGGGGCTGGTTAGGGGGGTTGCAGATTGACCCGGTGCGGGCGGAGCTCCTGGTGGATCACTGCTTTGCCCTCCACCTGGAGCAACCGGAGTTGTTGCCGGTGGAACGATTTGATCGTTGGGACCGGCTGGGCTACCGGGCCACCCAGGGCTACCAGCGGATCCGTGAGTGGATTGACCAGCAGCGCCAGCAACGGCAACAGCGGCTAATTCCCGGGGTAATAGGGATGTTGGACCGGGGAATTCAAACCTTCTATGGCGGCGGGCACCAGCTTCCCCCCGATCAGCTCAGTGCCCTACGGGAGCTAATGGAGACCGCCCAGCACTACTGGCAGGTAGAGGAACGACAGCGCTCCGGCCCCGCCCTACCGCCGTCGGCCCTGGAGCGGTTTATTCAGCTTCTGCGCCAGGGAACGGTGACCGCCAACCCCTTTCCGGCCCAGGCCCTACCGGGGCACCGTGGCGGCGTCACCATCGCCACAGTATTTCAGTATCGCCTGCAACGCCTATGCCACCGCTGGCAGTTTTGGCTCGATGCCGGGTCAGCCCGCTGGCTCACCGGCACCGATAACCTGTTTGGGTTTCCCATTTTTCTGCAGAGTTATGGGGGGCGGCCCTGGCGCACCGATGCGATCGAAGCTCTGCATCGCGATCGGCTGGAGCGTATCCTGCGGGATTTGCTAGGCCGCACTACAGAGCAGGTAATTCTCTGCCACAGCGATCTGGCGGTCAGCGGCCAAGAACAGGCGGGCCCCTTGCTGCCCCTGGTGAGCGCCGCCGCTCCCGTAGCTGGAGCAACGGCCCAGGTCTAGCCTAGCTCCCCTGGCCTAGACATTTGTGACAGTTAGATGTGCCACCTGGCCGAGTGGGCCCGTTGAGGTCCATTATTGACATGCTCTAGCCCGCCACAAAGCTTCACTGGAGACATCTCCAGCGCCTTAAATCAAGCATTGCTGCACTTTGGCCCGCGAATCCGACGCCTGTAACCAGGCTTTCGGTATCATCCACTACAGCAAGTGTCCTGAGGCTGGCCCTAATCACTTTGGCCCAGGACTACAACAGGGATACAGCGTGGGGAAAGAAAGTCTGAACCATAGCTGCCCCATCCCGACCTAATGACATCGACTCAAACCGTTTTGGGGTGGTTCTCTACTACACACCCTTGTCTTGGGAGAATGACCATGAAAACTCGTACTATTGTCGCCATCGCCTTGGGTCTGACCACCGCATCTTTAACCGCCCTACCCCTGGCCACCCAGGCCCAAACTAATCCCACCGACTATAACTACGTCGGCGCTGGGGTGGCCATCGGTGATTTGGGAAACAGCGATGTGGGCCTGTCTATTAATAGCAAAATAACCGTCAAGGATCACCTCTCAGTTCGTCCTGGGGTGATGTCTAACCTCAACTTCAGTGATAGTGGGGAAACCGTCTTCCTGCTGCCGGTCACCTATGACTTTGACCCCATTACCGACAATGGCCGTCTGCTGCCCTTCGTGGGGGCGGGGCTCTCCATCTCCACCGAAGGGGCTGGGGCGGTGGGGCCCCTGGTCAACGGTGGCCTTGACTACCGCATCACCGATCGGATAATAGCCAACGGCACCGTCAGCTGGTCGATTTACGGTGACAGCCAGGTGAATGGTTCCATTGGCTTGGGCTATAGCTTCTAGCTAGAATCCTAGGCTAGAGTTTTGGGCAATCTTCAGCCTTTTGACTGAGGTTATCCCACTCTGGCAGGTCCAGCTACCGCAAGGTATCTGGACCTTGCCCTGGATAGAGTGATCAGCCCAAGTCTACTTATTTCTGATTTCTGAATTAAGAATAATCTTGCCACCACCCACTTGAAATTAGGGAACCGGAAGCGGACTCAAAAAAAAGGGTGAGAATTAACTCACCCACAGGATACAGGAGATTACGACTACAGTCGAAAGTTTGGATCCCTAACTCCAGAAGCCTGAAGCTGGACAGCCCTCCCTGGAAAATCCAGGTTAGAAAACCTATCCAAGCATAGGATTGCAAAAAGTCTATAGGGCAAAAACTTTTTATATAGCGCTTTCAATGTTTTATTTCACCAGATCTAGCCCGATCTGGCAACCCCTGGCCCCTATTTTTTCCGTCGTCCTATAAAAGCAGGGCCATGGATAGCTCAGTCACGCTGGATTAAGGAGAGTTTATTATCCTGGCACCCTGGCTATCTAGCTGCAGCACCAGGGTTTGAACGCTGTGGTCTGGCAGTTGCCAGGCCCCACCCAGGGCCAGGGCTACCGAGTCCGCCTGGGAGGTGGGGGCCAGGGCCAGGAGGGTGGGCCCCGCCCCACTAATCACCAGACCGTAGGCTCCGGCCTCGGCGGCGGCGGCCGCCACCGCTTCGTAGCCGGGAATTAGGGCCTGACGGTAGGGCTGGTGCAGGCGATCGCAGAGGGCCATCCGCAACCAGTCCCCCCGAGCGGTTTCCAGGCCCCGCAGCAACAGCCCCAGGTGGGCGGTGTTGAAAATGGCGTCCGCCCGACTGTAGTGGCTGGGGAGTACCCCGCGGGCCTGGGCGGTGGAGAGTTCGAAGGAGGGAATTGCCACCACTGGCCTAATCTCGGCATGCCAGGGGACTGGGCAGAGGGTGGTGCGGCCCTGACCGCCACTGACCGCCAGTTGACAGCCCCCCACCAGGGCCGGCACCACATTGTCGGGGTGGCCCTCCAGGGCGATCGCCAGATCGGTAATGGCTTCTAGGGATAGGGGATGGGGGCAGAGGCCATTGGCCCCCAGCAGCCCCCCCACGATGGCGGTGGAGGAACTGCCCAAGCCCCGGGCCAGGGGCACCTCCAGATCAATCTCCAGGGCTAGGGCCGGTACCGCCAGCCCCTGGTGTTGATAAAAGTGGGCAAAGGCCTGGTAGGCCAGGTTAGAGCCATCCCGACTCACCCGAGTCGCCTCCGCCCCCCGCACCGTTATGGTGTGGGTGCCGGGGGGTTGATCCAGGGGGGTGAAGTGAAAGCGGTTGTAGAGGGTTAGGGCCGCCCCCAGACAATCAAAGCCAGGGCCGATGTTGGCGGTGGTAGCGGGTACGGTGATGGTTACAGCGGTTGGGGCCACGCAGGTCTCCAGGGTTCGGGGATAGGTTCAGGCCCAGGATACACCGCTTTTCACCCCTGGCCCAGGTCCACCAGGGGCTGGACCCGGGGCGTTAGGGTTTGGGGATCCAGACCGGCTCGGTGGGCCGCCAGTAGCCCGATCGCCTCCAGGTAGGAACCCACCCGCGTCGCCCGTAGCCCCAGGGCCTCCGGGGTAACCCCCAGGGTGGTCTGGTTGGCCTCCACCGCAATCAGTAGGGCCTGGCGGTGGGCCAGGCTGAGGATGGCGCTGCCCCCACAGGCGCTGGCGGGGGCCACCACCGCATCCACCTGATCCGCCCAGAGGTCACCAGGGTACCCGCCGGGCTGGGTGATAAACTGGGGCGCCCGGCTCAGCCCCGCCAGTACGCAGGGTAAGAAGGTGTAACCCAGCTCCTCCGCCGCCGCCTTGGGGGCCACCGATAGATCCAGGGGAGCGGCATCGAGGGCGGGGGCGTGGGCACAGGGTACCTGGAACTGGCGCACCACTAGGTGGCTGATCACCGCCTCCGCCCCCGCCAGGGGGTCAACGCCGTGGCCCTGGCGGTAGGCCTGGGTTACCGCATCCTCAAGGGGTTCAGGGAAACGGGCCACCACCGCGATCGCCTCCGCCCCCGCCGCGATCGCCCACTCCGCCGCCCGTAGCAAACTGTCCGGTCGGTCCAGGGTGCCCCAACTGGCCCCGCTGGCCGATTGGCTCAAACGCACCCCCAGGGGCGCATCGGTAACCACATAGCCGAGCAGGTCTAAACCCAGTGTGGCCTGACAGGCCATCGCCGCCTGCCGTTGCCGCCCCTGCAACTCCGCCTCCATACCCCCATCCACCACCAGGGCCAGGCGGTTACGGTAGCGGGGCCGTAGCCCCCAGCGACCGGCGGCAAATTGATCCAGGCCGTAGCCCTCGACGTAATAGCCATTATCCAGGGGCCAGTAGAGCTGGGCCCCATTCATCACATTGGGGTGGGTAATCAGCCCATCCACCACCGCCGCCATCGCCCGCGCCACCGGCAGGGCGTCACCGGCATAGCCACCGATGGCCGCCCCAATCCCCGTAGGCACCACCAGTACCGCCGTGTAGGGAGGGCGCCGTTGGGTAGGGCTAGCCATGGGGGGAAGCGGAACGGGTGATCACCGCCTCTAGATGAACCGTCTGCCGCTCCCTATCCACCGCCGTAATCGCCCACCGCAGGGGGGTGCCCCAGGCTTGCAACTCCCCTTCCACCCGCTCCACCAGGTTGGGGGGCAGCAGGGGAAGGTCCAGGGTAATCAGGTGAGTGGTGAGGGTCATGATCACAGCGGCATCAGGGAAACAGCCCACTATCCCCTCTGGCGTTAGGGAGGGACGCTCCTTCACTGGCCAGAGAGACCCTCCAGGGAGTCAAGGTAGCGCCGCAGTCGACGGGCATCGACGGCAATTTCGGGATCTGATCCTTTACCCCTGACGGCCGCGCCACGATGGCTAGGGGATGACCATCGAATGAAATCCCCCTCATCGGGGTCCTGGGATCGGTTGTTTAGGGCCATGGTCTTTCATCCTACAACCCTTGTACTATAAGCAATCCTGGTCACCGAACGGGAATCTGTTACAGTCGTTAACCCTGTCTACTCCTGGGTGGGCACTAGGGGTCTATCAAGATGTAATTGAGCAATAAATCTCTCCCCGTCCCCCTGTCTCCCCTACTTGTCTCAACCCGTCACGCCTAAGATTGGTAGAGCACTAGGCCTGGTGTAGTTCTTCCTGACTGCGTCCCCGCATCGCCTGTTGGCTTTGCTCCTCTTGGTGGAGCTGATCCGCCATGGCCTGGCGGGCCTTTTCCTCCAGGCTCGACTTAGAGGTGCTTTGCAGTTCCGCCTCGCTGCGGGTCAACATACTCTCCTGCCGCAGCTCCTCCTGAAGACGATCCTGGGCAATTAGCTCACGGGCCTGGTCAGTTTGCTTGTCCATGGTCTACAGCTGCCTATGACTATCGGCTATTTAAATTCTGAAAGAATGGAGCAGACCTGTAACGAAAATCACCATAACCGACATAATTATTTAGCTTTCTCAATATCTTCAGGTTGATGTTTAAGGATGGGGTTGCCATTCCTCATATATATTCTCTAGTCGGGTGAAAAAAAGGCTGTCGATCGCTCCGCCCCCAAAACTCCCTATCAAGAACATTAAGACTTGAAACGCTGACCTTAAAAAACCGTATCGATCGCTCCCTTTCCCCTAATCAAATTCTACGATGAAGGGGTAAGTTGACCGGGTTAGCATCGGTACTCAAGCAACTATCTCACCAAATTGTCTGAACCAGGGGAATCAATCCGGCCCTAGGCCGATGCCAGCCCATTAGATCGATTAGATCGCTCCACAGCAGCGAGGAAAATTTCCATGGTTTTATCCCATCGCCCTGACCATAGCCAGCCCGTCTCTAATCAAAAGGAGAACGCCTTCATTCTCTGGTTCGAAGAGGTGGGCATTGAGGATATTCCGCTGGTGGGGGGAAAAAACGCCTCCCTGGGGGAAATGATTCAGCAGTTGGGTCGCCAGGGGGTGAGGGTGCCCACCGGCTTTGCCACCACTGCCCATGCCTATCGCTACTTTATCCAACAGGCCGGGCTGGAGCAGCGGCTACGGCAGCTGTTTGCTGATCTAGACCTGGATGATGTGTTGAATCTCCGGGAGCGGGGCAAGCAGGCCCGGGCCCTGATCCTCAATACCCCCTTCCCACCAGAATTACAGGCGGCCATTAGTAGCGCCTACTTGCATCTCTGTGAACGCTACGGCCAGGATGGGGACTTCTGCGATCGCTTCCAGGGGGACTACGCCGAGGAATGTCGCCGGTTTGCCAACGATCTGGATGTGGCGGTGCGGTCCTCCGCCACCGCCGAAGACCTGCCCGATGCCAGCTTCGCTGGACAACAGGAAACCTACCTTAATGTCCATGGGGTGAAGGGGGTGGTGGAGGCCTGCCACCGCTGCTTTGCCTCCCTCTTTACGGACCGGGCGATCTCCTACCGCCACAAGTACGCCGAACGCCTGGAGGACTTCGATGAGTTTTCCGTGGCCCTATCGGTGGGGGTGCAAAAAATGGTGCGATCGGACCTGGCCACCGCTGGGGTGATGTTCTCCATTGACACGGAAACCGGCTTTAAATATGCGGCCCTGAGTACCGGATCCTTAGGTATCGGAGAAAAAGTTTTGCATGGGGCGGTAAATCCGTACGATTTCTTTTTCTATTAGCCCACCCTCAAGCTGGGCATTCGCCGGATTATGCATCG
>JBEIUS010000004.1:0-45380 GCA_040374235.1 Leptolyngbya sp. | reverse complement strand
TGACTGTCTCAAAATCATTGACACGTTCCGCAGGCAGAATTCAGGTGAGAGTCTGAGGAGCTTGCTGCGATGGAATTTATGTCGATGATGATAGCGTTTGCGCCGCTGTTTTCCCAACGGGTGTGGCCTCAGGCCCTGACCCTGGTGATAGGAGCACTGTTGGCTCCAGGAAAACGCACGGTGAGTCAACTATTGCGGGTGATGGGGTTAGCCGACGAACCTCAATTTCAGCGTTATCACCGAGTGCTGAATCGGGCTGTTTGGTCGTCTCGGCAGGCGAGTCGAATCTTGTTGGGCCTTTTGGTTAGAACCTTTGCTGCTGACGGGGTGATAGTGATGGGTCTCGATGACACCATCGAACGACGGTGGGGAAAGCGGATTGCCGCCCGCGGTATCTACCGCGACCCGGTGCGTTCGAGCCAAGAGCATTTCGTCAAGACCAGTGGGTTACGCTGGCTCAGTCTAATGCTGTTGGTGCCAATTCCCTGGGCACAGCGAGTCTGGGCCTTGCCCTTTTTGACCGTACTGGCCCCGTCAGAGCGCTACAACCAAAAGCAAGGGCGACGACACAAAGTGTTAACGGATTGGGCTAGACAGATGCTGGTTCAAGTCCGGCGCTGGCTGGGCAACCGGCCCATAGTGGTGGTGGCCGACAGCAGCTTCGCCGCGCTAGATTTTTTGGCGGCGGTGAGCCATCTGCCCAATCCTGTTCACGTGGTCACCCGACTGCGCTTAGATGCCGCCCTTTATCAACCCGCCCCGCCTCGGGACGCCCACACCATCGGCCGTCCCCGTAAAGTTGGGCAACGCTTACCCACCCTCAAAACCCGGTTGGAGGATTCCACCACCTGCTGGCAGTCGCTTACCCTCGAAGGCTGGTATGGTCAGCAAATCTACACCTTAGAGTGGGTTTCCCAAACGGCGGTGTGGTATCACACCGGACTTCCCCCTGTCCCCATTCGTTGGGTCTTAGTCCGTGACCCGTTGGCCAAGTTCGAGTCTCAGGCCTTTCTCTGTACAGATCAGGAGGCCACACCCGCCCAAATCTTGCTCTGGTTTCGGCAACGCTGGCAAGTCGAAGTTACCTTCCAGGAGGTCCGGGCTCATTTAGGGGTTGAAACTCAGCGGCAGTGGTCTGACTTAGCAATCCGACGCACAACTCCTGCCCTATTGGCCCTCTTTTTGCTGGTCGTGCTCCTCACCCAGCGCCTGCACCTGCAATTTACTTTCTCCTTGTCTCATACTGCCTGGTACAGAAAGCAACACCCTACCTTCGCTGATGCCTTGGCCTTTGTCCGCCGCTATCTATGGGCCTCTCGGCTTTTTCAGACATCACGAGATGACCTTGAGTACGTTAAAGTCCCTCGTCCTATCTTCGACACCTGGACTGACCTACTTTGCCATGCCGCCTGATTGGATAAAGTCGAGCTAAGGTCTTCTGCCAGGCGATGCTGATTAAAGACTGGACCTCAACCCTGAACCCTAGGGGTTCCACCCCTCTTAGGAGATCGGAGCAGCTTGGCTAGAGTTGGCATATCAGAGCAGATGTACCGAGTAGGTTGCTCACTATGTCACGGGACGCACTGGTTGTTGGAATCAACACCTATCACTATCTTCCAGGCCTCCAGGCCCCCGCCAATGACGCCGAGTCAGTGGCTCGGTGTCTAGAGAACTGGGGAGAATGTCGAGTTTTGCGAATGCCAGAAGCGGTTCGCCAGCAGCGGCCTGTGCTCAGTTCCCAGGTTCAGGTTACCACCCCCATGCTGGAGGCGGCTCTGATTCGTCTGTTTAAGCCGACCGGTAAAACCATCCCCCAGACAGCCATATTTTATTATTCCGGCCATGGCTTGCAGCGTGATGTGGGCATTCAGGAAGGCTATTTGGCCACCAGTGAAACCAATCCGGCCACTGGCCACTACGGTCTTTCCCTATACTGGTTGCGCCGTTTACTACAGGAAAGTCCGGTCCGCCAGCGGGTAATCTGGCTAGACTGCTGCAACAGTGGGGAGTTTTTCAACATCCTGGAGGCGGACCCAGGGCCCAGGGCCGGCACCGACCGCCTGTTCATGGCCGCCGCCCGGGAATACGAGCCCGCCTATGAATCCCTGGGAAGCCGCCACAGCGTCTTTACCGAGGCTCTATTAGCCGGGCTTAACCCCTCAAAAGTGGAGGGGGGGGTGGTAAACGGCCACTCCCTCACCGATGCCATCAACCGCAGCCTCAAGGGAGAATTGCAACAACCCCTGTTTGAAAGTTCCGGCGGGGAAATTGTCTTGACTCGCCTCAGTGGCTCCGTGGCGCCAACGTCAACCGCCTCCGTCTCCACCCTGGATCGCCTCAAACACCTGAGCTATAGCGTCTGCCCCTTTCAGGGACTGGCCCCCTTCGATATCAACCACGGTGATTGGTTCTTTGGCCGGGAGGAGTTCACCCAAACCCTGGTGGAGCGGGTTAGCCAGGCTCGTTTCTGTGCCCTGGTGGGGTCCTCCGGCATTGGCAAAACCTCTCTGCTGCGGGCTGGTTTGATGGCTCAGCTACAGGGAATTGGCCAGCAGCAGCCCCAGTCCGACTGGGATATTCGCTATCTCACCCCTGGTCAGGCTCCCCTACAGCGATTGGCCGAAGCCTTTATTGATGTCCAGGCAACTGGCCTGGACCGCGCCAGTCAACTGCGCCAGGCAGAATCCTTTCTACAGCAGGGGGGTGAGGGATTTTGCCAACTGCTGCAGGCCATGGCGGGGATCGAGTCTTCCCTGCGTACGGCGCCCCGCCGCCTACTACTGGTGATCGACCAATTGGAGGAAATGCTGGGTCCAGAGGTTAGTGCCGATTTGGCGACCGATCGACAACGCTTCATCGATGGCCTGATGGCGGTGGTGGAGCAGGATCGGCTACCGGTGCATGTGGTGGTTGCCCTACGGGCCGACTATCTGCCCCGGCTGCAGACCTTTCCTCAACTGGCAGACCTGGTAAAGCACCAGGGTCTGATCGTACCCGCCATGACCTACGACCAGATCAAGGCCACCATTGTTAGTCCCCTGGAAAAGATTGGGCTACGCTATGATGCCAATTTGATCTACACCCTGTTGTTGGATGTGGTGGGGGCACCGGGGGATCTGGCCCTCCTCCAGATGGCTTTGAAGGAAATCTGGCGCTGTCGACAACTTGACCCCAGTGGCCAGCAGGCTCCTAAACTCACCCTGGAGGCCTATGCTGAGCTCGGGGGTGTTCGCCAACTGCTGAGTCAGTGGGCTCACCAGACCTATGAAGGCTTGACCAACTTGGAACGGCAGGTGGCCCGGCGATGTTTTCTTAGTTTGTGTGAGTTTGGCGAGGGTATTAGTTTAACCCGTCGCCAGATCCAACTGCAGGAGTTGATCACCCCTAGCCTGGGGCCCTGCGCTGTGGTGGAGACTCTGGAAAAACTGGTGGCAGCTCGCCTAGTGGTGGCCCAGACCCACTGTAGTCACCCCCAACTTGCCTATGGCGCAGCACCGGCCTGGCCAGGAGTGACCGGGGATGCCTCAGTGGAACCAAACTCGATGGATCAAGCCTCGGCTTGGGAGTGGGTTCCCCATTTTGATATTGCCCATGAATCCTTGATTCGTACCTGGCCCCTACTGCAGGAGTGGTTACAGGAGGGACGTGGTCGATTACAGCAGCAACGTACTTTGGAGGTAGCGGCCCAGCAGTGGTATCAGCAGCGCTGCCCCGACCAGGGCGATTATTTTCTGCCCGCCACCCGCCTGGGAGCCGCCCAGGCCCTGGCGGCGGACCATCCCGATAGTCTTTCTCTTCAGGCCCTGAGCTATCTATCGGCCTGGGAAAGCCATCGGTGCCGCTGCGATCGCCAGCGACGGCTAATGAAACTGCTCATTCCCCTCAGTGTCGCTACCGGTATGCTGGTGGCCTATGGGTATAGCCTCCTTCGTCAAACGGCTCCGGTCTGGCAGCTGACCCAAACCCCGCCAGCGTCTCACCCTGTTTCTAACTTTCGGACTAACCCGCCGACATCACCCCCGGCTTTGAAGGGTGTCGGTGTACGGATTGATCCGGGTTTAACCGTTGAGGGTCCCCAAGGGCCAGGCCTGGAGACTCCGGCGGGGGCGATCTTACCCCTGGCGCCTGACCTACGGGCTACTTTCCAAACTGTTTTAACCTCTATCCAACCTTGGCAACAGCCAGTCCGACTGGAGGTTTCCGATCGCCAGATGGCGAGTCTGATGCCCTCCGATCAAAACCAGTCAGGCCTCAACCTGGATCGACTGGAGAAGGTGGCGGAGTGGCCTGCCCCCGACAACCCCAACTGGATGATCCAAATTTGGTGCGGTCGTAGTCAACCCGAGCCGGTTTGTTTTACCCTAACGGACGAATCTCCCTAGCTCGAGTATAAGGGATGTAACGTGTCTAAATCCTGAAAATTTAGCCCTATAAACTTTCTCGGTAGCGTAACCCTATTACTTTCGCAGCTCTCTTTGGTGCTGCGTTTTCCTATTAGGGGGCGTATATTCTCTTAAGTCTAGTCTTTGGACTTCAGGTGTTTTCCTCCCCTTCGGCTACCTAGTAAGTGGGCGTATACGTAGGTAAATTCACCACCGAGGAAGAAAATCTGGCTGCTCAGGTAGATCCACAGCATCAACACCATAAACCCACTAAAGACCCCGTAGGAGCGAAACCGACTCCCGAGGCTAATGACACTATTACTAATTAACTGCTGCAGAATCAGCCACAGGCTAGCGGTAAAAAGAGCGCCAATCCAGATGTCTCGCCAGGCTACGCGAGTGCGGGGCAGGATCTTGTACAGCACCATTACCACCAGGGTTAACATCAGGTAAGAACTGAGTAGCCGTAGCCAGGGTAGTAGCTGGACCTTGTCAATGGTGGTTAACAGCCCAAGGCTATTCAAGATCTCAAGCCAGGGTAGCAGGGTATCGATCGCGATCGTTGACAGTAAGGACAAAAATACCAGTCCGGCTGAGCCAATGACTAAAAGAAAGGCTAGAAACCGTCGCCACAGGAAAGTAAACGCGATCGCTCCAAAGCCCTGGCTGAAATATCCCTGGCTAAAGTAAGGGTGGGAATGAACCTGCCAGATCTTGTCAAAAGCGCGGCTTAGGGCACCAAAGAAGCCGCTAGCGGTAAACAACAAAATAGCGAAGCCAACAATACCTGCCCCGGTACTGGCGGTATGGAATTGGGTTAGGGTACTTTTGACAATAGTAAATGCATCAGGGGGTAAGGCTTGGTGGGCAATGTCTAAAACCGTATTAAAGGCAACGGTGTTGGGTCCGGTAAAAAACCCTACAACACTGAGCACCACTAGAATCGTGGGAAAGAGGGAAAAGACCCCGTAGTAAGCCAGGGCAGCGCCCATTTCTAAACAGTCATCCTGCTGCCATTTCAAAAAGGTCCGCCCGATCAGTCGTGCCCAGATGGCATTTTCCAGGTTGTATTTGAAGGTGCCCAGGGCATAACCGTTATTAATCCAGCCGTGACTTAGGATCCAAGCTCGCCACTTGTGCTGTAGCCGTGCCAGTTGTCTCCTCATGCCATCCATTTTTTTCTAAAGGGAAGGGGGTTATTGTGTATTCGGTAGATAGGACAAGGTCCGGCGATCAGGCCCGTGGTTGTAGAACTTACTTCTAGGGGGCCGCTCTAACCTGATCGCGGCCACCGTGTTTGGCCGCATAGAGAGCGGCATCAGCTTGCTTTAAAAGGCTGGCGGGGTTTCCCTTAGGAGAAGGAATACAACTGGCTACCCCCAAGCTCATGGTAACGATGCGGTCAATATTGGAACCCTGGTGGGCGACCCGGCGATCGCGAATGGAACGCCGCAGATCCTCTGCTACAGTTTCCGCTCCCTGTAGATCAGCCCCCGGCAAAATTACCGCAAACTCTTCACCGCCGTAACGAGCGACTAAGTCGCCGGGGCGACGGGCGGCCCGACTGAGGGTACGGGCCACCAGGCGTAGACAGTTATCCCCCGCTTGGTGACCGTAGAGATCATTAAATCCCTTGAAATAATCAATATCCGCCAAAATAATCGCTAGAAAAGTTTGCTGACGAGCCATGCGTCGCCACTCATTCTCTAAGTGTTGCTCAAAGCGACGACGGTTAGCTACCTGGGTTAGCCCATCCAGATAGGCAATTCGCTTTAACTTTTGGTTGGCCAGGGTGAGGCGTTGATGCAACTTTGCCTGGTGAATGGCAATACCCACCTGTACCGCCAGGCTTTGTAATAACCTGACATCAGCCGTCTGCCACTGGCGAGGGGCATCACACTGGTGGGCAATCAAGAGGCCCCAAAGGGATTCCTCTTGCAGGAGGGGCACCACAATTTCCGCCTGAATCTGGAAGTATTCTAGAAATAGCAGTTGACTTTCTGCTAACCCCTGATCGTAGATATTAGCCACCGCCAGACCTCGACCCCGACGGTAGTGGGCCAGAAATTTTTCCTCCACCGTCCAGGGATCCCGTAGAGACCATCCCATCATGCTGGGATAGCCTGGTTTACAGGCCTCCTGGGTGACTTGGCCCCTCATATCTGGAGTGCATTGCAGAATAATCACCCGATCCGCTTCGATAAACTGCTTAACTAAAATAACTGTTTGTTCGAGGATATGGTCTAAATCCAGCAGAGCCCTAATTCGTTGGGCGATTTGAGCCACCAAACGTTCTCGCTGTGCTTGCAACCTCAGTTCCGTTTCCGTTTGCTTTTGTTCAGAAATATCTAGATTTACCCCCACCAGGCGGGTTATCCCAGAGCTGTTGCAGAACCCTTGCCCTTGGGATAGTAGCCAGCGAACTTTGCCATCGGGTTGCACCACCCGAAAATCAATGTCGTAGCGTTCTCCATCATGGATTGCCTGCTGTAGGGTTTGGTCAACCAGCGATTGATCATCCGGGTGAATGTGGTGGAAAAGGGTCTCATAGCGACCATCAAATTCCCCCGGTGCCATTTCCAGTAATTGTTCTGACTCTGGGGACAACACTAGGGTATGGCTGGGTAGGTGCCATTCCCAGGTACCCATTTGGGCCCCTTTAAGAGCCAAGGTAAAATGCTCCTGGTCTAACCTGCCGTGGCGGGGAGAAGGTGACATCGCCTGTGTTTCTATCTCTGTCGGTTGCAGAGCCGCTAGACAAACTTTATATTCCCCTGTAGGTGTTAAAAACCCAACCCAGTGTTGGCCTGAGTTAACCACTGGCCAATAGTCGTAGTCAGGGTTAAGGTTGATCTGACCACCAGGTTCCTCAGTTAGCTCTGGGTAGGCTTCCAGGGTTTCCAGGCAGGTTAGCCAGGCCCCCCCAAGGTATCTCGCTGAAAATCAGCACCATTGACACTTGCCTGGGCTGCGTTGACATAGGTGAAAACCCCTAGAAGTCCTTGTTCATCGTAAATCATGGCATAGGTTTTAGCCGCCCTGGCCATAGCCGCTAAACCTTGCTGCAGAATCAGATGAGCAGAAAGTTTAAGAGGTAACTGATCGATCACCAGGCTGGCATCATCGCCACCGGGTGACAACGCGGGGGAATGAGGTAGATCCATAGCCTCGAGGAGTGCTGGAAAGGCATAACGAAGGGATTACAGGGCTACTAAAGCGTAACCTAATTAACCACGGGTTCGACCCCTCTACCTGGACTCTTGTTTGGATCCATTAATCAGAGTCCAGTCCTTGATCTTCCAGGTACTGGCATCCCAAGGGGTAAACTCTACTCCGGTTAATCGATCACTCACCGCATTCACCATGGCCCGGTGTACCACCGGAATCACCGCTACATCCTTTGTCAACAGTTGATTCATCTGTTGAAATAGCTGTTGTCGTTTCTCTGGATTGAGCTCTACTCGAGCTTGGGTCCAGAGTTGGTCGTAGTCAGGGTTACAGTAGCGGGCGTTATTCGGTTCTTGCCACTGATTAGCCTGGGAGGCAATTCTATCGCAGGTCCACCAGCCCATATAGATAATCGGGTCAGGGCTTTCATTACCGGTGGAGTAGATTTGTAAATCCGCATAGAAGTGATTCAGGGTATTACTATCCTTGGGGTTAGCAGAGAAAAACTCATCCACCCGTACCCGGGAAATTTCTACGGCGATACCCAACTCCTCCAGTCGATCCGCAACTATAGTCTGGGTGCGCTGGCGGACTGGATTCACTGCTGATTGAAACAGTATCTTCATCGGTACACCCTCCTGGTCACGGATACCATCGCCATCCCTATCGATCCAACCGGACTGATCAAGCAGGGTTTTAGCCTTATCTAAGTTATATTCGTAGGTGAGTTTAGGGGCCTGGTAGGCCGATGGGTCCACCACCAACTGGGCGGTGGGTTGCCCCGTATCACCGTAGAGTTCCTGCACAATAGCTTCACGGTCAATGGCCAAGTTAATAGCCTGCCGAACCCGCCAATCCTTGAAATAGGGATGGGGAATTTTAGGGCTAGACCGCTCCCCCTCCTCAGTGCGAGCAAAGGGATGGGCGAAATTGACCATAATTCGCTCCACCTGGGCCCCAAACAAATTCACAACATGGCCCTGGGCCTGGTGGCTAGTGAGCTCCCCTAGACCGTCGGCCTCCACCTGCAGGTTAGGCGCCACATCCGCCGTACCGGCCTGGAGCACTTCCCGGGCCGCCGCGTAGGGTGCTAGACCCCCCAGCCACTCAACTTGCTTAAAGGCCGGCGTTCCATCCCAGTAGGTGGGGTTGGCGCTAAAGAGAATGGTGCCCGGCTTGAACCCCATAACTTGGTAGGGGCCAGTACCGACGGGCTGGAGATTGGCCGTTGCCTGCCTGGCTTGGCGGTTGTTGTATTGCTCAAAAACATGGCGGGGTAAAATCATCCCGGTTTGGCCGGTGAAGGGGACTGACCAGGCAGGGTTGGGGTCTGTAAAGGTAATTTGCACCGTCAAATCATCAAGGGCCTCCACCGATTTGATGGTTTCGTAGTACTGCGCCGTGGCGGTGGCGATCGCTGGGTTACGAATAAACTCAAAGGTAAACACCACATCGGCGGCGGTGAAGGGCTGGCCGTCTGACCAGGTCACCCCCTGCCGTAGTTTCCAGGTAACGCTACGGCCATCGGGGCTAACCCCGCCATTGTCTTGGGTTGGTATGGCCGCCGCCAAAAAGGGCACCAATTCCCCCGCCTCGTTATAGCTAGCCAGGGGCTCGTAAACTAATCGGGCGGCTTCAAAGTCCTGATAGCCGGTGGCTAAATGGGGGTTAAGGGTAACGGCGGAACGGCTGTAGAGCAACCGCAGGGTATTGGCATCTCGGGACCCTTGGGGAGCACTATCGCTACCCACAGAACTGGAGGTGGAGGGGGTCGGTGCCGATGAGGCCAGTCGATGTAGGGTGGTTGCCCCGAACAACGCTAACCCAGTGGCAGCTAACCCTAGGGTGATCTGAGCTCGTGAGAGTTTCATTAGGAGAATTGATAGATAATATTCAATAGAAATTGGAGCGTAGCTGACTTGAGGCTGTCAGGGTCTGGGTTGGCCCAGAACCTACCCAAAGGGGATCGGTAACCGACCGTTAGTATAGTTTATTAAAATTAATCACATATAGTAAGAGGTGCGGCGATTGCTGCACCTCTTAGGAAATTTTTCCCAAATCAAGCTAGGAATCGATCTATACGGCTTCCATCCAATCATAAATCTGCTCAAGTTGCTCTAGGGTAACTAAACCATACTGCCAGAGAATCATGGGCAGGGGGCCCGGATCTTGCTCGCTGTGCTTCAGGGCCACCTGCAATGAGGCAGCGGAGATAGCTAATTCCTCCTGTAAAAACTTAACCAAATTAGGCTTAGGACTCAAGGCCATTGATCATCACCTCCCTTAAATAGCACTGTATAACGGCAACAATAACGATGATTGCACTAGATTTTACCCAAGGATTTGCTAACGGCAACACCTTTTTCGCGGGTTAATCCAGTCTTAATAACCCCCTGAAGTTCCCTAGGGCTTCCCAGGGCCACAATCAGGAGAAATTGAGCCAGTAGACATTCCTGGATCTTTAGATTATTTTAAGTTTTCTAAGCATCAGGTTTGTGCCACGGATCACACCAGGGGCCACCGCCAATTTCCAAGGCTGCCTGCTGGCTGGTAGCCTGCAGGACCAAGCTGAGTCCACGGCTGGATTTTCGCCAGAGGCTAAGGTTTAGTTGTCCCTGGGCAGTGTGGCGGCAACAATACATCACCCCGTGCTGGGTAGGGGCCCGTAGCCCAATGCCTGCATGGGTCGTGGTGCCGTGCAGCTCTAAAACGTATTGACGGCCTTCAGCGGTCATATACCAGTCTCCCCAGGGACTGACCTGCCAGCTCAGGGTAGCGTTCCAGGGTACAAATTCATAAAACTGGCCCTGGTGGTGCAGGCCCACCATCCCCACGGTTTCTGTCCAGGCCAGGACTTGGCGATGGCCACCAGCGGCGGTCAGACTGATTTCTGTCTGTTGGTCAAAGGCATTGCATTGCAGCCAGAACCATCGCTTTGGAAAGGCCCGCCCCCAGTTTTTTTCACCGTAGGCCGGCACCTGGTGGAAGCGATAGCGTTCACCATGCCACAGAATCCAGCCGGTGGCATGGCCATGGGCCATGAGAATTTGCCAACCAGGTTCAAAGATCGACCATTGGGACAACCAACCAGCGGTAGATTGCTGGGGCTGGCCCGACTGCCCCCAACCGTAGATCGGCGAGATTTGATATTGCCAAACTACGGTTTCGCCGGAAACCGGATTGCTGAGTTGGCCCTGATGCCAGGAGGCCGTGACCTGATACCCCTCCTGAATCTGACTGGTAAAAGCCATCGGCAGCAGAAACCCAGGACTCTGGCTGGGTAGGGCCCGTCGCCAGTGACCCAAGCCCAAGCCCTCCGACCACGCCCAGAATAGTTCCGTATTGGGCAGGCTGCGGCAGAGGTAGGTATCGCCAGGACCGAGAATTTGGGCAACCCCACCGCTATGGGGTTGCCCACCGATTGGATCTTGGATGGAGTACATGAAGGCAAAGGTTACCTGGGGCTGGGGTAAGGTAAGGCGGAAGTACCAACCTTCAAAAAAGCTGTGGCTGAGCCGATCCCATTGGTAGCCACTGTGGGGAGTTTGCAGTCTGTGGGGTTCCAGAGGGGGGTGGGGAGCAGGCAAGCTAGATTAACCCTCAACCCAACTTGGAACGTAGCGCCAGGCCTCACGAATTTGATTCCGACAGGTCTGGTAGCGGGGATATTTATCCGCCACCAGCTGCCAGAAATCTCCAGAGTGGTTCATATGGATAGTGTGACAGAGCTCGTGGACAAAGACATAGTGGACTAAATCCGTCGGCAGGAATAAAAGCTTGTAGTTCAAGCTGATATCTTGATGGCTGGAGCAACTAGCCCAGCGGGTTTTCTGGCCGCGAATTGAGACCCGTTGAAAGGGTAGTTTCAGATCAAAGCTCAGTTCTCGCAGCCAGGGGGCAAATTCAGCCCTTGCCTTGCTGACCAACCACTGGCGCAGTAAATCACGACAGGTCGAGGCCGAGTCCATATTGCCGCGCAGTAGCAGGGTGAGGGGGGTGGGCTGGGTAAGGGCCAGGGAGTGGAGAGATCCCTCCTGATAGAAGATTTGCCAGGTTTCCTGTCGCGATCTCAGCTGCAACTTCTGAGGTTTATCCTCAAAGTGATCCTCGGTCAAATGGGCGGTTTGTCGCTCCAGTTGCTCGACTGTCTGTTTTAGCCAGGCTTGGCGTCGTTGCAGTAGCTGGGGTACCTGGGTCTGATCAAACCCCCGGGGGACCACCACCTCAACCTGGCCATTTAGATGGACCTTAATGGAGACGTGGCGGGCGCGATCACTTTCCCGTACCCGGTAGGGCGGTAACTGTAGAGTAGGTGTAGGCTCGGGCACGTCCAGGGGTAGTTCTAACTGTTCTAAAAACTTGGCCACGGGCATCAGCCTTCCCACTCTATCCCACAATATCGATGGGCGGCTGTTCCAGAAAAGACAATAGGATTGCCTGGTGGGGAGTGGCGATCGGTCGAAACTGCCCAGCTCGCGAAGAATAGTGTTGACCGGCAAGTACCTCCGCTTTGGACCACCACCCCAGGTCCCATCCCTCCTGGAGGACTAGATCGGCGAGAGAAACCAGTAAGGGTCCGTGGAAAACATAACGAATCACCTGATCGGTTTCGTAGCAGCGAAATAGGCTCAACTGGGGCGGGCAGTGGCTAATTTCCTCCTCTAGCTCCCGCTGCAGGGCGGCTAGGGGAGATTCTCCAGGTTCTAGGTGACCCCCAAAGAAGCCCCATTGGCCAGGGTAGAGAATCCCCGGGTGATCATCCCGCAGCTGCAGTAGGAATTGGTCTCCTTGGTAAAGGATCGCCACCGCGACCTCAAGCTTATGGGACATAACGGCTCTGTTAGATTGGATTAAGTCAAAAATGTTAGGGCAGTTTCTCAACTAAATAACTGCCCTAACACCGCCATCTCAACTGACAAACTAGCCCTAAACCATTGCTAACTCAGGACTGGGCCGCTTGCTATGGCGGATACCTGCGATCGCCGCGGCATAATCTGGGGCATTAAACACCGCCGACCCGGCCACGATCGCATTGGCCCCCGCCTCTAATACCTGCCAGGTGTTATTCACCTTCAGACCACCATCCACCTCGATCCAGGGATCCAGGCCCCGCTCATCGCACAGGGCGCGCAGGGCTCGAATCTTTGAAACCATGGAAGGGATAAAGCTCTGACCGCCAAAGCCAGGGTTAACACTCATGATCAATACTAGATCACAGAGGTCGAGGACGTGCTCAATCAGGGCCAGGGGGGAGGAGGGGTTGAGTACCACCCCAGCCTGCTTACCCAGTTCTTTGATTTGTCCAAGGGTACGGTGCAGGTGGGGAGAGGCATTGTGCTCCGCATGGACCGAAATAATATCAGCCCCTGCCTTGGCAAAGTCGGCGACGTACTTTTCCGGTTCGACAATCATTAAATGGACATCGAGGGGCTTCTGGGTGAAGGGGCGAATGGCCTGGACGATCAGGGGCCCAATGGTAATGTTGGGAACAAAGCGGCCATCCATAACATCAACATGGATCCAATCAGCTCCGGCTTGATCCGCTGCCTTAATTTCTTCCCCTAGACAGCTAAAGTCCGCCGATAGAATAGAGGGGGAAATAACTACGGGCTTGGGGGACTGAGTCTTAACCATAGTGAGAGTTCTCCTGCGCGCACAGTGTACCTATTGTAACAAAGTCTTACGACCAAACCGCTTTAAACTATCTTCAACCCGAGGCCGGAACTTAGCCTTGCCCTAATCTGGTCAGTTATCAGGGACTAATGCGGTCTGGCCACAAACCCTTGGTAAAATAAACTTTGATTTTTTGTTTGTTTCCCCAGGTTTCCCATGCTTAAGCGTCACCCCTTAGACAGTACGCAGCTGATGCGCCGTACCGAAGACTTGATTAGAGCGGCCTCAAATCGCTATCGGATTACGGTGCAGGTAGCCAATCGGGCCCAGCGGCGACGCTATGAGGACTTCGAAAACTATGAAGACCCCAAAATGAAGCCGGTGCTGCGGGCCATTGTGGAAATGTCCGATGAGCTGACCCAGCCGGAAATCATTGGGGAATAGGTTTCCCCGGATTTTACAACCTTCTGCCCTGGGTGACTCTGCGTGGTGTCCTCCAGTTCCTGTCAACGTTTCATTCAAGAGGGGCCAGGGTGGCGCCTCGGGTGGAATCCCCACGCCCCGATCTACCCTGCCCTGCTGGGGGGAGCGGATTGGGCGATGGAACTGACCGCTGAGGAATTTCAGGATTTCCGACGGTTAGCTGAGGAGTTAGTGGCCACCTTGAAGGCCATGGCCGATCACCTGATGGCGGAGGAACAACTCACCTGTGAGCTAGAATCGCATCAGGTCTGGCTGGAGGTGGAGGGTTACCCCCAAGCCTATGGTTTACGATTCATTTTGCAGGGGGGACGACGGGGAGAGGGGGGTTGGCCCGCTCCGGCGGCGGACCAGCTGATCGCGGCGATCTCCACCCTACCCACCCCAACCTTTCCTCCTCCCTAGGACTTGGTGGCCTAAATTCAGCAGCCCTTCCAGGGGAGCCAGTAGTCAGTACCAGAGAGGTAGGATGTGCACAGGGCACTAGCCTGTTCCCATCGATCTTTAGCCCAAGACTAACAAGCCTGGGAAACAGATGGGCACGCTTTGCTTTGCCCATCCTACTGGCCTGGGGATGGGAAGGAAGAATTTAGGAGCCAGAAACAGGGGGAGGATGGGTGCCAGGATCTATTCCCCTGAACCGGGCCAAACCCCTAGCAGATCCAGAATTTCCCGCTCAAAGGCCACCTGGGCCCGGTTGGTGCGCCCCCCCAAGTAGACTTTACCCTGATCCGCCAGGGCCCATACCTGGGAATGGGAGATGTAGCTCATGATTACCCCCACCATCAGCAGCCCAAAGCCGGTATACACCAGGGGAACCCCCGGATCCGCCTTGATCTGTAAGCCCGTACTACCCAGCACCTCCACCAGGGCCAGGGTCACCCCGTTCACCTCCGTGGCCATGCCCTGTCGTAGGGTCGCCATTAGTTTCCCCGCCTCGTCATAGAGTAATACAGACCCCTGCAGGTCCTGGGCTAGCAGGGTAACACCGGCGCTGAGATCGGGTTGGGTAGGTACCCAGGTGCCCCAAAATCGGGCTCCCTGGTTGTCGATGGCCTTCATCGGCAGTTGTAGCACCGGACTGTTATTCAAGGTCACCCGCACCGCCCCAATGCCCCAATCCGCCTGGTAGAAGGTGACACCCTGGTGGCGCAGGGGGTGGTTAACGGAGATGGTCTTGCGATCCACCTCGGTCCCCGACGGGTCCAGCACCGATAGATCGGAGTAAAACTGATCGATATCCCCCGACGGCCTATAGTCAATCCAAAAGCGATTGACCCGCACCGCCCAGTCTTGGGGAACTTGGGCAGCGGCCCAGGGGCCGGCCTGGAAAATGTTTTGCACCTGAAAGGTTTCCCCACTGGTGACCAACTCTTGGGCAAAGAAGCCAGTCATAGCTCCCCAAACCGCTCCCAGTAAAATTAGCAACATACTGGCGTGAACGATAATCGGTCCGATCCGCCCCGCCAGGCCCTTACGGGCATAGAGGCTGTTATCCTCCTCGAAGATACGATAGCGGCGTTGTTGCAGGGCTTGGGCCAGGGTCGCCAGGTCTCCCTGATTCAACTCGGTGCTCAGGCTCAGCTTTTGGAACTGTCGCGGCTGACGATAATACTGCCAGCGCTGAGCGGCACTCAGGGTCGGAAACTGGCGGGTAAAGGTACAGGCGGTGAGGCTGGCCCCGAAGAGGATCAGTAGGGTTAAAAACCACCAGGTCCGGTAGACCTGATCGAGCCCCAGGGTGAGGATTAGTTTCCAGGTGAGGACACCAAATAGGGCGGGGTCCTCGGGGTAATTGGCCTGGTAGAAATCCACCGACTGGCCCTGTTCAATCACCGTACCGGCTACGCTAAAGAGGGCGATGACCAGCAAAAGTACAATCGCTAACCGCAGGTCTGCCAGCAGGGGCAGCAGGTCTTGACGTAAGTAGTGCCGCAGGCTGGCCCGCCAATCGGGGGTAGGGGCTGGGGAGGGGGTCATGCTAAAAACCGCTTCAGGAGAGTAGATTGGGGGTTGCTGGCAGCAGTCGAGTGAGCAGGGAAAACACCCCAAACACCAGCAACAGCACGCCGCTGGCGGGGGTTAGCCAACCGGACCACTGGCGCAGTTCCAGCAGGCGTTTGATGCTGCTGGTGAAGGTGCCCGCCAGCACCAGGGGTAGCACGTAGCCGATCGCGTAGGCCAGCAATAGACCCGCCCCCAGCAGGGGCTTCTGGCTAGCCGAAACCCAGGCCAGCAGACTGGCCAGCACCGGTGTGCTACAGGGGGAGGCGACAATGCCAAAACTTAGCCCCAGCAGGTAGGCCTTGACCCAGGCGGGTAGGGCCCAATCCGTCATATCCAGACCCGTTGCCCCCGGTAAGGAAAGGGGGACTAACCCCAGCAGGTTGAGGCCCATAATAATGGCCAGCAGACTGACGGCAATGGGGAGGCCAATCGCCACCTGACCATAGACGTAGCCAAATAGGCCAGCGGTTAATCCCAGCACCGCCAGGGTGGTGGCTAGACCCAGGCCAAACCCCAGAGATCGCAGGCTGGCCTGCCATTGGTTTTCCACCTCGTACCCCCCCATATAGCCCACCATAATCGGCAACATGGACAGCAAGCAGGGGGAGAGGCTGGTGACCAACCCCGCCAAAGCCACCACCGATAAGCTCACCAGGGATAGGTGGGTGAGCTGGCCATTCACCAGATCGGTGGCCCACTGACTCAGGTGATACAGCAGCACGGGCAAGCTATTAAACATACTGCTCCTCTTTGGGGCCAAATGACTATATCTATCTATTTTAGAGGGTGCTGTAGCCTCCGGCAGCGACCAGGGAAAACGACATAAATCCCCTTGAGTCTGGTCTGGTGCTGGTATTTTGGTGACAGTAAAGATGGATAAGCCGTAGCCCCGGGTGACGGGGCGGAGGGGAGGCGTGCTGGCTCCCCAGTCTTAGGGTTTACTGTTCCACCCTGTCCTGGGCGTTCTGGCCAAAGCCATATACTTTCCTGGCGATTCCCATCGTTTTCTATCCTTTTCCCTCAGGCTCTTAAACCTGGAGCGAAGATAGAGGTAGCAATGCAGGGATCTCACCTTGGCTGGAAAATGTCCCTGACTCTGCCGAGTCAAGATGTTCTCTAGCGCGAGGTGTGGACCATGGAGCTGTTTGACTATGTGATTTTAGGGGCTGGCTTAGGAGGGCTATCCGCCGCCGCTTGCCTCACCCGCCAAGGCCATCGGGTGGCGGTGTTGGAAAAGCATTACCTGCCAGGGGGCTGTTGCCATAGCTTTGATTATGGCCCCTATAGCTTTTGCGCCGATGTGCACTACATTTCCCAATGCGGTCCGGGGGAGGCGATCGATCAATTTCTCCACTACATTGGCCAGCCTATGGCCTTTAACTCCCTGGACCCCAACTGCATCGACCGGGTGATTACCCCCAGCGGGGACTTTGCCGTTCCCCTCGGTTGGGAAAATCTGCGCGATCGCCTGCTGGGTGAGTTTCCAGAGGAAGCCGGGCCGATCAATTGCTACTGCAACACCATCCAAGAGTTACACCAGGCCATGCACCAGCTCAACCAGGAGCTCCGCTGGTATGACCGGCGTTGGTCTGACTGGTTAAAACTGCCGAAATACTGGAATTTGTTTGAAAAACGCCATTGGACCCTGCAGGACCTCTACCGGCATTGTGGCCTATCTCCCCGTTTGCAGGCTATTCTGGCCGGCCAAAGTGGTGACTACGCCCTGCCCCCCGAGGAGGTGGCCCTGCTGACCCACACCTCCCTGGTGTGGGACTACAGTGCCGGCGCCTACTATCCGGAGCATCACTTTAAGGGCTTTGTGGAGGCGATCGTCGATAGCATCCTGCAGGGGGGAGGCACGGTGCGTTACCAAACCCCCGTGGAACACATTGAAGTTCGGAATCACCAGGTGGCTTGGGTAACCGCCGGTGGCACTGACTACGGGGCCCGCTATCACTACATTAGTGATCTGGATCCTAAGCTAATGGTTTCCTTAATGCACGGCCACGGGCTCAGTGCCGCGGAGCAGTACCGGCTCACCGACTACGACTATTCCGCCAGTGCCTTTAACCTCTACCTGGGATTGGACGATCGCTTCCAGCCCCAGAACTATGGCCTGGGCAACTGGAACATCTGGTATTACCCCACCGGTGACCTCAACCAAGCATATCGTCAGCAGCTAGCTGACCAGCTTGACCATCCCTGGATTTTCCTATCCTGCCCCACCCTTAAATCCAGCGCACCGGGCATGGCGCCCGCCGGGCATCACGTTCTGGAGGTTGGCACCATCTGCTCCTACGCCCCCTTCAAGCACCTGCAGGACACCGATCCCCAGGCCTACAAGGCGAAGAAACGGCAAACCTATGCAGCGGTGATGACTAGCCTGCGGGACCTGATTCCAGATGTGGATCGCTATATCCGTATGAAAATCTACGGTACCCCTACCACCAGCGAACACTTCCTGGGGCAGCCAGAGGGCAACATCTACGGAGCAAAACTGGTGCCTCGCCAGGTGGGGCTCCATCGGTTAGGCTATCAGACCGAGTTGCCTAATCTGGTGTTGGTGGGGGCCAGTGCTGGCTACCCCAGTGTACCGGGGGTGATTAATAATGGGATGAACGTGGTGGAACTGATCACGGGGGTGGCGATTAAATCTGTGGCTGCTCCGTCAACAACCCTTCTATTTCCCAGACCAGACTAGCCGGTAGCTATGACCATACCCCTCCTCCTCCTCACCGGCCTATTGGCCCTGTTGCTCTGGTTAGGGTCCCGTCCTGGTAGCTTTGGGACCCTCTACCGGCAGCAGACCCAGGCCTGTCTACAAACTCTGCCGCCGCCAGGGGATTTCCTCACCGCCGCTGATCTGCAGGGGCTGCCCTCGCTGCTACAGGTTTATTTAGAGCGCTGTGGGGCCATCGGTAAGCCCCGGGTCAGGGGGTTTCGGGCTAGGTTTCGGGGACGCTTCCGTAACGGCCTGGATAGTCCCTGGATGGCATTTACCTCTGAACAGCACAACTTCGTCCAACCCTCAGCCCGCCTCTTCCTCATGGGGGCCTCCCTGTTGGGCCTTCCCCTCCAGGGTTATCACGATTTTGTGGGCGATCAAGCTCACTTTCGCATCCGCCTGCTCTCCCTATTCCCCCTGGTGGATAGCCAGGGCGCAATCCTCAACCAAAGTGAAACCGTCACCCTGTTCAATGATTTTTGTGTACTGGCCCCCGCCGCCCTGGTTGATTTGCCAATCCAGTGGACAACGGTGACTCCCCACTCCCTGCGGGGGGTCTTCAGCCGCGGCGATCAGACGGTGTCGGCCCTGTTGACCTTTGACGAGGCCGGTGATCTGGTAAACTTCTCCTCCCCAGACCGTTACTTTAGCTCCGATGGTAAAACCACTGAGCGCTGGCCCTGGTTTACCCCCATGGGCCAGCACCGAGAATTTGGTGATATCCGCCTGCCGGCCTACGGCGAAGCCACCTGGGAAACCCCCGACGGTGACTTTGTCTACGGCGAATTTCATCTGCAGGAGATTGAGTACCTCTAAGGAGCAGGCCTGGGGGGCTTAACCTAAGGGCCGAGCAACCGCCTGACCGCTCCCTTAACCACCCGACCCATCTGCTGCCGCCGCCGCCACCGTTCAAAATCTTGGCTATAGATATACTCATTGGGCCGGTAGATGCACCAGGCCCTCCAGGTCAGGTGCAGGGCCCAGGGGCCAAGCAACAGGTAGAGCAGCCAGGTCAGGCCACCCCCCGCCAAACCGTTAAAGACGAGGAGAAAGCCACCCACCACCAGAAAACGGGCCAAGCCATGGTGAAACCGCTGGCGACGCTGGCGGTCGAAAACCTGTTTATCGCTTTGATCTTGCCTTTGCAGTTGCCATTCCGCCTCGGCGATCGCTAGGGTTTGAGCTGAAATCCCCAATTCCTCTGCGATCTCTAGCAATTGTTGGCGAGACAGCTCCCCACTTTCCACCTCCCGGGCGATGGCCAGGCTTAAAATTTGCTGAGCCTCCTCCGCCAGGTATAGGACCTCACCGGGATGGCTTTTCAAATCCGTGGTTAGCTCAGTCATGACGGTTTGCTGGGGCTGGGATACTCTTTGATCAGTTATAACCAAAATCTCCATGTCCTGGGGTAGGGAAATCCCCTATGGGGCTTTGGTGAGAACTCTGAGAACAGGGTGAATGGGTGAATTTCCTGGCTCCTAACCCAAAGCTTGTTAGTTACGAGACAGGAAAAAGCTAGGACTGGCTAGACCCTCTGGCTCATCCTAGTCACCGGCAAGGGGGCGGCGGCCCTATCGCCGGTGAATTGCCGCCCCGGATAGAATTCACCAGGGATGGGAATCCTAAACTAGGACATCTATACTCCAATCCGTAAAGGGTGCACTATGACGGAATTAATTGCGATTCGCCTGGAAGACGGCAGCGAAATCTATATGGAAGCCACCGAAAATGTGGTGGTGCCTGAGGGCTCGGGGGCGGCACCTCAGGCCGAGGCAGAAACAACCCGCACCGCTAAGGGCCTAACCTGGGGAACCCCACCAGGGCCAGGTTCCCTGGTGGGGGTAGAAAGCGTTAAGGCCCTAAACTTCAAGGCCCTGGAGGGGACGATTCGCACCTATACCAACTGTACGATGAACGCCTTTAAGGATTTAGCCAGCGCCAACGTGGACAAAGTTGTCCTGGAGTTTGGCCTACAAGTGGGGGGGGAAGCCGGTATCCCCTACGTCACCAAGGGAACCGCCTCCAGTAACCTGAGGATCACTGTGGAGTGTTCCTTTAATTGAAGTTGAGGCTTGAGGCAGCTTCAGGATTGGCCAGAGACCCTGAGTATAGCCGGTTCTGGGACTAGAATAGAAACAACTGATACAGGGCCGTAGTCGCAAAATTCTCTACCAATTACCCGATCCATGCTGCCACGAATGGTGACATTTTTGGGATGGTTCACTGGCCCCCTGGCCCTGGGTTTGATGGCCTATTCCTGTGGCTTGGTCCCACCGGGTGCTGACTTAGGTGGATTCGGGTTAGGCCGCTTGCCCACCACCGATGATCAGCATTGGTATCAGGCGATTACGGCTGCTAACCAGGCGGCCCAATTGGCCCAGACCGCCGCTAGTAGCCAGGACTGGTTGCAGGTTAGTGAGCACTGGGGGAAATCCCTGGTCCTGCTCAGCCAAATCCCAGAACAAGATCAACGGTCTATCTTCAGTCAGCGACGGGCCCAAGAATACCTGCGTCATCTGCAGGTGGCCCAGCAACGGGCCAGACAGCAGGGGTTTTCCAGGGTGTTTCCAGCCCTGGGCAGCAGTATTCTGGATGAACAGCTCAGTACCTACTATTCCTACGTAGCCGCCCTGGGTCCACCGGATATTTTAATTGTGGGTAGTTCTCGAGCCCTACAGGGGATTGATCCCCAAGCCTTAGAGCAGGGCCTAGCGGCCCAGGGTCATCCTGGCCTGAGGGTTTATAACTTCGGGGTGAATGGGGCCACGGCCCAGGTGGTCAGTTTCCTGATGCGCCAGCTGCTAGGGCCCGATCTCCTGCCCCGAATGGTGATTTGGGCGGAGGGGTCTCGGGGGTTTAACAGTGGCCGCCGCGATCGCACCTTTGCGGAGATCCTGGCCTCACCGGGTTACGCCACTGTGCAGGGGGGGCAACAGCTGACCTTACAAGACCCGCCCGCCCCCTCGTCGGAACAGGGCACCATTCCCCCCAGCCCTATTACCAGCCAGGGATTTCTCAAGGTTAACGACCAGTTTAATCCGGCCCAATACTATCAAGCCTTCCCGCGGGTGCGGGGGGCCTATGATGATGCCTATCGCTACTTCCGTCTGGATGGGGTACAACGCCTCTCCCTGGAGGCGGTGGTCGCCTTTCTACAGGATCGTCGCATTCCCCTGGTGTTTATTAACCTGCCCCTCAGCAACGACTATCTGGACCCGGCCAGGCTCCGCCATGAGCGAGAGTTTCAAGCTTTTCTAGAAACCCACCATAGAACCGGGGGGATGGTGGTGATTGACCTGTTAGAACAGTGGCGTTGGCAGTCTCATTTCTTTGCTGACCCCAGCCATATTAACCTCTACGGTGCCAGGAAATTGGCTGGGTTGATTGCGGACCACCCTCGCTTTCCTCGCTTTTCCCTGGAGCCCCCTGATTAGCCAAAGCACTGGAGGCCGTCTCCTTAGCCTGGGTCAAAAGGGGGCACGGGGTAGGGCAGATCGGTCTCCTGGTAGTGATCGGTCTGGGTGGCCGCTGCCTCCACCCAAACCTGGGTGCGCAGGGGGCCGTACTGATGCCGCAGGCGGGCCTCAATTTGCTCACCGATCTGGTCAGCCGCCGCCATCCATTCTGGATGCAGCACCAGGTGTAACTCAATCCACACCTGGCGGCCCACCATCCCCCGGGAGCGAATCCGTTTACAGTGGGTCACCCCCTCTACCTGGGTGACCAGATGGGAGATCGCCTCCGGAGCGATGGCGGTGGGGCGGAGCAACAGGGGCAGTTGCTCGTTCAGCACCCGCCATAGACTGCGAGCCACCAGGGGTAGCAGTAGCAAGGCATAAACCGGGTCAAGCCAGCGCTGATTTTGCCAAATGGCCAACAGAATAGCCACCATCACCAGACTCAACCAGGCATCGGTCAAGAAATGCTGGGTATTTAGTTTCAGCGCCAGACTGTTGAGGCTACGGGCCTGATAGCTGCTATAAAGGCCAAAGGTCACATTCAGAATCACCATGGTGGCAGTGAACCAAAGCACTTGGGGCGGGATAGACACCGGTATGGCTTGAGTATCCCCTTTGAGAGCCGCCATCAACTGACCTAGGGCAATCAGCCCCAGGCTGACGCCGGTGAAACCTAAAAAAGCACATAACATCAAGGTGGCGGCCACCTCGGCCCGACCATGGCCCCATACCTCCCGGCCCATCTGCCGTTGGGGGGAAGTGACCGCCACCACGCTGAGCACCGTACTAAATCCATCCACCAGGGTATGGAGGGCCTCCGCTAGCAGAGTTAGGGATTGGCTCGCCCAGCCCCCCAGGGCCTCCACCGCCAACAGCAGCAGATTGGCCCAAAGGCTGGTGAGCAGGAGGCGGTAGACAATTTGGCGCTGGTCATCACCCTGGTTCATAGACCCAATCCTCTGCTACGGTCCTAACATTCTGGAACGGATCTCACCAGGTTAGTGGTGGGGAGCCCTGGGGTTGACCCCCTAGGCAAATACCTCCGCCGGATCGGCGGTGACCGCCCTACGCACAGAAATTAGCCCCGAGAGACCACACATTAAAACCGTTAAGGATAGTACAAACAGGGTGCGAGGTAGCCCCATTGCCATGGGCAGGGCACCGGCGGTGGCCTGGTCGGTAAAGCGATAGAGCCCTACCGCCAGCAGAAACCCTGGAATATAGCCCATTACCGCTAAAATCAATGCTTCCTGTAATACTGTTTTGAATAGATAGCCATTACCATATCCCATGGCCTTCAGGGTAGCGTACTCCCGCAGGTGGTCGCGGATGTCGGTGTAAAGAATTTGATAAACAATCACGGTGCCGACCACAAAGGACACCAGCACCCCCAGGCCGAAGATAAACCCAATGGAGGTGGTTTGAATCCAGTATTGAGCTTCTTTGCGGATGATCTCCGTCTTGGTGTAGACAGCGATATCCTCCGGTAGGCGATCGCGGACGGCGGCCTGAACCTGTTCCAGGTTAGCCCCTGGCTGCAATAACACCAGGCCCAGGTTGACCTGCTCCAGGGTGCGGGGGGTCAGGTAGCGGTGGAAGTTTTGATCGCTCATAATCAGGGTGCCATCGGCGGCAAAGCCACCCCCCAGGTCGTACTGGCCGACAATGGTAATGCGGCGACGTTCCGCCTCGGTTGCTAACCCCAGGGTTTGGGGGCCAAACTCGGGGCGAGATCGGCGATCAATAAAGGTGGTGTAGGGCTGCTCCAGGGCACTGATGGCCTCGATGGTGGTTAACTCGGGCATCAGAAATACCGGATCCCTGGGGTTAAAGCCGTAGACAAACATGGCCCGGCTGTTTTTAGTTTCAGGGTTTTTCCAGAGGGCATAGTCGGCGTAGAGGGGCATGGCCTGTTTCACGCCGGCAATCCCGGCGGCCTGGTAAAGACGCTCCCGGGGAAAGGTTTTGGTGGTACTGATCTCCAGGGACTGGGGGGAAAGCAGAAAAATATCAGCATTGAAGCGATCGTAGAAATTAGTGGTGGTATTCACCAGGGCACCTAAAAAGCCCAGGTTCATAAAGATCAACAGCACCGCAAAGCTCACCCCCGCCACCGCCACCAGCAGGCGCGATCGCTGGTGCCGTAGGTTATACCAGGCTAGGGGAATCGGGGCCACGCCCTAACCTCCTGCCTGAATATCAATGGCTACATCCACCTGCAAATTGGTAAGGCCGGCCACCACCTGGCCCTGATCCAACTGTACCCGCACCTCCACCACCCGGGCATCGGCATTAGCCGCCGGATCGTCATCCAGGATGTCATTTTTAGCAATTTGCAAACCAATTTCCGTCACCTTGCCGGTTAAGGTCTGGCTAAAGGCGCCGTTACGGCTGGTGATGGTGGCGGGTTGGCCCAGTTTCACCAGGCCGATGTCACTCTCATAAACCTCCGCCACCGCCACCATCTGACGGGTATCCCCCAGGGCTAACACCGGGCCGTCATTGGGGGATACGGCTTCCCCCGGGTAGGCGTAGATGTCTAGCACCTGTCCAGCCTGGGGGGCCCGAATTAGGGTGAGGGCTAGCTGGGCCTCCGCTAGGGCTAAGCTTTGGGCAGCGGAGTCGATTTGACTATTCAACTGATTGCGCTCAGCGCTGACCTGGGTCGCCCTCCGCTGGGCCTGGGCTTGGCGCAGATCGCTGGTGCGACCGGTTTCCAGGCGTTGCTTGGTGGCGGTAGCACTCTTTAAGTCGGCCCGTAGTCGGTCAACGGTGGCCTGCTGTCGGTCAAGTTCTTGACGGGCTACGGCCCCAGATTGACTTAATTGCTGGAATCGAGCCAGATCAATTTCCGCCACCGCGAGCTGGGCCTGCAAGCTTTGGATGGCGGCGGCCTGGGCGGCGATCGCCGCCTGTTGAGGGGCATCCACCTGGTTCAGCCGACTATCCGCCTCCGCCACCTGGGCCTGACCCAGGGCAATTTCCGCTTGCCGTTGGGCCCTGGCCTCCGCCAGTTGACTGGCCGCATAATTACGCTCGGCCTGGCGTACCGAATAGCGATCCAGATAGGCCAGAATCTGACCCTTCTCCACCTGATCTCCCTGGCTGACCAATAGGCGATCGATGCGCCCAGCCTCGGCGGTGGCCACCTGAATGACTCGATTGGCCGGTTCGATCCGCCCCAGGGCTACTACCTGTACTTGGCGGAGGGGAGGTAGGGCCGCCTGTTCTGCCGCTAACTGTCGCTGCTCTAGACCGCGACGCCAGAATGCAAATACACCGCTACCGATCAGCAGGGATGCCCCCAGCGCTAGCCACAGTGTCGGTTTTTGCCAGATTTTATGGGAGTAATCGCCCATCGCCGTCGAGCCAAGAAAAACAGCCATAGACTATGGTACGGCGATTTTAGGTCTTTATTTATGGGCCGTCTTAGCAGTTGACTTGCTTTCTAGGGGTAGTCATGGCGGTCTTTGAGAGGTTTAAGCCCCCCTCAAAACCAGGGCTCTGCCCTAGACCTCAAGGGTGACTGGGCCATTGAGGACATTCCTTGAAGGGAAGATCGCAACCGCAAATATACGTATAGAGAGCTATTGAACAAGGTAAAGGTATGTTTCAATTATAAAATATACGAGAAATTACTTAGGCTCAGTTAATGAGTCGAGTTATTTTTAATTCTAAACCGCGTCTAATTTGAAACCTGGAGTTTCCCTCACCTAAAATCCCTCTCCCCTCGAGAGAGGAACTTTGAAGGGTTTTTCCAGCACCCCTCGCCCCTTGAGCGAGGGGCTGGGGGTGAGGGGGCAGAATTACGGTTTTCATCATGGACTTGGTTTAGATTAATAACTAGCTAGTTATATCTGCTGCGATGGGGGCCTTAGGTCTGCTTGGCCGAAACTCTAATCGCCTGCCCATATTGTCGATAGATTTGAAGTGCTCTACCGAATTTTCCATGTCAGGCTTTCTAGCAGGTCAGTTCTTGATTTCGTTGAACTGTTTAGGATGCTTCTTTTACTCAAGTCTGAGTGGATAGTTTAACTAGCTTCCGCCATCGGAAAAATAGCCATCGCTTTAAAACTGTGGAGTAATGATAAATAGCTATGACATCTTCCTATCCCCATCCCTGCCAGTCGGTTACGGCCTCTTGCAGCGCGGTAGGGGGGTATCAGCTACGGCAGTCATCCCCGGCTAGTCCTAACCTTTTAGATGTGCTGCTGCGTAACCTCAAGTACGATTTGGAACAGGTTGCCAATGTCATTGACCCGATCTTGACGGCAGTCCATCACTGTCGAGTTTCTGGCCGCTATCTGCAAGGTATCATGGTCGACAACCAGGGATTTCTGGCCAGTAACCTTAACCGTCACCAATACATTCAGGTCACACCCTGTGGCTCTAGCTGGCTGATGGGACGGGGGGCAGACTGCCAGGTGTTGGCGGTTGAATTTGGCGTTGCTCCCTACCATGCCGGCCTTAGTTTCAATCCTGAAGTGGGGTTTTCCCTGACTGACTTGGGTACGCCAGTGGGTATCCTGGTGAACGGTAAGCCCCTGGCTCCCGCCCATGCTTGCCAACTGCAAGGGGGGGATGTGATTGCCATGGGCAGGCTTTGCTTTGAGTTTTTTGAGGAGTACTGCCTGCCCTACGATGAGGGCTACGGCCATAGCTAGCGACGCTGGTAACGCATCCCGGGCAGGAGGGTAATCAGCCCCATCAACTCTAGCTGGGCCAGACTACTCAGGAGCTCGCTGGTGGTTTTTTCTACCTTCAGGGCGATTTGGTCGACGGTCATAGGTACGGGACCGATTTCCCCTAGCACCCCCTGGAGGTCAGCCCCGATTGGTGCCTCTGAGAACAGCGGTAGGGAAGTTTGAGGGTTGATCATGGCGGCTTGGGGAGTATCTAGGGGACCTAATTGGGGCATTTTCCCCAGCTCCTGCACTAAGGTAGTGTCGTCCATAATCAGTTGTGCCCCCTGGCGAATCAGGTCTAGACAGCCCAGGCTAGAGGGATTATCCAGACAACCCGGTAGGGCGAATACCTCTCGCCCATAGTCGTTAGCCAGTCGCGCGGTAATCAACGCTCCCGATCGCAGCGGCGCCTCCGTCACCGCTACGATGCGGCTGAGGCCGGCGATAATCCGATTGCGTCGGGGAAAATGGACCCGATCGGGGGGAGTCCCATTCTCGTACTCACTTAACAGTAAGCCCTGCTGGGCAATGCGCTGTTGTAGATGCCGATTACTCCAGGGATAGGCCTGATCAACCCCGGTGCCGATCACCGCGATAGTAAGGCCCCCACCCTCAAGGGTTTGGCTGTGGGCCTCGCGATCAATCCCACTGGCCAGGCCAGACACAATCACTACATCCTGGGTCACCAACCGCTGCACCAGTCGCCGGGTCCAGCGTTGGCCGTAGTCAGAGGGAGCCCGGGTGCCGACGATGGCTACGGAGGGCAAGGTCTGCAGGGCCAGGGCCAGTTCAGGGCGGCCTCGATAGTAGAGTAGGGGAGGCGGATCGGCAATTTCAAACAAGAGTGCCGGGTATTCGGGGTCGGCGGGGGTCCAAAAGTTAGGATGGCGACGCTCCTGGGTGGTCAGCAGTGCTGCCGGGCAAACCCTTTGCCGATAGTCCGACAGGCTAGCCCCCAGGCTGAGACCAATACCCTCCACCTCTAGTAATTGGTTTACCTCCGCTCGCCAAGCCGCTCCCAGGCTGCCAAAATGGCTGTGTAACCGCTTTAAGGTGACCGGTCCAACGCCATGGATCTGGGACCAGGCCACCCAGTAGGCCCGTTCACTGATTACTGGTGGAGTCGTCACCGGCATCCCTCAAGCTGGTCTCTCCTAGGATGCCCCAGGGCGGGCTAGGCCATCACCATGCCACCATCAACATTGAAAACCTGCCCCGTAATGTAGGCCGCTGCCGGATCCGCTGCTAGAAAACGCACCATGCCGGCCACCTCCTGGGCCTGACCAAACCGACCGAGGGGAATAAACTTGAGGATTTCCTCGCTATTGGGCAGCTGATCGGTCATGTCGGTGGCAATAAATCCCGGAGCCACCGCATTCACCGTAACCCCCCGACTGGCCAGTTCCTTGGCGACGGTTTTAGTAAAGCCAATCACCCCCGCCTTGGCGGCACTATAGTTGGCCTGCCCCGGGTTGCCCATCTGCCCCGCCACCGAGGCAATATTGATTACCCGGCCAGACCGCTGTTTAAGCATGACCTTACTAACCGCCCGGGTACAGAGAAACACCCCGGTTAAATTTAAGTCAATCACCGCCTGCCAATCCTCTAGCTTCATCCGCAGCAACAGGGTGTCACGGGTGATCCCCGCGTTGTTAACCAGGATGTCAATGCGGCCAAAGTGATCCAGGGTTTGTTTAACCAGATTCTCCACCTGTTCGGCCTGGGCGACATCGGCCTGTAGGGCAATGGCTTCGCCCCCATTAGCGATAATCTCAGCGGTCAAGGCCTGGGCTGCGGTGGCGGACTGGGCGTAGTTAACTACTACCTGGGCGCCCTCTGCCGCTAAGGCCAGGGCAATGGATCGGCCAATGCCACGGGAAGCACCGGTAACAATTGCCACCTGTCCCCCTAGGGGCGTGGACGATGGGGCCATAAGTCAACCTCCCTCAACTGAAACTGAAAGCCTGCTTGGATGGGCTTCCAGCTGTGCTTTTTGGTTGTATCACGAAATGGGGCAGGTAAAGCCGGAATCGAGCCCTGCGGATCAGCGACGGCGCAGACGGGCAAAGTGTTCTTCCCCTCGGCGAGATGGCACGGAGATCGCCACCGGGTCCAGGCTAAGCACCTCAAAATAGGGGATGAACAATGCCTTAAGTTCTGGGATGGAGATGCCAAAGGGGGGGCCGCCAGGGCGATCATGGGTGAAAAACACCGCCAACAATTCCCCTTGGGGGCTCAGCAGATTGGCGGTCAGGTCGACATAGGCGGAGCGGAGGTTCGGATCAAGGGCACAAAAACAGGTGTGTTCCACCACGTAGTTAAAGTGCCCTTGCCACTGTGGTAGTAGGCTAAAGATGTCCTGTTCCAGGAGGACGAGGGATAGGTGGGTGGCGGCAGCTTCCTGGGCTAGGGCGGCGATCGCCGAGGGAGCAAAATCTACCGCCGTAACCTGAAAGCCATGGCGGGCGAATAACAGGGCGTCATAGCCCCGGCCTGCTCCCAGCACAATGGCAGAGGTAGTGTTTTCAGAGGGGCCCTGGCTCCCTACCCATTCGCTCAGGGCCGGGGCGGGCTGACCCAGGTCCCAACCGGTGGTACCCTGCAGGTAGCGATTTTCCCAGGCGGTGGGGCTGAGGTTGACGGGGGAGGTTGGGGCCATCACTAACTCCGGTGTAGGCTCGACAGAGATCCTTAGAGTAGCGCGGAAAGGGATCCAATATGCAACGACGACATCTACTGACCGGCTTAGGAACGGGCCTAGGCATGGCGGCCCTGGGGCAAGGTCCGATCCGATCCTCCCCGCTAGTTAAACCCCCTCGCCTCAAACCCGGAGATCGGGTGGGCATCCTCAGCCCCGCTGGGGCCAGCTTCACCCCGGACCGTCTGGACCTGGTGGTGGAGGCGGTGAAGGCCTTGGGATTTGTCCCCCTGGTGGCCCCCCACGCCCTGGATCGCTACGGATATTTAGCCGGTCGCGACAGTGATCGGGCTGCCGACCTGAACCATTTCCTTGCCGACCCCCAGGTGGCGGCCTTGCTACCGGTGCGGGGGGATTGGGGCAGTGCTCGGCTGTTGCCCTATCTGGACTATGATCGATTGCGTAGCCACCCCAAGGTGATCATTGGCTTTAGTGATATTACCGCCCTGCTCCTGGGTATTTACGCCCGCACAGGCCTGGTTACCTACCACGGCCCCCACGGTTTGACCGCCTGGCGCCCCGACCAGGTGGATCTGTGGCACCGGGTATTAATGGATGGCGAAGCGGTAACCTACCAAAATCCTCTGCTGGGGGTTGATCAGGACCGTCTGATGCGGGACCAGGGCCGCATTACCACCCTCACCCCTGGTCGGGCCCAGGGGCTACTGGTGGGGGGCAATTTGTCGGTCCTGGCGGGACTGGTGGGCTCTCCCTATTTTCCCGATACCCGAGGCGCCATCCTATTTCTTGAGGATGTAGGGGAACCCCCCTACCGCATTGATCGCATGATCACCCACCTGAAACTGGCGGGAGTGCTGGGGGGTCTGTCGGGCTTTATCTTTGGTCAATGTGTCGATTGCTATCCTGGCCCTGGCTACGGATCCCTGACCCTGGAGGAAATTCTCTGGGACCATATTCAACCCCTCGGTATTCCCGCCTGGATGGGTGCCTGGATCGGCCACGTGGAACCTCTGTGGATTTTGCCCATCGGAGGCCTGGTAGAGATCGATGCTGCCATTGGCCGCCTGACCTTGCTGGAGCCCGCGGTATTTTAGTCCCTATCGACCGTCAGCTTCTTGCTTTTCACACCATTACCCGCCAGGCTTTTACCACAGCTTCACCCGAGACCAGATAAGCTTATATAGGGTGCTTGCCGACTTGATTTCCATTTCTAACGTTATCCTTGAGTCGCTGTGGTGATTCTGCAATCTGCTCCCTACCTGAGCCTAAGTACCCCTGCGGGTAATCGCTCTTTGCCGCTGCAAGGTATTCAATGTTGGACCGTAGGTCGTAGTGACAACAATAACTTAGTCCTCTCCGATCGCTGGATTTCTCGCCACCATGCCATGTTTCAAGCCGTCGATCAGGGGGACTTTTATCTCATCGATCTGGGCAGTCGCAATGGCACTTTCCTCAATGGGCGGCGGGTGACAGTCCCTGTAATTCTCAAAGATGGTGACCTGATTACCTTTGGTCAAACGGAGTTGCGGTTTTTCTGCCCCCAACCTCACCTCGCTAAGGATCAGGGAAATACTGCCCCTGGTCAAAGCGCTGGGCTAGCGCCGACGACGGCTTTGCACGTGCGCCAGTTGATGACGGTGATGGTGGTGGATATTCGGGATTTTACGGTGATGGCTCGCCAAGTCAGCGAGAAGGTCTTAGCGGAGGCCATTGGCACCTGGTTTCGACGGGCGGGAGAAATTATTGGCCGTTATGGTAGTGGTGTAGACAAGTATATCGGTGACGCCGTCATGGCCGTTTGGGTGCACCAATCAGCTGATGCCACCGTGATTGAAATTCAGCAAATTTTGCGGGCTGTTAATGCCCTGGCCACCATGACAGCGACCCTGCACCAACAATTTCCCCTCCCCTTTAGTCTTAAAATTGGGGCAGGGCTAAACAGTGGCTATGCCATGGTGGGGAATGCGGGCTCCGGCGATCGCCCCGACTATACCCCCATCGGTGACACCGTGAACGCCGCTTTCCGCCTGGAGTCCGCCACAAAAGCCCTGGGAGTGGATGTGGCTATGGGAGAGAGTACCTATAACCTGCTGACCCAGGGTAATTATCCTGGCGGTCAGCGCCCCCTGCTCTGGCAGCCCCATACCGTCAGACTAAAGGGCTACGAAACACCAATGACGGCCCACACCTGTAACTTTGTTGATCTCCACCGGTGGCTGAGTCAATAACGCCCTCTTAGGATTAGCTTTGAGCGATCAACTCTGTCTTCAGCGTGCTAGTCAAACCTATAGGCCGTAGCCACTGGTAGGCGGTCGGAGGCGAGCCAGAACGCTCCCCCAGTATTGGTTTTAACCAATCAACTGTATTCTCGGCGCACTGGCCAAAGCTATATATTGGGGAATACCCAGTTGCCTAGCTCAGCCATGGTTCGCCACGATATTTTAATTTTGTCTAACGGTCCTGGTGAAATTGCCACCTGGGTGCGCCCCGTGGTCAAGGCCTTACGCCAGGAGCTATCCACCTCGCTGGAGGTCCGTATTTCCGTGGTGCTATCCCCCTGTGTCAACGCCTCGGGACGGGAAGCGGAAATGGCCGCCAGCTTGGTGGGGGTGGATCGGGTGCAAGGGGCCCAACACTTTTTCCCCTTTTTGTTACTGGGTAAAACCGCCACCGATTGGGACTGGGCTCCCCAGGGGGTGGTCTTGTTTCTGGGTGGAGATCAAATTTACCCGGTGTTAGTCGGTCGGCGGCTGGGTTATCGTACTGTTATCTATGCTGAATGGGAGGCCCGCTGGCACCGCTGGGTGGATCGGGTGGCGGCCATGACTCCGGGGATTGTCGATCAGGCCCCGGCTCCATTTCGCTCCAGGTGTGAGGTAATTGGGGATTTGATGGCGGAGGTGGAAACCGATCCGGCCCAGGCGGCGGCGATCGCCACCACCTTAAAGCTCACACCAGACCAGCCCCTGCTGGGTTTGATGCCGGGGTCCAAAACCACCAAGCTGAGGGTGGGCCTACCCTTCTGCCTGGCCACCGCCACCGCCCTACACCCGCAGCGCCCCCAGACTCGATTTGTCATTCCAGTGGCCCCGATGCTTTCCCTGGAGACCCTCGCCCAGTTTGCCGATCCCCGCCATAATCCCGACTGCGGCCTGTTTGAGGGGGGCACCAGCGCCCAACTGGTGCAGCCACCGGCGGATCTGCCCCGGCTGCGTACCCCTAACGGCCTGGAGATTCTGCTCTGGCCCCGCCAGCCGGCCTATGACCTGCTCACCCACCTAACCCTGTGCCTCACCACCGTGGGGGCTAATACCGCGGAGTTAGGGGCCCTGGGGATACCGATGGTGGTGGTCTTGCCTACCCAAAAACTGGAGGTGATGAAGGCCTGGGATGGGATCCCGGGGCTACTGGCTAACCTACCCCTGCTGGGGGATCCTATCGCCCGTGGGATTAACCGGCTCGTACTACGTAAGATTTACCAGCAGGGCCGTTTGTTTGCCTGGCCTAACCTTTGGGCCCAGCGATCGGTGGTGCCGGAGCTAATCGGTCCCCTCCAACCCCGGGGTGTGGCGGACCAGCTGGCGGACTATCTGGATCATCCCGACCGGTTGGCGGCCATGGCTAAGGATCTGCGATCGCTCCGAGGGGCGGTGGGGGCGGCTGCTAAACTGGCCGCCATGGTGGTGGCGGAACTGGGGGTAGATTAAGACGGCAGTAGGATTTTCCCTGCTGTCAAGGAAAATACCTTTGGCTAGGATAGTCATATCCATCTAAAGCGTCTATGCAGATCCTTCTCATCCACGGCCTTGCCCGCACCTCCCTGTCCCTGCTGAGTTTGGAGCAGGCCCTGCGCCAAGCGGGCCATGCCACCGAACACTTTGGTTACTTTGCCTTTGCCGAGGGCTTTGATGCCATTGTCCAGCGACTCGGGCAATGCTTCCAGCGGCTGGGGAGTGAGGGGCCCTACGCCGTGGTGGCCCACTCCCTGGGGGGCGTGTTAACGCGAGCGGCCCTGGGTCTGGGTTGCCAGGCTACCCCCGATCACGTAGTCATGCTGGGTACTCCTAATCAGCCCCCTCGGTTAGCTTCCCTGGCCTGGAAACTGCCTCCCTTCCAATGGTTCACCGGCCAGTGCGGGTTTAACCTAACCAGCCAGCAGTTCTACGATCAATTGCCCCTGCTACCCTCCGCCTACACCATCGTGGCGGGTACCGGTGGCCCCCGCGGCCTGCTCAGCCCTTTTGGGGAGGACATTAACGATGGGGTGGTGGCCCTGCAGGAAACCTACATGACCGAGACCGATGCAGTCCTGCGAGTACCCGCCTGGCATACCTTTATGATGAATCACCCCCAGGTACGGCAGATTATCATAGATCGGCTGTTGAGTTCAGCCCTGAAAAAATCGTAAAGCCTTTGCCCCGATCTTCAGAAATTTCCCCCAGGGGGTAATATGTAAACAATTCGCAATATTAATCCACCGGGCTGGATGAAGACGGCCAGCCGGGTATGCGGCCCAACCTTGATCAGGTTTTCATGTTAGCCATTCCCCCTAGTCCCTCCTCCCATGCTACTAGCCTCAGGTCAAGCCATCCCCAAAAGGTGGTAGCGATCGGAGATAGCTGTGTCTACGGTTTTGGTGATCCCGAGGGGGGTGGGTGGGTGGAGCGCCTGCGGCGCCTCTCCTTGGCACCAGAACGCGCCGGAGCCGTGTTCTACAACCTGGGGGTGCGGGGAGATCGGGTGCCCCAGGTCAGTGCTCGCCTTGACCATGAGTTTCGCTACCGGGGTGAGATCCGTAACCGGCTACCGGACCTGATTATGCTATCGGTCGGCATGAACGATTCCGCCCGGGTGGGGCGTCCCCTGGGGCGTAACTATACGGACTTTGACGACTTTGAACAAAGCCTGGCGCAGCTACTGCAGGACGCTCGCCAGCTCTGCCCGGTCCTATTTGTAGGCATGACCCCGGTGAATGAGGCGGCCATGCCCTTTTCTGAGGTACTGTACTACAGTCATCAGGAGCAGTGGCGCTATAAGGAGGCTACCCGTCTGGCCTGCCACAGTGCCAATATCCCCTACCTGGATGTACTGGATCTGTGGTTGAGGCGTGACCAGGGGTGGTGGCGCGATCGCCTCTGCAGTGACGGTCTCCATCCCAATACCCTGGGTTATCAAGCCCTGCTGGCGGATTTACTAGCCTGGGATGCCTTTCAAGCCGCCGTCCATCTGCCCACTTCGCCGATGATTTAACCCCTAGAGCTGATGTCCGGGTAAATTCAGGCAAAGTGGGTAGGAAGGGTTTCGGACTGGTCAATCCAGTGGCTCCAGGGTGAGCCCCTGTGACAACTGCCCGAAAACCCGTTAGAATCCTTCTCAATACAGGTGTTCTATGGACTGATGGAGTATGCCCGTGAGTGCCGGCCAGATTAGAGCCCTACTTGACCAACACCGATCGGCCTTTAGTTCCTTTACACGGGCCAATGCCCAGCTGTTTAAAGCCTATCAACAAGCCTGGCTAGATTTTTCCAGCCTGGATCTGGCGGGCCAGCGGCAACGGCTGATGGGCCTCTCCTCCCCTTGCGGGGCCTCTCCCCTGGAGGGGGGAGACAACGCTAACCAGGGCATCATTCCTTTTTTCTTTGCCGAATCGGCCCCGGCCAGCGATCGCTGGTCTAACCGGGAGGCCAGCGCCCAGTGGGTGCAGCAGGTGCTTTCCGACATCACCACCTTCGCCGTGGATGGATCTCAAATTTCTCCTGGTAAGGACCTATCCATTCCCCTAGCCCTGATCCAAATTGGTTGGTTTGAAAATCCCCACAGCAAAACCGGTAAGTATGAAAAAGATATCCGCCTGGATCTGATGACCCCGGCGGACCTGGGGGCTAACCCCGCCCAGCCGGTGGAGCGTCGCATTAATATTCGACGTTTCCAACTGGAGGTGGAGCGACTTGTGGAATACATCAATGCCTGTCAGACTCCGGAGCGCTGCCTGGTATTTTTCGATGGAGCCCTGGTGCTCACCTTTGCAGAGGCCTTTGATCAAGACAGCCAGACCGCTTATGTGCAGGCTATTCTGGCCTTGTTGGAGGCCAGCGAACGGCGACGGGTGCCCCTGGTGGGCTACGTCGATACCTCCTATGCTCGCGATCTGGTCACCCTGCTGCATCAGCTCTACGGTCTGGAGGCTACCGAGGGGGTCCATGATGCCCAACTACTGGCCTCCTTGATGACCTGGGGCGATCGGACCCCCCTGTTTCGCTGTGATCGGGGGGGCATCTTAACCCAGTACGGAGCCTACGGCGATGGAATTGCCTTTACTTACCTCAAAACCACCCGTGATGGCTACCCAGTCAGACTCGAAATACCCTTGTGGATGGGGGAAAGCGGTCAGTTGACCCGCCACCTTAACTGGGTGCGAGCCGAGGTGATTGTGGGTGGTGGCTACCCCTACGGCATCGAAACCGCCGACCAAACCGCCGTTCTGCAGGGACAGGACAAGCAAATCTTCTACCGGATTTTACAGGACTGGACAGAACAGCAGGCGATTAACTTGCGCTTATCCCGAAAAATGGTCAGTAAGCAACGCCGCCGCTAGGGTAAACCCTGGGGCTACCGCTATAATCGCTGAAGCACCCTACATCGATCGAGTTGCTCCTTTGATTGCCCTTTATCCCGGTAGTTTTGACCCCATCACCCTGGGGCACGTAGACATTATCACCCGTGGCAGTAGGCTGTTTGATCGGGTGATTGTGTTGATTTCCAGTAATCCTACTAAATTACCGCTATTTTCCATCAGTCAGCGCCATGCCCAAATTGAGGCGTCGGTGCGTCACCTCGGTAACGTGGCGGTGGATCACTATGAAGGTCTGACCATTGACTACGCCCAGCGTCACCAGGCCCAGGTGCTGTTGCGGGGGTTGCGGGTGCTATCAGATTTCGAGAAAGAGTTGCAAATGGCCCATACTAATAAAACCCTGGCGGATGACATTGAAACCCTTTTTCTGGCCACCTCCACCGAGCACGGCTTTTTGAGCAGTAGCCTGGTGAAGGAAATTGCTCGTTTTGGAGGACCGATTGACCACCTTGTTCCTGACCATGTAGCCCGAGACGTTTACCAATGCTACGCCCAGATCCAGCCCAGCGCCGCCCTCGGCCCGGTAACTCCGCCCCTTCCTCCACCGCCGATGGTGACCCCGGTCTCCCAGCCATCGGAGATGTAGACATCCAGCAGGCCCTCAATAAACTTGAGGAAATCATCCTGGCCAGTCCCCGGGTTCCCTTCACTGGGCGCACCTTGATCGATGAGGACCAACTCCTCGATCAACTGGATGCCATTCGACTTAACCTACCGCCCGCCTTTCGACAGGCGGTGCAGGTTTTACAGCAACGTCAGGACTTAATTGCCGATGCGGAACAGTACGTTGAGAATCTACTGGCCACGGCGGAGCGCCAATCGGCTCAGATTTTAGATGAGTTAGGTATTCTCAGGCAGGCGGAGGAGATGGCTCAGCAACTAAAAGTCCAAACCCAAGCGGATTGTGACCAACTGAGGAATCAAGTGGTGGCGGAGTTGCAGAGGCTACAGCAACAGGCCCAGCAAGAATGGCAGGCACAGCACCAAGAGGCCCTGGCGGAACAGAGCATGATTCAAGAGGAGGCGGATGCCTATGCCGATCGGGTGCTATCCCAGGTGGAACAGCAGTTGTCCCAGATGCTGCGGATCATCCAAAATGGTCGTAATCAACTCCAGCCTGCTCCCATCTCCCCGAAGGAGCCCGCTTCCCCTGGTCAGTCCGAACCCCAACCCCGCCGATCTCGCTCCCAGCCCTCTCCCCCATCCCCATGATCACCTACTTGAAGGGTACTCTGGCGGAGCTGGAAAAGCCTGGTGGATACAAAATTCTCCTCACCCTGGAGGTCAACCAAGTGGGCTACGAACTGCAGGCGACGGCTCGCCAGCTGCCCCTGCTGCCGGCCCTGGGAGAGGCCCTGCAATTGTTTACCCACCTCCAGCTACGGGAGGATCAATGGGTGCTATTTGGCTTTGGGACGCGTCAGGAACGGGACTTATTTCGCCAGCTGATCAGCGTCAGTGGGGTTGGCCCCCAGATCGCCCTGGCCATGCTGGATACCCCTGGGGGATCAGGACCTGGTGCAGGCGGTGGTGACCGGTAACACCCGCCTGCTGGCCCATACCCCCGGCATTGGTCAAAAAACCGCTGAACGGCTGGTGCTGGAACTGAAAGCCAAATTACAGAACTGGCAAACCCAAACCGGATCGGTGCTCCCCATCGATGGTGGCCCTACGGTGCCGATTCAGGAAGAGGTGATGGTGACCCTGGGTGCCCTGGGCTATACCCAGGGAGAAATTCTCAAAGCCTTACAGGCGGTAGGGCGACAAACCACGGTGGCGAAGGCCAGGGATCCGGAGACTTGGGTGAGGGAGGCGATCACCTGGCTCAGTCAGTCCCTCAATGCCTAAACCCTAGCCCCTCTGGTACAATAAGAAACCTTGGCGTTATTCACCTAGAGAACTTTTTATGGCTCTGTTGCAGGCTCGCAAGCAGGAACTCATTTCCGACTATCAGGTTCACGAAACTGACACTGGCTCCGCCGATTTGCAGATCGCAATGCTCACTGAGCGGATTAACCGCCTCAGTGCCCACCTGCAAAACAACAAAAAAGATTACTCCTCCCGTCGCGGTCTGCTGAAAATGATTGGTCAGCGTAAGCGGTTGATGAGTTACGTACAAAAGCAAGACAGCGATCGCTACCGGGCTCTGATTCAAAAACTCGGCAGTCGCGGCTAGTTCCCTGCCTGGTGTGTCATGGCTCCCAATTCGTCTCGCAAACCATTACCCTTTGAACCCACGGGTAAGCCCCCTAGGGCTAAGGCTGGCAGTGCTGATAAACCGATCCAGTCGGCATCATCCCCAAGCGCTAATACTCGCTCCAAAGGTACTAAGACCGGTTCAGCGGCCATCCCCGAGGTGGTCAGTCAGCGCATGCTACGCCGGATGCTGGTATTCTCAGGGATCCCTACCGCTCTGGGGGTGATTACTTTCTTTGTCAGTTATTACCTGGTGGTGAAGACCCAGGTAGAGTTGCCCCCCTACGCGGTTCTGCTCGTCACCCTGGGGTGCTTTGGTCTTGGGGTGGTGGGTCTAACCTACGGTGTCCTCTCTGCCTCCTGGGATGAGGACCGGCCTGGGGGTTGGCTCGGTTTAGCGGAGTTTCAAGTTAATTTTGGTCGCATGACCAGTGCCTGGGGTAGTAGGGCCAAGGGCTAGTCCGCCCCCCGATATGGCCGCAGCTTGGCAAAGGTGAGCCAGAACGCCTACTTCATCTTTGCTTCCCTCGATTAACCTTGTCCTCGGCGTGCTGGCCAAAACTACCAACTCCCTAGGATGTGGCCTGGATGCGCACTCCCCTAGCCCTTCTTAATCTGATCCACGATCGCAAAAAGTTTCTCACCTCCCTGGCGGGGGTAGCGTTTGCGGTGCTGCTCATGCTGCTATTTAACGGGTTTAAAAACGCCCTTTACGACAGCCAGACTCAACTGTTGCAGCAGCTGAATGGCGATATCGTAATTATCAATCGGCTGAAGGAAAATATGTTTGTTCCCCGCTCCTTTGCCCGTCGTCGGCTTTACCAGGCCCAGGCCCTGGCGGGGGTGGAGGGGGCCTACGCCATCTACACCAGCGACGCCCGTTGGAAAAACCCCGACACCAAGCAGGGTCGGCCGGTTCGGGTGATCGCCTACAACCCGGATGATCCGGTTCTCCCCCTGCCGGAAATTCTGGCCCAGCGCCAGGCCCTGAAGTTGCCCAACACCGCCCTCATCGATCGCCGGGCTCGAGCCGAGCTGGGGCCTCGACAAACGGGGGTGGTGACGGAACTGGCGGACCGCCAAGTTCGGATCATCGGTACCTTTAGCCTGGGGACAGATTTCGCCGCCGGCAATGGCAATCTGCTGATGAGTGATCAAAACTTTCTTCGCTACTTCGCTAACCGCGGCCCGGAGGAGGATCAACGCAGCTTCGCCACCGCCGACATTGGTCTGATCAAGTTAGCCCCTGGGGTTTCCCCCGACGCCATGGTTGACCTGCTCCGGCAACGCCTACCCCAGGATGTTCTGGTGCTACCCAAGTACGGGCCGGAGGGGTTTATTCAGCGAGAACGGCGGTATTGGGAGGAAAACACCAATATTGGGTTTGTCTTTTCCCTGCTTACCGCCATGGGTTTTGTGGTGGGGATTATCTTGGTCTACCAGATTCTCTACACCGATGTGGCAGACCATTGGTCAGAGTATGCCACCCTCAAGGCGATGGGCTACACGGACCGGTTTCTGTTTACCGTGGTTATGCAGGAGGCGGCCATGCTTTCCGTGCTGGGCTTCATCCCCGGATTACTGGTCAGTCTTCTCCTCTATCGCCTGGGGGCGGATATTACCGGTCTGATGTTTAACCTCACCCTGGAGCGGGTGGTGAGCCTCTATGTTCTTACCTTTATGATGTGTTTAGTGGCGGGTAGTCTGGCTGTGCGTAAGGTGCAGCGCACAGACCCCGCGGAGGTTTTTGGTCTTTAGGTGAATTCCTGATCAGTTCTCAGCCGCACGGGCGAGAGATCCCCTCGCTACAATGGTAAAGTTGATCGGCGATGCTGCCCTCGGTGATCGGCTTAGGGTGATTGGGTGGCATTGTCCTGCTGTTTGCCTTTTCCTTTCTCCCCCTGCCATGGCCCTGCCCATTGTCGCTGTAATTGGTCGCCCCAATGTGGGCAAGTCTACCCTGGTAAATCGGTTGGCTGGGGCCCAGGCCGCCATCGTCTACGATCAGCCGGGGGTTACCCGCGATCGCACCTACCAACCCGCCTTCTGGCGCGATCGGGACTACCAGGTGGTGGATACCGGGGGGCTGGTGTTCAACGACGACAGTGAGTTTTTACCCCACATTCGAGAACAGGCCCAACTGGCCCTGGCGGAGGCTCAGGCGGCTGTGTTTGTAGTAGATGGTCAAGCGGGGCCGACGGAGGGCGATCGGGAAATTGCCAGCTGGCTGCGCCAGCAACCGGTGCCGGTGTTGCTGGCGGTGAATAAGTGTGAGTCCATCGATCAGGGCATCGTGCAGGCCGCCCAATTTTGGGAACTGGGCCTGGGGGAGCCCTACCCGGTGTCCGGTATCCACGGCAGCGGTACGGGGGAGTTGCTGGATGCCCTGGTGGAGTACCTGCCCGCCATGGTCGCGGAACCTGACCTGGAGGAGATCAAGGTGGCCATCGTCGGTCGCCCCAATGTGGGTAAATCCAGCCTACTTAATGCCTTTGTCGGGGAGTCCCGGGCCATTGTTAGTCCCGTTTCCGGCACCACCCGGGATGCCCTCGATACCCAGGTACGCCATGGCGATCAAACCTACCGCCTGATTGATACCGCCGGCATTCGTAAAAAGAAGAGTGTGGAGTACGGGCCCGAGTTCTTTGGCATTAACCGCGCCTTTAAGGCGATCCGCCGGGCTGATGTGGTGCTGCTGGTAATCGATGCCCTGGATGGGGTGACAGAGCAGGACCAAAAGCTAGCGGGCCGGATTGAGGAGGAGGGCCGGGCCTGCGTAATCGTCGTGAATAAATGGGATGCGGTGGAAAAGGATAGCTACACCATTTACGACTTCGATCACCAGATTGCCGCCCGTCTGAACTTCCTGGATTGGGCCAAGCGTATCTACGTGAGCGCCAAAACCGGCCAGCGTATCTCCAAGATCTTGGAACTGGTTAATCAGGCGGTGGAACAGCATCGCCGTCGGGTCAGCACCTCAGTGGTGAACGAGGTCTTACAGGAGGCCACCCAATGGCACACTCCCCCTACCACTCGCCAGGGGCGCCAGGGCCGAATTTACTATGGCACCCAGGTGACGGTGCGCCCCCCCTCCTTTACCCTATTTGTCAATGATCCCCACCTGATTAAGGACAATTATCGGCGCTACGTGGAACGCCAGTTTCGTGAGAACCTGGGCTTTGAAGGCACCCCTATCCGTCTGTTCTGGCGGGGCAAGGCCATGCGGGATATGGAGCGCGGCAGTCTCAACCGGGCCACTAAAGTTTAGGCACCATGGATCTGCTACGGTCTCTCCCCATCGGCCTCTACCTGGAGCAGCCCGTCACCTGGCTGCACCACCTCGATCCCAGGGTGAAGATGGCCTGGTTGATGAGTATTTTGGTGACCCCCATCCTGGCCAATGCCGGTTGGCGGATTGGGTTGGTGGCCCTGTTATTACTGCTCACCCTGGCGGCGGCTATTCCTATCCGGGTCTGGCGGCAGCAGCTCGGTTGGTTGGTGCTGTTAAGTGGTCTGGTGATGCTGCTTACCTTTATTCTGCCGGATGGTCTGGAGGTGAATCAACCCGATCGATGGCCGGCCCCAGCCTCAGTTTTGCCCCAGCCCAGCCCCTATGGCTATGTTCTGCTAGATTGGGGGCCCCTCACCGTTACCCGCCGATCGCTGGAGTTGGGTATTCGGGTGGGCACCCTGCTGTTTACCCTGATCTACGGCACTAACCTCTACCTGCTGACCACGGCGCCGGAGGAAATTACCCTGGCACTGGAATCGCTGATGGCTCCCCTGCGCTGGCTAGGGTTGCCAGTTACCGAAATTACCCTCACCGTTACCCTCTCCCTACGGTTCATTCCCCTGGTGCTGGAGGAGGTACAAAATCTGGTGCGATCAGTACAAACTCGAGCGATCAACTGGAAAAAGTTAGGCCTGCGCCAGTCGGCCCAGGTGGGACTGGTAATCGTGGAACGGTTGTTAGAAAACCTGCTGCTGAGGGCTGAGCAGATCGCCGCCGCCATGGCGGTGCGCGGCTTTACTAGCCCTAACCAACACCAGGTACGCTGGCATCAACTGCGATTGCAACCTTGGGATGGGGTAGCCCTGGGGGTCCTGATCTTTTTCTGGTGGGCCCGCTGGCGCTGGGGAGGCCAGGCTTGAGGCCCTGGTACCTGCGATCGCAGCCCCTGGCCCAGCGTACCGGTAGTCAGGTTTTCCAGGCGCTCTACGGCCATCACCTGAACCAACCCCCTGGCCTGGCCCATCTGGTAGCTCTGCTAGAAAGCCCCTATCCTCTGCCGGATTTAGCCCAACCCCAACTCAGCCGCTACTCCCTCTGTGCCGGTCCACCCCGCTGGCAGGGAGACCGCCCCCGCCTCTGGACGCCATCCCTGGGGCAGATCCTGCCTACCCTGGCGGACCGTCTAGACGAGGCCAGTGCCCTGGAGCAGGAGCAGTCCGATCAGACCAGGGACCTGCCCTTTACTGGGGGGTGGCTGGGCTGGTTAGGCTACGACCTGGCCTGGGAAATCGAGCGTTTGCCTACCTTGAGGGCCGATACCCTAACCTTTCCCGTCGCCCTCTGGTACGAGCCCGAAAGCTTTGCCGTGCTCGACCATACTACCCAGCACCTCTGGCTAGCCGCCAGTTCTCCCCAGGGGTTAGATCAACTGGAAGATACCCTTGAGGCTGCCCCCCAGGCCGATCTCGCCGAGATCCCCCTATACCTGCCCCAGCCAGCCTCTCTGCACCTGGATTTATCAGCCAGCGCCTATCAGGCCGCGGTGCGCCAGGCCCAGGCCCATATTCGGGCGGGTGACCTGTTTCAGGTTAACCTGTCCCTGCGCTTTACCAGCCAAACCAGCCACCCTAGCTGGCATCTGTACCGCCAGCTCCACACCATTAACCCCTCTCCCTTTGCCTGCTACTGGCGTACCCCCTGGGGAGATCTGATCAGTTGTTCCCCAGAACGGCTGGTGCGCCTGCAGGGAAGCCAGGCTGAGACCCGTCCCATCGCCGGTACTCGCCCTAGGGGGCAAACACCAGCCCAGGACGACTACTACCGCCAAAGTCTGCTCAATCACCCTAAGGAGCGGGCCGAACACATCATGCTGGTGGATTTGGAACGCAACGACTTGGGACGGGTCTGTCGCTGGGGCAGTGTGGAGGTTACGGAGCTACTTACAGTGGAGTATTATAGCCATGTTATGCATCTGGTTAGTAATATTAGCGGCCAGCTTGCTCCGGGCCAAACGGCGGTAGATTTAATCCGCGCTGTTTTTCCGGGGGGGACCATCACTGGCTGCCCCAAGGTCCGTTGCATGGAAATTATCGAGGCGCTAGAGCCGGTGCGTCGGAGTCTGTTCTACGGCAGCTGTGGCTACCTAGACCACCGGGGCAGGATGGATCTCAACATTCTGATTCGCACCCTATTATGTGGCCATGGTCAGCCCCTGGCTCCGGTGTGGGGCCAGGTGGGGGCTGGCATCGTGGCCGATAGCGATCCTGAGCGAGAGTGGCTAGAGTCTCTCCAAAAGGCCAGAGCCCAGCTATTGGCCCTAGGCTTGAACCTTGACCAGACCTAGGGCCCTGTTGAATACCAGGAAAGTAGTTCCATTCCAGATAGTTATGAAAAAAATCCGCAGCCCCAAGGGCTTGTAACTGGCTTATGGCACATTTAACTCACATAACCTGAGAAGCTGTAATCACGGGCAACGGGGTGACAGTCAGTCTGAAGACCTCGCAAGGGTGCGCTTTGACCGATGAACTTAGTCCTAAGCGTTCTGGCCAAAGCTATAATTAGCCGTTGTCAATCTGTTCCTATTGGCCTACCTACCTACCTACCTGCATGAGCACAGAAGACTATCTTAATCACCCCAACTTTGGTCTACTGTTTAGGGTATGTATGGTAGAAGAAGGTCAGGAGTTGTTTGCGACCCTCTACGCCCAGCGACTCTTCTTTCTAGTCAGTAATTCTGCTGCCGACGGACTAGTCTTTCAACCCTTGGGTCGCAGTAACGCCCGGCAAATGTTAGAAAACCGACTCCGCATTCTCCGGCGGAGCGGCCGTATGGCGGATTTTAATCAGTTACAAACCACCTATAAAAGAACCTTCCAATAAAACTTTTGAATGACTACCCTGGACCCTCAACCTATTACTCAGCGTATTCACAGGCTTCAGCAAAGCCTACCCCCTGGGGTGATTTTGGTGGCTGTTACTAAGCTATTACCGGTTGAGGTAATTCGTATTGCCTACGGGGCAGGTCTCCGCCACTTTGGTGAAAGTCGCGTTCAGGAAGCGGTGGAGAAACAAGCTGAGCTGACGGACTTGTCAGATATTACCTGGCACCTGATTGGCCATTTGCAGACTAACAAGGTGCGTAAAGCGGTGGAACATTTTCACTGGATTCACTCCCTGGATAGCTTGAAACTGGCTGAGAAGCTCGATCAGGCAGCGATGGAATTGGGGCGATCGCCCCAGTGTTGTTTACAGGTGAAGTTTGTCCCTGACCCCCCCAAATACGGCTTTGAACTGCCGGAGCTTGAGGCTGCCCTACCCCAGCTAGACCAATTAACCCATTTGGTTATTCGGGGGGTTATGACTATCCCTCCCCAGGGGGCTAGCAGGGTTACGATTGAGCAGGTTTTTTCCCAGGCCAAGGACTTGGCTGCTCAAATGAACCAAGCTAGTTTTGGTCGAATTCACATCGACCAGCTCTCCATGGGCATGTCAGCAGATTTCCCCCTTGCGATCGCTGCCGGTGCTACTATTATTCGCTTGGGTACCACCCTGTTCGGTCCTCGCCCCCAAGACTCTCATCCCAAGGAACCAGGGTAGCCTCCAACTACTTTATAAATCATTGTAAAATAGCAAGCTAATTTTGAAATTTCGTGTATACTTCACATTCAATATTCTGTTGCCAGAAGATGGTAAGGTCTAGAGGTTTAATCCGAAGGGTTAGCATATCCAACCTAACCCGCAGGAAACTTGTTGACGGTTCATCTATTAACTGATTTCTAGAAAAACCGTGAGCAATTTTAAAATAGGCGCTATCATGACCATCGGATAACCCCAAAGGTAGTGGCTCCAGCCGGGCTGGGTAAAGTCATTCCTTGCTTATAGGCGCGACAGTCATCGTGGAGTGTAAATTGTGACCAGTGTTTTTGCCAAATTGCGGGATTTCGTTGGACTGAACGATCCAGCAGACTATGAGTACGAGTACGAAGAGACGGATGGTGAGGAGTACCAAAACCTATATCAGGAAGAACATCCCCAGCCAACCGTTCAGCCTATCGCTGAAGAGCCCCGTAGTCGCCGCCGCCTGCGGGAACGTCCAGTGTCTGATACAGGATTTACCCCTATGCCCAGTAATGTGATTGGT
>JBEIUS010000054.1:0-18836 GCA_040374235.1 Leptolyngbya sp. | reverse complement strand
AAGATCAGGGCAATGGTAACCGCAATCAACAGGGTAAACCCCACCCGCAGAAAAACAATCTCCGGTTGGTCGCGAAAGGCAATCCAGGTGGCCCAAAACACCACTGGATTAACGGTGGGAGCGGCCAACAGGAAACCAATGGTGAGGGCGGTGGGGGCACCCTTCATCAACAGGCGACGGGCCACCGGAATGTTGCCGCACTCACACACCGGGAACAAAAAACCAATCAGGCTACCGGCCAGGGCTGCAAGTACGGGGTGGCGGGGCACCACCGCCAATAGCCGTTGCTCATCCACGAATAACAGCAGCACACTGGAAAAAATAACCCCCAACAGCAAAAACGGTAGGGCTTCTACCAGTAGGCTGAAGAACAGGGTGATACCGTTGTTAAGTTGAACCATAGGAGCCGGCAATGGGCAAGCATCTATTTTAGCCCATCCCCGGGTTCCCCAGGGTCCCCCCGATCCCAGGGGATCACGGAGTGATCCCCGTTCCCTACCCTTGAGAGATGTGATTGATGGCTGGTAAATCCGCTAAGTCCTACGACATAATTGGTTGGCGAGAATGGGTAGCCCTGCCGGACTTTGGCGTCCAGGCCATTAAGGCCAAGATTGACACCGGTGCCCGGTCCTCCGCCCTCCATGCCTTTGACTTGGAGCGGTTTGACCAGGGCGGCCAAACCAGGGTGCGCTTCCAGGCCCACCCCCTACAACGGGATGACCGCCATATTGTCATGGTTGAGGCTGTCCTTTTGGAGGATCGTATGGTACGAAACTCTGGTGGGCAGTCGGAACTGCGGCCCGTGGTGATCACCACCCTGCAGGTTGGCGGCAACACCTGGCCGATTGAACTCACCCTCACTAACCGAGATGAGATGGGGTTTCGCCTGTTGCTGGGTCGTCAGGCGTTGCGGCGTCACTATTGGGTTGATCCGGGGCGCTCCTACCGGCAACCCTTACCCCCAGACCCCTTAGCCTCCGCCCAGCCCTAGGTACCTATGAAAATTGTGATTTTGTCGAGTGACTCTAGTCTTTACTCCACCCGTCGCCTGAAGGAGGCTGGGGAGTTGCGGGGCCACGAAATGCAGGTGATTGATCACATGCGTTGCTACATGAACATCACCTCCCATAACCCCAAGGTGATGTATCAGGGCCAACCCCTGGTGGGGGTGGAGGCGGTGATTCCCCGGATTGGCGCCTCCAAAACCTTCTACGGCACCGCCGTGGTGCGCCAGTTTGAAATTATGGGCATCTTTACCGCCAATACCTCCATGGCCATTTCCCGATCGCGGGACAAGCTGCGATCGCTGCAGATCATGGCCCGTCGCGGCATTGGTCTACCGGTGACGGGTTTTGCCCACTCCACCAAGGACATTGATGGGCTGGTGGATATTGTGGGGGGCGCCCCCCTGGTGATTAAGCTGCTGGAGGGCACCCAGGGCATCGGTGTGGTGCTGGCGGAAACCCAACAGGCGGCCAAGTCAGTGATCGAAGCCTTTCGGGGGTTAGACGCGAATATTTTGGTGCAGGAGTTTATTAAGGAGGCCGGCGGCATGGATATTCGCTGTCTCGTCTTGGGGGACAAGGTGATTGCCGCCATGAAGCGCCAGGGGGCGCCGGGGGAGTTTCGGTCCAACCTGCACCGGGGTGGGTCGGCGGCCCGGGTGCGCCTCACTCCGGAGGAGCGCAGCACCGCCATCCGTGCCGCCAAGGCCATGGGGCTGCGGCTGGCGGGGGTGGACCTGCTCCGCTCTAACCACGGGCCCGTGGTGATGGAGGTGAACTCATCACCGGGTCTGGAGGGCATAGAAAAGGCCACGGAGGTGGATGTGGCCGGTAAGATCATTGACTTTGTGGTGAAGCACACTAAACCCCAACCCAACGATCGCGATCGTATCAAGTATTAGGCGTAGCCAGAATTATTAGGAGGCGTAGCCAGGAGAGCAGCCCAACCTGGACCAATGGCGCCGACCCTAAACCGCGGGGATCGGTGACAGGCCATGGTGTTGCTGCTACCCTGGTGAAAATATATCGCTTTATCCAGAACGCTTAAGACACGGTTGATCGGTGAAAGTTCATGGTGGGCTGGCGTTCTGGCTCACCGCCGCTCCCTCGCCAGCGGCTACGGCTAGAGCCCTGACCAGCTTGAGCCGGTTAGCCCCCTGGATTGAGCCCCTTCCCTGTCTATCTGGTGCCATGAAAATCCTGCTGGTCGAAGATGATCAATCCACCCGTGAGTTACTGGCCTTCCATTTAGGCCTGGCTCGTTACACTGTCGAGCAAGCGGAGGATGGCGCTACAGCCCTTGATCTGGCGGTGTTGTGGAACTACGATCTGATCATTCTAGATATCAATATTCCCTACTTGGATGGGGTAAACCTTTGCCGCCAACTGCGGATTCAGGGAGTTACCACCCCAATCTTGATGTTGACCGCCCAGGCGGAGGACAGGGATGTCATCAATGGGCTGGATGCCGGAGCGGATGATTATGTTACCAAGCCCTTCGAAGTATCCCGGGTGCTGGCCCGGGTGCGAGCCCTGCTGCGGCGGGGCAGAACCGCCACCACCATCCCCTCCCTGGTGTGGGGGGATCTATGCTTGGACCCGGTGCAGGCCCAGGTCACTTACCAGAACCAGGTGGTGCCCCTAACTCCCAAGGAATACAGCTTGTTGGAATTATTCCTGCGCTATCCTAAGCGGGTATTCAGCCGCAGTACGATTTTAGACCACCTGTGGACCATTGATGACTCACCGACGGAGGGGGCGGTGACTAACTTGGTCAAGGACCTGCGCAACCGCTTGAAGCGGGCTGGGGTTACCGAACATGTGGTGCAAACGGTCTATGGCCTGGGCTACCGACTACGAGAATACTCCCAGGGAACAGCAAAGCCGGCCCTATCCCCCCAGGGCTCAGCACAGTTGGAGCAGATCACGATTCGCTTTCAGGCCTCCCTACCCCAACGGCTCAGGGTGATCGAAGATGGGGTGCGGGTCCTACAGGCAGGGTCCATCCCCGATCAGCAACGCCTGGTGATCCAGGAGGAAGCCCATCGCCTGGCGGGAGGGCTAGGCACCTTTGGCCAGGCTGAAGCCTCGATTCGGGCCGGTGAAATTGAACAATTGCTGCAGCGAGACCAGCCCCTCGACCAGGCAGAGGTGATGCGACTCTCCCATCACCTATTAGCCCTGAAGCAGAGCCTGACGCATTTTGACTATTCCCCCGATCCTTCCCCCAGTGCCGGTTACCGGATTCAAACCCTGGGTTTGGGAGCGGATGTACTGGCGGACCTGCGGCGATCGACGGACCCACGAGGATGGCATGTGGAGGCAGCAGCGGCTATAGCCACTCTGGGTCAAGAGCTTGGCCAAACCCCCATTGATGGGGTGCTCTTAGCCCTGGATCAGACCCTGCCCCTGGTGGATAGGCTGGCCCCCCTGCGGCAGATGAAAGCCACCCACCCCAGCCTGCCGGTGGTGGTGCTGTCGCTCCAGGATAGCCTGGAGGAACGGGTACAGGTGGCTCGCTTACAGGCGGATTGCTGCCTCGCCCCCGATCCCACCGCCCACCAAATCCTCACTGCCCTGGAGGGTGTCCTAGCCGGGGAAAACCAACCAGAGGCGCGGGTTATGGTGGTGGATAGCGATGCCCTAGACCGAGCCGCGATCGCCAGTCTGCTTGCCCCCTGGGGGCTACGGGTGATTGAACTGGATGACCCTCAACAGTTTTGGCAGGTACTGCGGCAAAGCCATCCAGACCTGTTAATTTTAGCCATGGACATGCCCACCTTCAGTGGCCTCGAGCTCTGTCAAGTGGTACGGCAGGATCCCCAGTATGGTAACCTGCCGGTCTTGATCGCCGCCACCCACCCTAATCAGGTCACGGTGCGTCAAATCTTTGAGGTAGGCGGTGACGATTTAATTGGTAAGCCGGTGGTGGGGCCCGAGTTAGTTACTCGGGTGCTGAGCCGCATTGAGCGATCACACCTGCGCCAACAGGTTGACCATATGCGGCAGCAGCAGGCTATGGTCTGGGGGCAGCCCTGGGAGGGTGACAGCCTTAGCCCCGTCGGCCAACGGGACCATTTTGACCGCGTTTTGCAGCGCCAGTGGCAACGTCAGCATCAGGATCAGTTGCCCCTGTGCTTAATTTTCTGCGCCATTGATCAATTAACGCCCTACCAGGAGAGCTATGGGCAGCAATCGGTAGACACGGTGGTGTACCGCATGGCCCAAACCCTACAGCGGAGCATTAACCCCAACCATGACTTGGTGGCTCGCTACGATCGCAACCAATTTGCCCTACTGTTGCCCGATACCAACCTGGATGGTGCCCTGCGGGTGGCCACCCGGGTGCAACGGGGAATCGCCCAACTGGCCATGGCCCACAACCTGGACCTGAATTTAGCCAGTCTCCATTTTACCGTCAGTCTAGGGATTGGCGGCACCACCCCCCGGCCCGGTCTGACCCCTACCCAACTGATTGATACCGCCCAGGAGGCATTACGAGAAGCCCAGGAACGGGGGGGCAACACCTTTTGCCTATATCCCCTGTAGTTCAGGATGAAATTTTCCCTCCGCACCCTGCTGATTTTACCCTTCCTGATCCAACTGCTGGGTATTACCGGTTTACTCAGCTACTTTTCCTACCGGGCCCATCAACGCACCATGGCCACCATGGCCGATCGCATCATCGCCGAAACCAGTGACCAGATAAGCCAGAGCTTAACCAGCTATTTTCAAATTCCCCTGCGCCTCACCCAACACCACCAGGCGGAAATTACCCAGGGCCTCCTCGATCCCCTGGCCACCAAAACCTTAGAGACCTACTTCATTGAACAACTGCGCCTCTACCCTGAGGTCAGTAGCCTGATGATCGCTACGGAAGGGCAAAGTCTGTTTTCAGTAGGCCGCTCCCAACCGGACCAGATCGAGATCTACCATCGGCCTTCCCCCCAGGCTGCCAGTATCACCACCGTGACCAGCCTGACCGGGGAGCTACGCCATCGTCAAGTCAGTCCCTCAACCCCAGGGTTACGGCCTACTTTACCTGCCCCAGGCTGGCGATCCCTGCTGGGGCAACACCCTGAGGGCCTTTGGTTGACTACCGTAGCCCCCACCCCAAGGGGAAACCAACCCCTGGTGATGATGGCCTACCTACTGCCCTTCACCGATGGCAAGGGCCGGCGGGGGGTACTCAGCACCAGTGTCTACCTGCACCAGTTGGGAGCCTTTCTACGACGCCTCAGGATTGGTGACACGGGCCAGGCCTTCATCCTGGATGAAGCCGGACAGTTGGTGGCGCTATCCACCGATGAATCACCGGTCCACGCCAATTCCCCCAGTCCTGGAGAGGATACCCTTAGCCTGGACCCGGCGGTTTGGCGGCGATCGCCAGCCCAGGTCAAAGACCCAATCACCCAGACCGCCGGTCAACTGGCCGCGGTGATCCAACCCCAGACCAACGCCACCCAGTTCAGGTTTCGCCAGGAGGGTACTCGCTACCTGGGCCGGGTGGTGCCCTTTACCCTGCAGAACCAGTTACATTGGCGAGTGGTGGTGGTGATGCCGGAGGCGGAGGTGGTTGCGGCCAAAGTCCCCTACTTCGACCCCACCCTCCTGCTTTATGGGTTGGCCCTGACCGGTGTGATCGGTATCGGCCTGTGGACAGCGGAGTCGATCACCCGACCGATCCTATCCCTGAAGCGGGCTACCCAGGCGTTCACCGATGGCATGGCGGTAGTACCCCCCACCCACCCCACGCGGATCGAGGAGGTGGAGGCCCTGCGCCAGGGGTTTGACCGCATGGTGGGCCAGTTAGTGCACTCCTTCCGCACCCTCAAGAACCGGGAAAATACCCTGGCCACCTTTCTAAATGGGGTACCGGTGGCGATTAGTGTGCACAATCCCCGAGGGGATCTGTTATTTCTCAACAGCAAGGGTAAAGCCCTCCTGGGGAACCCGGACAAGCCCGGGAAACTTAACCCCCTAGCCAGCAATGCTGCTGTTTACCTGGCCGGTAGTGACCAGCCCTACCCCAGCGATCGCCTACCCGTAGTCCGTGGGCTACGGGGGGAAACCGCCTACGCCGATGACCTGGAGGTGGATACGGAGGTGGGGCGCATTCCCCTGGAGGTGCACACCATTCCGGTGTTTGATGGCAACGGCCAGGTTTTGTACGCCATCAATACCTTTCAAGATATTCGGGAGCGCCGCCAGGCGGAACGACTGCGGGCCAACTACGAACGGGAGTTAGAGGCCCAGGTGGCAGGACAAACCGCCTCCCTGGCCAGCAGTGAGGCCACCAAGCAGGCCCTAATCAATGCCATTCCCGATCTGCTGATGCGGCTGAGTCCCCAGGGGGAGCCCATGGAAATCTATAATCTGGACGCGGTTCGTTGGCTGGGGGATAAGGGCCAGATCGACCGGGACAGTATGTATCAGAATTTGCCCCCGGGGGTGGCGGTGGAACGGCAACGCTGTATGGAACTGGCCCTCACCACCGGCACCGTGCAGCGGCAGGAATACGAATTTAGCCTGAATGGGCAGGTTTACTGGGAAGAAGCCCGGATCATTCCGGTCAGCCAGGAGGAAATTCTGCTGGTGGTGCGGGATATTAGCGAGCGGCGCCGGGTCGACCGCCTCAAGGATGATTTCATTGCCATCGTTAGCCATGAACTGCGTACCCCCTTGACCGCCATTCGGGGAGCCCTGGGCATTCTCGATGCGGGGGTGCTGCAGGACCGTCCTGACAAGGCCCAACACCTGCTGAAAATGGCCTTAGCCAATACGGAGCGGTTAATTCGACTGGTGAACGATATTCTTGACCTGGAGCGGCTGACCTCGGGTAGGGTGGAGTTAGTGAAGGAGCTCTGCCCGGTATCAGCCCTGATGACCGCCGCCCTGGAGGGGCTGGAGGCGATCGCCCTGGAGGCAGGGGTAGAGATCTACCTGGACCCCCTGCAGATGGATCTGTGGGTGGCCCCCGATGCGATCGTCCAAACCCTCACCAACCTGCTGAGCAATGCCATTAAATTCTCCGCCGCTGGCGATGCGGTGTCCTTGAAAGCAGAACTGACCGCCGCTGACCAGGTTCTATTTACCGTAAAGGATCAGGGGCGGGGTATTCCCGCTGATCGGCTACAAACCATCTTCGAGCGCTTTAAACAGGTAGATGTCTCTGACTCGCGTCAGAAGGGGGGGACAGGGCTTGGTCTGGCAATTTGTAAAAGCATTGTCGAACAGCATGGGGGAAGGATTTGGGCAGAGAGTGTATTAGGTCAAGGCAGTTGCTTTTACTTCACCCTACCAGTGACCGCTAATGACCAGGAAAGCTCTAGTTAAACCCGATCTAGAGCACCGGTAGGGGAATCATCAAGTCAGCCTAAAGATATAGCAACTTGTGCTCCTTCAAACTTTGGAACAACCCCTTAATGCGACTCCCCTGTTGAACATCTAGGATTTTTGGAAAGGTCAGGTCGAGGGTCGTAGCCGTCTCTGAGGTCTGAATTGCCCCAAGCTGAGCTACCAGTCGCACCGGTTGGGGGCTATCAGTATGAATCATCAGGCCCACGGGCTCACCAGTGCCAAAAATCTCTGGATGGAGAACGATACCGTGATCCTGCTCTAAAACAACCTGAAGTCCTCGACTGTTAATGCCAAAGGCCATGGCATCTAAATAATGCCCCTGACTATAGATTTGGGTATAGGCTTTGACCTGCTTGTACAACTCCCCTGACTCTGAAGGCTGAGGCTCATGGAATACTCGCATCAGACTGGTCAGCAAAAATCGAATTGAGGCTAAGGGTCGATCAGCATTATTTTGAACCTGGGCATACCATTGCTCAACATCGGAGAAAATCACCAGAGTTAGCCCATCTCGCTGAGCCTGGGTGATCTCCTCAAAGGTGACGGTGATGGATACTTCCCTATCACTGCGAGGGTTGACCCTCAGGACTCGACCACTGAGGAAAACCCGACTGTTGGTGTCACCGTGAATTTCAATATCGATTAAATCAGGCAGGTTAGGCCAGTCTGACAATAGAATTTCCGCCCCGGTTTCACTAATGTCGAGGGTGGTGCCAGCGAAGGTATTGTTGCCAGAAAAGATCGTGGCTACCAGGTTTCGATTTAATCGGTGGGACCGACGCAGCTGGGGCTGTTCTAAGGCTACTAGAACGGCAGCGGTAATCAGAATCAAATTCACAATGCACCAGGCAGCATTAATTAACACTGCATCCGGATCCTGCAAATTAGTAATTAGCCAGTAGGGAGCCAAAAACAGTGACATTATACTTAGAACCGCAACAATCACCAGACCCCGTACCGAACTCCAGTCAAAGCTGCGTTTAGAGACCTGAAGACCCTTATCGGTTACGTTAAATTTACCCATTTTGGGGTTTAGCAGGGCTAAAAAGGTGACTAAGCCATCCTGAAAAGCCATGGAATACTCAAAAACCTCATTCCAGAATGAGAATCTAACTCCTTTTTGGCTAATGTAGTTGGCGTTGAGAGCTAGCAAGATCGAGGGAAAGGCGTAGGTGAGAATTTCCAGACCCAATCCTCGCACCAGGTTGACACCAAATAATAGGAAGGCAATCGGAGCGATCGCATACATCAGCCGCGGAAAGCCAAAGAAAAAGTGGGTGGTGGCCGACGTGTAGCAAATCCGCTGGGGAATGGTGAGCTTGCGATTGAACAGGGGCCATTCCAACCGTAACACCTGAGCCATCCCTCTAGCCCAGCGGACCTGCTGGCCCACATAGGAGGAAAATTTCTCAGGGGCCAGACCCGCCACCATGATCTTGTCGTAATAGACCGTCTCGTAGCCTTTAGCATGGAGTCTTAAGGAGGTATGACAGTCTTCCGTTACGGTTTCGGTGGCAATACCCCCGACCTCTAAAAGATGACTCCTACGGATTACCGCTGCTGATCCACAAAAGAAAGCGGCATTCCAAAAATCATTGCCCTTTTGCAGAACCTTATAGAACAGCTCATTACCAACCGGTACCTTCCCTTGAGTCAACAGATTGCGCTCAAAGGGGTCAGGGTTGTAAAACCAGTGGGGGGTTTGAACCAGAGAAACCTTAGGATTCAGGAAAAAGCCCACAGTCTCCCCGAGAATATTCCGAGTTGGAATATGGTCGCAGTCTAAAATCAGAATCAAATCCCCAGTGGTACGTACCAAAGCATTATTAATGTTGCCAGCCTTGGCATGGTCGGTATTACTGCGGGTCATCAGGTGACAACCTATTTCCCCACACATTTGCCGCAATTCTTCCCGCCGTTGAGGAAACTTGGCGCCATCATCTAAAACATAAACCTCCTTTTTACCGGTGGGATAGTCAATGGCCATGGCGGCTAAAGCCGTTTTACGCACAATATCAATATCTTCGTTGTAGGTAGGAATGTAGACATCCACCCGGGGCCATTGATCGGTAGGCACCTGAGCCATACTTACCGACCGGCGCTGTTTGAGTTTCAGCGTTTGAAAGTAGGCCAGGATTAAGGTGACAATGGCGTATAGCTCAGCCCCATACAGTAACAGGCTAAAGGTGGTATTGACCCAGCCGTCGAAGTTGAGCGTGTTAAAGGTGCGGTAATAGAGGTACCGCAAGGTCACCACAATACTGATCCAGATCAACAGCAGGTGGAGGTGTTCGCTGATGCGCTGATTTTGCTGACGCTCCTCCAGTCGCACTAAAAACCAACCAACGGCAATCAGAAAGACGGCTAGCACAGTCTGCTGCCCCAGGGGTAGGGGGGTGACAATTAGGGGTAAGGCCAGGAGGATGGCCAAACCGAGCAGCCAAACTAGGGCATGGCCGCTCCGGCCCCCTAAGGTGGTTTCTAGCCAGGTGGGTAAGCGGTCGATGAAACGAACCAGCCCCAGGCGGAAGCCAGATTTTGCAGAGGTCGATGGGTTGATCATTAGATTCTCTCCGGACGGCTAAGGCGATTTAGATACAGTTGAGACAGGCCGTACAGCAATAGGGCTAGGGCGACAATGCCACCGGGCAGCAAAAACCAGTTTGTTTGTAGAAAGGCCACTATTCTGGCGGCAGGCCCCCGGCGATCAAGGGTCTTCTGAGGATGCTGGGTCAGGGTGGTGATCCGGTAATCATCGGGATCGTAGACCGAAGGCTCCGTCGTGGTTCGCTGGATCAGCACCGTATCGCCAGCCAGGCGGGCAAACAAAGCATCTTGGTGAAACACCTGCTGAACTTCCTCTAAACCGGTGTTGGTCTGGGCGGTTAACCCCAGTAGCACCCGTTGTGAATTCCAGGGGGATAGGCGGGCCTCCACCACACCGGCCTGGTCCGGCAGGGTTTGGATCTGGGTTTGATTCTGTCGCCGCCCGAACTGGCCGACCAGACTAAAACCAGCGGTTTCCTGAAAGATTTCGGGAAGCGGGAAATTATCCCGTAGGCCGATGCCAACCAGATTCCTCTGCCGGGCTTCACCGGATAGTTGATCGGCGGTATAGGCGCCTAGCTTCACCGACGGCCCACGACTCAACTGCCCCGCCCGATCGCTGACCGCCAGCATAGCCCCAATCTCCTGGTCGGAGGGGGTATTGGGTAGGACGAAGGCCAGTTGGGAGAGATCCTGGGGAGCTGTTAGGGGAAAACCGGTTTGCAACCGCTTCAGATCGGGGAGTTGAACCACACTCGCTTGATTAAGTTGTAAACTGCTGTTGCCATGCACCTTGCCCCACATGGGCTGATCGGGCAAGACCCCACAGCTAATAGGGGCATCGGGGAAGGTCTGAAACTGTACAGCCAGGGTAGAGGAGGGGGTGACTAACTCGGGGGGAATTTTCACCGTCACCGCATCGCTGCCGCCCTCAGCAGATTTCAGACGCTCGCCACCAATTCCCTGGCCATCAAGCAGGATGGATACGGAGGAACGCTTGGGGTCAATGCCGGGCCCATAGCTGTAGCGCAGGGTAAAGCTACTGCCGCTGAGCAACTGCTGAGTCGGTAGGGGACGAAAGGGAATTTCAACCACTGGTGGAGTGGGTAGCCCGTTCACCGTGACATCCTGGAAGAACTGGTTAGGGGCAATTTCTAAATCGCTGAGGAGCAATCGCTGAGAGCCCTCAGGGAAAAACCCTGGCCAGGCCATGGGGTCCGGGGATGATGCCTCAGAAACCTGATTAACCAATACCGCCTGACCGGTTAGGAGTTGTTGATCAGCCGGTTGCACCAGGGCTTGTACGGCCTTGAGCACTCCCGCCGCATCATTGCCAGTGGCGATTAACACGGGCACATCCCGATTGGCAGCCGTCGTTAACATCACCACCCCTACCCCTTGAGGCAGAGGCTTACCACTGCCATCAAGAACCTGGTTGTTTTTAATCTCAAAGGGCAAAGCCAGGGAGGTCAGGGCCGGTTGTTCCGCTGGCGTACCCATAATCACCAGGCGATCGCCAGCCTTAACCTGATCTAGCTGCTTCACTAGCCGGGTTTCAATACCGCGGGCATTACCGATGCGGCTGGCGGCGGCCTGGTAGCGACTGCTAGCCGTCAGCCAGAGACTGTCAACGGTTTTAGGTTCCAGGTAGGTGAGGCGATCGGGGTCAAGCCCCAGATGATCTAGAAAAGGATAGGGATAGTTAGACAAATCTAAGGGAATGTTTTGGGGTCGATAGTTGAGGATCACCTGGGAATCGGGCAGTATCTCCGTCCAAAGGGTCGGATCGGTAGGGTCGGTACAATCCCTGGAGGTATGCTGCTGGACCTCTAAAATCAGACTATTAAAGTCCTGCACCAGCCCAGCCGGAACATCAAACACAATGTTGCCGATGCCATCCTCCCCACGATTGAGGGGAATGCTGCCCAGATGAGTATTGTTCAGGCGTGCAGTCAGGTTAGAGCGATCGGCGTAGAGCGCTGGAGAATGGCGAAAGCGAACCTTGACCTTGGCGGATTCTACTTGCCAATGGCGAGGGCGGCTAAACCCCAGCCTGGCCTGGGATAGGACGCCTTTCATCTGTAGGGCATTGCCAACCACCGGAGAACGGTTGAACTGCAACACATACTGACTTAAGGGAGACGAATCTGCCGTCGCTGTGGCCTTAGGGCTAGGGTTGGATTTTGATTCAGGTGCCGGCGTAGGGCTGGCCGGTGCTGCCGGTGCCGGTGCTGCTGGCTTAGCCTGCTGTAGACTCGGGCGGGAGGAGCTCGGTCTAGCCGTAGGCTGATTAGGGGCAGGCGATCGACGCGGACTGGGTTTGACCACCGGGGTAGGTGGGCTAGAACGAGGTAGGGAATACTGTTGAATAACCGCGTCTTCCTGCTTTTGCACGGTATGACCCGACTGTCCCCGAGCCGGCGCTAACCCCTGCAACCCAATCAATAGGGCACAGCACAGGCCCGCTACTAGCAGGCCAAGTCCTCGCAGTCGGCGCTGACTGCGGTGCCAGCTTTTTCCCATAAACCACTTACGCATAATTTAACCCTCTATAAATGAATAGTTAGAGCCAATAGCCAGGGCCTCAGGCCCCGATGTTCTCGACTAATTCCTGGTGGCGACGGGGGCCGTCGGTTCAAACCAGGTGGACGGCACAGATTTGAACGGGAATAAACCCAGCCAGGCTAAATTCTGTACATAGTAAGCATTTGTATTATCCCAAATACCATTTTGGTAAGCCTTCAAGAGTTTCTGTTGGTACATCGTTTCTGCAGTGGGTGGATCGATCTGACGAAATGCCGGGTAAAGCATGGCGTACTGAGCGGTGGACTCATAATTAACCAAAGCCTTGCCTGACAGGTTCAGGACGGCGGGAATACTCTGCTGTTGTTTCCATAGTTTGTTGAGAAAAGATAAATTTTTTTCTAAAAAAGCCTGGGCTCTAGCTTCCTTAAACCAAGCCGCATCCCAGGCTACCCGCCACCAAACCCGATAGGCGTCAAATCCATACTGGCTGCGCCAGGGAGCATCGGAGGGCAGGGGTGTGAGGGTTTGTGAGGCCAGGTCTAGAACCGCCCAATCGCTGGGTAAGCCCTTGGGGGAAAGCTGATCAACTTGAGCCAAAATGTCGTAGCTGCTCTCCACTAGAGCAAGCCAGTCCCGGTCAGAATCAACCTGGGCAAAAAGGCGAAAGGCGTAGGGGGCAAAGTAGGAAGGGTTAACATAAATAGCTCCAGGGCGGGGTTGGAAGGTGGAAAGGGAGCCGGGTAACAGATAGCGAGGCGCCTCCTGTCCCAGCACCGGCAGGGTAACCGTCGCCTGTATCCAAAGGTCGGATAGCTTTAGACGAGCTAGTTCTAAATAGTCTGAACGTTGCCAGCGTCGGGCCGCAAAAATCAAGGCCGTAATGGCATCGATATCGGCATCGCTGGCAAAATTACCATCCAAAATACCCCAGCTACCATCGGTCGCCTTGCCCCATTTCCAGGCCCAAAGATGATCGGTGCCATCCCCATCATTGGGTAGGCTGGGGCGACTCAGGTTATTCTCGGCCCAGCGCAGGGTGAGATCAAAGGTAGCTGGATCGTTGGCCAGCACTGCTCTCAACATGGCATAGGCCTGCCCTTCAGAGACAGTCCGGGCCCCATCTTCCCAGTCAATCACTCGGCCGTCGGCCTGGATAAAGCGTTGACGGTAAGCGGCCCAGCTTTCGGCCAGCAATTCCTGGCGGCTCAAGCCAGCACCCTCTGGCGGCCCCGGGAGGAAGACCGGTGGGTCTAAATTCCTAGCTTTAAGGGCTAGGGACTGGATCGGTACGGGGGGCTGCGCGGTGCAACCAGCACTCCATAGCAAGGAGAGAGTTAGGGGTATCAGCATAGTTGGCCAACTAGCTAAAAAAGGTAAGGTAATCAAGATCAAGATCAACCAGGTAAGAGGTTGTTTGAAAAGGGCTCAGGTATAGTTCGCCGCCAGGGGACCTGCCGTCCGCTAAAAGCTTTCCCAAGGCAGTCGGAAGCCTCGCTGTAAAAGTAAGCCTTCCTGAATCTGTTGAATTTCACGATTGATCTGAGGATTACTCATCCCCACGGTGGCAAACTCCTGTTGAAAGGCTTGCAACTGCCGCAGGGCCGCCAGGGGATACCCCTGCGCGGCATTCAAGGCGGCTAGGGAGGTGCGGGCGATCGCATTATTGCTATCCGACGCCAGAATGGCTTTATACAAAGACTCAGCCCGGCTATAGTTACCCAACTGAAACTCCAGACCAGCCAGGGCAAGCTGGGCATCAAAGTTATTCGGTTGGCGAGCCAAAATGGTTTCGTAGCTCTGGCGAGCTAGGGGGTAATTGCCAGTCTGCTGAGCAATCTCCCCCTGCACAAAATACCAGTCAAGGACAGCTGGATTGGTCGCTACCAATTGGGCAGCCTGGGCTTCCGCCTGGGCCGGATTCGTAGATGCCAGCACCTGCAGGGCCCGGAGCTGTAATTGGGGATTACCGGGGTTGATCACCAGCAGCGATCGGTAGAGCTCTGCCCGGGAAGGGCTAGGGGGCAAAACCGTGGCTAAGGTGATCAGCTCCTGGGGCGGTGTAGAACCGGCATACCGCTGCATACCCTGAATTAATAGGGCTGAGGCATCGGTTTCGGTGATTAACCCGGCCTGATAGGCTAGGGCTGCCCTTCCCATGGGGTAAGCCAGATTCTGGGGATCGGCCGCAATTAACTGATCGTAAAGGGCCAAGGCTTCTGCAAACCGTCCTTGAATTTGATAAGCCGCTGCTAGACCCTGAACAGCCCCAGCCCGAATCAGGGGCAACTGGGCAGTGGCCAGCAGATCCTGGTACGCCTGGATACTCTGAGCTAGGTTACCCTGTCGACGATCTAGATCCGCCCTCATAAGTTGGACAGTTTCAAGATCACGGCGACCTGCTGGAGTATTGGCATAGCTAGCCAAGGCCATCTGGGCTTCCGCCAGGCGTCCTTGCTGAGTAAAAATTTGGGCAATCCGAAAGGATAGGAAGGATTCGGTGGCGCCCCCCGCCACTAGACTCTGATAAAGGGGCAACAGTTCAGGGGGTGGCGGATCTAACCGGCTCAGCACCTGCCCCATATAGCGAACCTGGACAGGATCGGCGGGTAAGCTTGGGAAGCTGGCGCGAACCTGTTGGACAAAGTCAGCGCGGTCAATTTGACCGATTTGGTAAGCCAGGATGCGTTGCTGTAGGGTGAGGCTAGCATCCTCTGGTCGTTCCTGAGCCAGTTGATTCACCAGCTGCAGAGCCAGGGAGCGATGTTCAGGCAAATTCCCCAATACAAAGCTAGCCTCCCGTCGTCCTCCTGGTGTCAGGTGAGGAGTTGTGCGCAGTACCTCAATGTACAGGTTGGCCGCTTCCTGGCTATAACCAACTTGCTGGCTGTAATCGCCAAGGGCACTAAGGGCTCGAGCCAGGGTTAAACGAGAATCGGTGCGGCCTCGCAGGGGCTGAATAATGGCCGAGGCCTCTTGAAACTGACGGTTCGCAGCATAGGTGCTGGCCAGGGCCCCAATTAACCGAATTTGTTGAGTACTCAACAACTGGCTGGTAGATTTTCCTAACGCCTGTTCAAGCACCTGGATGGCGGCCACCACCTGACCACTGTCTCGTAGAGCCTGGGCATAGGCGATACTGCGATCGCCGCTAATCACTCCGCCAGCCGAGCGATATCGATCAAAGAGGGCCAATCCGGTAGCATAGTCGCCGCTAAAGGTATGGGCTTCCGCCGCTGGCCCCACAATGTTTACATCGGAGGTTTTTGGCAGCACCAGGGCATAATCCGCCAGAGATTGGGAAAATAAACCTTGAAAGTAATAGAGTTTGGCTCGCTGGGCCCTAGCTTCAAGGGAGTTAGGTTCGAGCTGCAGAAGCCGAGTCAGGGCCTCAATACCAATGGGTTGCCACTCGGGACGAAATTCCCCCAGAAACCCTAAAGTATTCAAGGACAGACGATTGTCAGGATCGAGAACAAGGATACGCTGATGGGTAGCAAAGGCATCGCTGTCGCGCCCAGCCCGACGATAGGCAATCACCAGCCCGGTCAAAGCCTCTAGATCCTTGGGATTTTGTCGCACTAGCTGCTGGAAGACAGCAATGGCATCATTGACTCGCCCCTTGGCCAGGAGATCGTAGCCCCGAGCCACCGTCGCAGTTTGGCCGTAGACCGGGGCTATGGTTAAACCGTTATAACCCAAGCTAGATCCTAATGGCCCAGAGATAGTGAGCAGGGCAAAGGTTAAGCTGCACACCGCAAAGTACTGCCGATTCATTCGTTTATTCATGGGATGCACCTTAGGGTAGGGAAGGGTTAGGCAGAATATCCAGACCTCCCCGAATCCGAAATCCGGCGTAGGAATCCTGGAGCTGGTTACGCTGCTGGAGAGTAAAACCGATGCGCAGGTTAGGTAGGGCGACGAAATCGTAGAACAACTCCAAAACATCTGGGGTGGATTCCTCCACCGAGTTCAGGGGTAGGTTGCGCCCATAGGCCAGACCAAGGCGGTCATCCTGCATAAATAGATCCTGAGTACTGATGCCAATCACATAATTGTTGCCTTCAGAACCAGCTGCACTGTTTAAAGCGCCGTAACGACCAAACAGGCCCAAATTGACCTCCGGAATAAACCATTCGGCATTGATTCCGTAGCCGCTGAGTCGGCCTTTGGCCCCGTCAAACTGAGAGCCGTTACCGGTTACGAAGGTTCCTCTCAGGACAAAGTCACCCATGCGGAAGCCCACTTCCGTCGCCAACCCATCTAGGGCAAAATCAGCAATGTTACCAGAGGATGAAAAGACCGCCGCACTGAGGTTCAGGTTGTCCATCACTAACCACTGCACTAAGCCACCGGGACGGGAAGAGGTGACATTAGCCCCAGCCACTAAGGCCGGATTGGTGTGGAAGGTAGAGTTGAAAAAGTCTCGGGAAATATCCTTAGCAAAGCTGTTGCGATCGAAGTAAGAGGTCATATCCAGCTGCCCCACTCGAAACTGCACACCCGGAAGGGCGGGAATCGCAGTTGCCAGGTATAGCTCCGTTAGCTGCACACCGTCATCATTGGTCAAGTCTGGCCCGGTGACGATGTCTAAAGCCCCCCCAATCAACCAGTTGGGCGACAGAAAGTGAAAACCTGAAACTCGACCTCGGGCCGAGGAGCTATCTCCCTGGAGAACGTACAACCCTTCGGCGGAGAGGCTAGACTCCGTGACGGATTGGTTAGGAACACTGGGGGAAGTTAGTTCTGAAGCTGCCGGTCCCCCAGGACTAGTAACTGACGTGATCCCAGCAGAGGGGGTGAGGGGAAGGCTGGCAGGACTGGCGCTGAGGGTACCTGGCGCTACCAGGGAGGGGCTGGTGTTACTCCGTTGCCCACCTGGAGAACCCGCAGCCATGAGGCCATTCACGGGCACCGATGCACTGGTTAGGAGTACTGGCGGCGGTTGAATAGCCCGATTGCTTGATGAGTGAGCAGTGTTGGGTAACCTAGGTACGGCTAGGGGGGCAGGCGAAGGGGGCTCGGGGGTAACCAGGGCATAGGGCTGAACCGGCATACTGGGCGGCACGGCTGTTCCATACCCCCCCGGTGGGAATCCATAGCCATAGGGCTGACCATAGGCGCCAATGGGAGACATTCCCGGCGGCATGCCAGGTCCTGGCAGGTAGGTGCTCCCCCCCCCTGAGGACCCATAGACTGGCCCTTGGGGTAAAACCGGTGATCCCTGGGGAAGGTAACCGACTGGCCAAGCCGACCCAGGGGCGACGGTGGACGGCACGGCTCCGGGCCAATAGCCTGGCATTAACCCGTAGGGAACCGTTGGATAGTAGGCCATGGAGCTGGCCCCGGGTTGCACCGCTGTGGGGGAGGGCGCCATGGACATACCATAGGGGACCCAGAGCATCATCCACATGCCGGCCCCGGGGGAATAGGCTGGCAACCCAGGAGCTCCTACCGGCATAACCGGCTGTCCTGCTGGGACGTACCCCCCGGCCCCCGGAGCTAACTGCCAGGGTACTACTCCGCCCTGCTGGGGAACTGCGCCCTGCACACCAGGACCCGATGCAACCATGGGATAGGTTGTCATCGGATAGGCCGTGAGCCCGCCGGTGAAGCCAGGCTGCCCACCCATACCAACCGAAGGTACTTGGGCAATGTCCCAGGGAATGGCATGACCTGCCTGAGGTAGAAAATCGGATGGGCTATTGATGAAGCCTGAAGGGGTAGGGGAACCACTCTCCAGGGCCACTAAATCAACCCGAGTCGGCTCGTATTGATCACCCTGCTGAGCGACAACTTCCGGTAGGGAAGATAGGTTAGTTAGCTGGGATCCGTAGGCGATCCCAGGATAATTAATAACGGCTAAAAATACTGGAACGCATTTGATTAGATTTAGATAGAGAGAATTGTAAAGAAATCTATAGGATAGGGGCATGATAAAGATGGCCTCTGTGATTACAGGCTCAAAGACATTGACTTAACGTTAAGGGGTAGCTTGATTTAACCGAATAATAGTAGGATATCGGTGAGGCCGTAAGGAAACAGGAATTCTAGACAGTTTTTACAATAACTTTGCGACCTTTGTAGTTTTTATAGTTTTCCTATGCGAAGAATAGTCCTGCCGATATTCCTGGCTCTGGTTATTACTTTAAACACCTCCTGTAGTCAGGTATTTAGTCAACTTATCAGTCCCCTCCGTGGAGATTCAAGTGATACCGTATTAACTATTGATCAAGTTATGAAAAGTAATGATCCTGGTCAGTTTACCCTGTCCGGAAAAGCTACTTTACCTGAACAGACAAAGCTTACGATTTCTGCCATACGCCGTCTAACCTTAGTAGCTGATGATCAGTCTGCCAATCAAGACAGACTTTATGGCATCCTCGATCGCAAGACAGCTTT
>JBEIUS010000229.1:0-3831 GCA_040374235.1 Leptolyngbya sp. | reverse complement strand
GACGGTACATGATCCGCCATCATCAATAGGGCAAGGAAGAGGGTGGCGGAGTATGCCACCATGAACAGATAATCCACCCCGAGGCTAAGGGCCGCCTGGAGTTGAACAGAGCTATTCCAGCTTTGCACCATGGCCGTGCAGGAGGCGCCATAGGCGCACAGCTCAAAGGAAAGAATACCCCAGGGAGTTTGGGGGTTGGTCAGGGGAGACCCAAGGGCTGTCAGTGCCATGGAGGATAAAACCGTGACCATTAAACTAAGGTAGAAAAGCTGTTTACGTGCCATGGCGATTGCAAATCTCCTGAGAGAGGGTAGTTTGGGTCAGAACCCTGAGGACCGGGTGGATCGGCTGAGTGGTGGTCTGGCGGGCTGCCGCCCCCTTGCGGGTGCCTATAGTTTGCCCGATGGGGCTGAGGAGCCGGAGTAGGACTCTGGCCCTCAGCCTGGCAAGGCAGTTCTGTTCTGGCTGGACTAACGAGTCCTGGGCACTTTCTTTTTTGGCAACTACCGTGGAGGTATACCAACCTCTGCTAACCGCCTAGCGAGCCCTTTTCTGGTTTGCTCCTGAAGGAGCTTGTCACACAATTCATTCAGGCTTTCCTGCTCCTGCTCGATCAGTCGTCTGCCCCGTTTACTCAGGTATTCAAGATTCTCAGGACTGGCATTGTCCATGTGATCGTGCTGATCATCACTGGTTAATGGCAGTTGAAAACGGTAGTAGTTGCGGTGGTCTCCTTCAGACACCATTAAGTCGTTCAGTTGATAGGCGACGCCCTCACTTTGACCATCCATGACAACGTTTAGGATGGGGAGTGCCCACTGAATTTGCCCCCAGTTTTTCGCCTTTTTATAGCTGTACTGCCTGGTCAGCGAACCAGTACCCAAGGAAACCACTAGGGTTTCTGTTCTCAATAGTTCCTTGGCTTTTTCCCGTTTGTAGGAAATCATCGCCTCCATCATGGCAAGGGAGGCAGGGTTGTTAACAAAAACCCCACCATCCACCAAAGCGTAGTACCCCTCAGCGGTGTAATGGGCGGTATCGAGTTTATAGGGGGGAAAGAAGGTCGGTGCCGCAATTGACAAAACATGCGTTGCCCATCCACAGAGAAGCTGCTTTGGGTCTACACCCCAAGCCCTTTCCCAGTACATCACCCTGCTTAATCGCCCCCTTGCCAAGGGAAGAGAATAGATACTCCTCTGGCCCCCCCTCAAGGGTCATCTCACTCACCCCCCGTGATCCTTGGGATAGGCCTACCGTTACGATTTACCCCCTAACCCCGATCAGTATTGAACTAAAGACATGATCGGGATGTCTGGCAGTTTAGACCGCCCCTGGAGAGCCAGTAACTCAATCACAAAGCCAAAACCCACCACCTGACTACCCGCCAGTTCCACCAGGGTGGCGGCGGCGGCGGCGGTCCCCCCCGTAGCCACAAGATCATCAATAATCAGGACGCGACTACCGGGGGGGAAGGCATCCTGGTGTAATTCCAGGCTATCGCTGCCATATTCCAGGGCGTAGCTGGCGGCATGGACAGCGGCGGGCAGCTTGCCTGGCTTACGCACGGGGGCAAAACCGATGCCCATTTTATAGGCCAGGGGCATGCCAAACATGAACCCCCGCGACTCAATCCCGGCAATATAATCAGCCTGGTAGTCAGCTACCCCATCGGCCAGCAAGTCAATGCTGTACTGCAAAACCCTGGGGTTACCCAACAGTGGCGTAATGTCCCGAAATAGAATTCCTGGCTTGGGGAAATCGGCAATTTCTCGAATATGTTGCTTTAATTCCACGGTATTCATGGGACAAAAGACTGATGCTATGCTACCACTGCGGTTGCTCTGCTAAATACACCCATCTCCTAACCTGTCTGTACTGGGTAGCCCCCAGTGGCAGGATGATTAACGACCCAGAATCTCCATTTTTACCTGGGAAGTAACCGTCAGGCCAATAGCCTGAGCAGCACCGCTGGAAAGATCGATGGCAATGGCTGGGTCACCCAGGCGATCGTTAACGCGCACAACTACCGACCTGCCATTGTTTAGATTAGTAACCCGTACCTGGGTACCAAAGGGTAGGGTGCGGTGGGCCGCCGTTAGGGCACTCGGATTGAAAACTTCCCCACTGGCGGTGCGGTTACCGGCAAAGCCAGGTCCATACCAGGTGGCTAGACCATGGACGACTTGATCAGCCCTGGTGGGAACGGCGCTCAGAACACCACCGGCGGCAACCAGAACCAATAAACCGCTGTAGAAATAATTTTTAAGGGAATGCATAGACTCTTACCAAGGGAACAGGACAGTCCCATCGAGAAATCAGGGACCACGGAATTCTGAATGAGTATACATGCTTATGCCATGCTTGGAAAGCCTCAGGTCAAGGGCGCCAGGAGCTAGCCATCCTCCTGCAGATTTTTCATCACCCTGGCTAAACGGTCGTAGGGTAGCAGCCGGGTCAGCCAGGCCAGGGCCTGGTTAGTGGTGCCATAGATGGCGATCGCCCGGCCCTGTTCCATAGCACGGTAGCCATAGGCCGCCACCTCAGCGGCGCTGGGCAAGGGCCCCTGGGCCATCTTGCCACCGGAAATGCCGGCCCGCTCTTGAAACTCCGACTCAGTGGGGCCGGGGCAGAGGGTGGTGGCGGTCACCCCAGTACCCTGGACCTCAGTGGCGATCGCCGTGGTAAAGGAGCGCACAAAGGCCTTGGAGGCGAAATACACCGCCATGTAGGGCCCGGGCAAAAAGGCGGCGGTGGAGGCCACATTCAAAATTCGCCCCTGGCCCTGGGCCACTAGCCCCGGCAGATAGAGCCGGGTGAGGTGGGTAAGGGCGGTAATATTCAGCTGCACCATGGCATTTTGGGTATCCCAGTCGGTCTCCACCAGGGGGGCCTGGTAGCCAAACCCCGCATTATTAACCAGGCCGTAGAGGGCCACCCCCAGGGATTGGGTCCACTCAAACAGCTCCAAGCGGGCCTGGGCCAGGGTGAGATCGGCGCTGTAGGTCCACACCTGGATAGGATGACTGGCCCTAAGCTGATCCGCCAGGGCCTCCAGGCGATCGCCCCGCCGCGCCACCAGTACCAGATCATGGTGGTGACCGGCACAGACCCTGGCCAGTTCGTAGCCAATGCCACTGGAGGCACCGGTAATCAAAATCGATTTAGCCATGGGAAATGGGATGATCAGAACTTTTCCTATTGTCAGCGATAACCGCCTACCGGGAGAATGGGGAGCGATTATCTTGAATGGCAAGTAGGGCTGTCAAAAACTGACTAAGTTGAACGCTCCCCAAAGGTACTGCGTAGCTCAGGAAAGGCACGACTTAACGGCGCTATCACCGCCCACTCCATGGCCCACCGTCCCTGGCAAATGCAACCCCGTCGGTGGTTTCCGGGAAGGACACCGTCGCCGCTGGGTGGGGCCGGTGGGTCGGTATTCTAGCGATGGCGGGCAGTTCCGTCACCGGGCTGACGGTGGTTGCTGCTGGGGGAGCGGGCGGAGCGATGGGAGAGCGAGCAGGGCTGGGGGCGATCGCCCCCGGGGCAGCTTGGGGCGGAGCACTGACAGGGACAGCGGAAAGTGGCGGCGGCACCGCTGGGGCGATGGGCGGCACCCGGGCAATATTGGGCAGGGAGGCTTGGACGGGGGGCAGCGGAGCGATGACAGGGTATTCTCCCTCGGGCGGGCTGGCCACGGGGGCAACTGGGGGCGGAGCGATGGCGACAACCTCTCCCTGGGTCGCACTGGCCACGGGGGCAGCTGGGGGCGGAGCGATGGCGACAACCTCTCCCTGGGGCGGGCTGGCCACGGGGGCAGCTGGGGGCGGAGCG
>JBEIUS010000106.1:0-11880 GCA_040374235.1 Leptolyngbya sp. | reverse complement strand
GCGGGAAACCCCAACAGCCAGGTGCTGGGGGGGTAGGATTGAGCAATGGGGTATCTCACTCTATCGAAAACCGCTATATTTCACCTACTTGCCTACTCGCTGTAATTGAGGATTGAGTGTGATTGAGGGCTTAATAAGTGGCCTCTTTGATGGCATTAGTATCGGTGCCGTGTTATTAATTGTAGCCCTGGGCTTAGCCATTGTTTTTGGACTAATGGGGGTGATTAACCTTGCCCATGGTGAGTTGATGATGTTAGGTGCTTACACCACCTACGTTGTTCAAAACGGGGCCAAAACTCTGGGAGATTGGGCTTTAGAAAGTTATATTTTTGCAGCCTTACCCCTTGCTTTTCTGGTCGCAGCCCTGGTGGGATTGTTGATGGAGCGCAGTGTCATTCGCCATCTCTACGGTCGTCCTTTAGAGACCCTTCTGGCCACCTGGGGTGTAAGTTTGATTTTGCGCCAGTTTGTTCGTAGTGTAAATTGGCCTATGGCGATCGCTCTGGCAGTTTTCGCCCTGTTGTTTATGCTGGCAAGCCGAATTCTGGACCGCTACACGGATTGGCAACGTTTGGGCAGTTGGGTTAATACCCTTTGGTTACTCCTGTCGGCTACCATTGCTGGCCTGGCTGGGTTGCTGCTCCAAAATAACGGTACTGCAAAGTTTACCCGAGCTTGGTTTAGCACCCGCAATGTCGACGTTACTCCTCCATCCTGGTTGCGGAGCGGTTTGTCACTGGGTAATGTTCTTCAGTTTCCCTACGCTCGTTTATTTATTATTGCTCTGACGGTTATTTGCTTGATTGCTGTTTATTGGTTTCTCAACCGTACCGCCTGGGGCTTGCGAATTCGCTCCGTCACTCAGAATCGTAGTATGAGCGCCTGTTTGGGTATTCCCACTGAACGGGTTGATGCCCTTACCTTTGCCCTGGGCTCTGGGCTGGCTGGAATTGCTGGTTGCGCCGTTACCCTATTGGGTTCCGTAGGGCCAAATCTCGGTGGCAATTACATCGTGGATGCTTTCATGGTAGTGGTGGTAGGGGGTGTCGGCAAGCTGGTGGGCAGTATAGTTGCTGCCCTGGTGATTGGGGTAGCTACCTACTTAATTGGCTCCGGTAGCCTCGCCCTACTGATACCGTCTGGAGATTTATTTAGGCCTCTGGCCGACTTCCTTACATTCTTCGCCACGACCAGCATGGCCAAGGTAATGGTTTTTGCCCTGATTATTGCTTTCCTGCAGGTGCGGCCGGCTGGCATGTTTCCGCAGAAAGGTCGTTCCGTAGAGGTGTAGAGGATGACCATGGATATACCCATACAGCCCCGCCGGCTAGCCCAGGCCCTGGGCAGGTGGAAGTTAATGTTAGAAGTTATAGCAGTGGTGGCGATCGCCCTCTTTTTACTGCTGATCCTGCCCCTCCTGGTATCGGAGTTTCGACTGGGATTAGTCGGTCGCTTTCTCTCCCTGGCTATTGTGGCCCTAGGCATTGACCTGATTTGGGGCTTCACGGGTCTGCTCAGTCTCGGTCATGGCATTTTCTTTGCCCTAGGGGGCTACGCCTTTGCCATGTATCTATCCCTGGAATCTTTGCCACCAGGAGAGTTGCCGGAATTTTTTAGCCTTTACGGAGTATCCTCGCTGCCCTGGTTTTGGCAACCTTTCTACAACTTCCCCTTTACCCTACTTGCCATCGTTACAATTCCAGCCCTGGTGGCAGGGTTATTTGGTTATTTGGTGTTCCGAAATCGCATTCGGGGAGTTTACTTCTCTATTTTGACCCAGGCTGCCCTAGTGGTCTTTTTTAACTTTTTCAATGGTCAACAAAAGTTGATTAACGGTACCAATGGTCTCAAGACCTCTACCACAGTATTTTTGGGTCAAGAGGTGGGAAGCTCCAGGATGCAGTTTTTCTTCTACGTTGTCACCGTTCTCAGTGTAGTTGCGGTTTACGCTCTCTGCCGGTGGCTTACCAGCGGTCGGTTTGGCCGGATGCTGGTGGCCATTCGCGACGATGAAAACCGAGTGCGGTTTTCGGGTTACAACCCTGCTAGCTTTAAGGTTCTGGTGTTTTCCGTTTCTGGCGCGATCGCTGGTATCGCCGGTGCTCTATACACCGTTCAATCCGGGATTATTTCCCCCCAGGCGATGGACATTGCCTTTTCCATCGAGATGGTGATTTGGGTTGCGGTAGGGGGGCGAGCTACCCTGGTGGGGGCCATCTTAGGTGCGGTGTTGGTCAACATGGCTCGGAGCTTACTGAGCGAACGATTTCCTAACGTCTGGCTATTTTTCCAGGGGGCACTCTTCCTGCTGGTGGTTACCGCCCTGCCCGATGGTTTGATCGGCTGGGGACAACGCCAGTTTGGCGCTGCTGTTAATCAAGCCCTGGGCCTTGGACCAGGATCAGTAATCTACAGTGAAGCTGATGTCGAAGGCAGTAACCTGGCTGAAAAGGAGATTTAATGGTGATTAAGCCAAAAATTCTTGAGATTCAAGATGTTACCGTTAGTTTTGACGGGTTTAAGGCCCTAAATCACCTCAATTTCGCGATGGAAGAAGGAGAACTGCGGGTGATTATCGGTCCTAACGGGGCTGGTAAAACCACCTTTTTGGATGTGATTACCGGTAAGGTCCAACCCACCGAGGGGGTGGCCTACTTTAAGGGAGAAAATCTGGGCAAACGTAAGGAGCATGAGATTGCTCGCCTGGGAATTGGTCGTAAGTTCCAAACCCCGCGGGTCTACCTCAATCTCACCCCTCGGGAAAACCTGGAGCTATCCTGTAACCGGCATAAAAATGTCTTTTCTACCCTCTTTGGTCAAACTCCCAAGGCTGAAAAGCGTACCGTTGGCGGGCTATTAGAAACCATTGGCCTAGACTACAAAGCCGATATTCCAGCGGCTCTGCTCTCCCACGGAGAGAAACAATGGCTGGAAATTGGTATGCTGGTGGCCCAATCCCCTGACCTGTTATTAGTGGATGAGCCGGTGGCGGGGCTAACCGATGAAGAAACCGAAAAGACTGGTCAACTGCTCATGTCTTTGGCCGCAAGTCACTCCATTGTGGTGATTGAGCACGATATGGAATTTGTCCGTCAAATTGCTCGCCAGGTCACCGTCCTCCACGAAGGCACCGTGCTCTGTGAGGGGACTATGGACCAAGTGCAAAATGACCCCCGGGTAATCGAGGTCTACCTAGGTCAGGAAACCCACCTCAGCGCCGAACAAATGTTATTACTGCGGATCGCCGCCACCATGGCCTGGGCTGACCATCGGCTAGAGGCCAGCCAACAGCAGTTGATTTTAGATCGCCTCAGCCAACGGTTCGCCCATAGCCTTGAGGATCAGGGCGCTGTCCGCCACCAGCTGGAGGATCTACTAGCCAAGGCCCTTACCCTGGAGGAGTTGGTACCCCAGTTGCAAACCGACAGCCAGCGGGAACAGGCCTTGATGCTGAGTTACGAGGTGATTTGTGTCAATCGCATCAATCACATCGAGGCCATCACTTACCAAAAACTGCTGCAACTGCTCAACCTACCAACAGCAACCGTAGTCCGTCTCGAGGCCCTGGCCCTAGACAATCTCGACCAAAGACCTTAGTACCACTATGACCAGCACCCTACCCCTACCCACCTACCAAGACCCCCTCACAGCTCCCATGTTGAGCATCACCGGGCTTAACTTCTATTATGGGGAAAGTCATATTCTGCGGGATGTGGACCTAACCGTGCCCCGGGGTCAGATGGTTTGTCTGATTGGTCGTAACGGCGTTGGCAAAACCACGTTGCTAAAAAACATCATGGGGCTTTTGCGATCGCGGCGTGGAGAAATCCGCTACACCGGTCAAGTGATTGATCCCCTTTCCCCCGATCGTCGCGCCCGCCTGGGTATCGGCTATGTTCCCCAGGGGCGAGAAATCATTCCCCGACTGACGGTGCGAGAGAATCTGCTGATCGGCCAGGAGGCTCTGGGTAAGCGCGGCCAGGCTAGCCAGGAGATTCCCGAGTTTATCTTTGATCTGTTTCCTGTGTTAAAGACCATGCTGGGCCGTATGGGCGGAGATCTAAGTGGCGGTCAGCAGCAGCAGTTGGCGATCGCCCGGGCGATCATGGGACAGCCCCAACTGCTAGTGCTGGATGAGCCCACTGAAGGTATTCAGCCTTCAATTATTTTGGATATTGAAGCGGCTGTTCGTCAGATTATCGCCACCAGAGGAATTTCGGTTTTATTGGTCGAGCAACACCTACACTTTGTTCGCCAGGCTGACTATTACTATGCCATGCAAAAGGGCAGCATTGTTGCCTCCGGTCCTACCCATGAGCTTAGCAACGATGTTGTTCAAGAGTTTCTAGCTGTTTGATCAAACATGGACCCACCATCACCGATGGCTAGGGAGGTTTTTTGCCTTAGTCGTAATCAAATTCTATCGATTAACCCTATCCTCAGGGGCTGGTTGACTGACAGATCTTTTTTCCCTCGTCCCTAAATCCCTTCTCCCCTTGTGGGAGAAGGAACTTCAAACCGAAAACCTGGATTATAAGCCCCAATCCCGCTCTGGGAAAGGATTTAGGGAGGCGGCAGTGCGTGTTTTGTCAGTCAATCAGCCTCAGGGGTCTGGCTAGAGCTATAAGTAAGGCTTTGGGAAATACTTGGGTGACAAAACAAATTATCCTACCATTTACGGGCTTTACAGGGATGATAAGCTTTGTAAGAGAATTATAACTAATTCTATGGCTAATCCCGTGAAAAGCTTTCGGACTTCCGCTAAGGTAAAAAATATTATTGTAGGGTCTATGACTTTGGGAGGGTTCCTGGTACCATGGCCTTTCTGCTAATTCTTGGTATCGCTGTTGGTATTTTCACTGTCCTGATCCTTGTGTTGGTAGGCTTAGTGGAAATGCCCTGGCCTATTTTATTGGTTGGCTTGATAGCCGTAATCTACGGCTTCCAGCGTTTGATGACTGCCCAAATTGAAGGCTGGCATTCTGATAATTCCCTGGCTACGTCTACCCGGTCCCAGACCGTGGAGGCAGAAGCCAACCCTAAGGTTAACCAAACTGTCTACCGAGGCGTAAAAATCAACTCTAGCCCAGCCCCTCAAGAGCCTTCCCGAGTTATCGGCAGTTCTCCTGCTGAGCCTTCTTTTACAGCTGCTGTCTCCCCCCAGACCAGAGATCTAGAAACCAACCGAAATGTTAATCAAATTGTCTACCGAGGGGTGAAGATCACCTCCAGTCCGCTCCCCCAGTCCCCCTCCCCCGTTGCCAAGGACTCTGATCAGGGTATGGTATACCGTGGTATTCGTTACGGTGACAAGGGTGACTCTCCGGGAGAAGTTGATCCCCCTAATCCTAAATCCTAGGAAAGCACCTATCTAATTGCTAGGTATCCATGTATGCCTTAACAAACTGCACCATCTATACCGGCCATCAACAGCTCCAACACCATGCCCTGGTTATCAAGGACGATAGGGTTGTCGACCTGGTTCCAGAACTTCAGTTAGATTCCCAGATCGACCAAGTGGATGGCCGTGGCTTGATTGTGGCCGCCGGGTTCATTGACTTGCAGCTGAATGGTTGCGGCGGGGTAATGTTTAACGATGTCATCACCCCAGCCACCTTGGACACCATGCACCTCACTAACTTGAAAAGTGGTACTACCAGCTTTCTACCCACACTGATTACCACCGATGATGCCGCCATGGAGTCGGCCATGGCGGTGATTGAAGATTACCGCCAGACTTACCCTGACCGGGTGCTGGGCTTGCATTTGGAGGGACCTTACCTGAATCCCGAGCGACGAGGCATCCACGACCCTACCCATATTCGTCCTGCCGATACCACCATGGTTGAGCGCATAGTGGCAAGGGGACCTGGGGTGGTGAGGTTGGTTACCCTGGCCCCCGAGATGGTTGAGGAGGAAGTGGTTGAACAGCTATCAAGGGCGGGCATTGTAGTTTCCGCTGGCCATAGCGATGCCACCTTTGAGCAAGCCCTGGCCGGGTTTGAGCGGGGCATAACCATGGTTACCCATCTGTTTAACGCCATGTCCCCCTGGTTAGGGCGTAGTCCAGGGCTGGTGGGAGCGGTGTTCAGTCGACCGGAGGTCTACGCTGGGATTATTGCCGACGGTCACCATGTTCACTACGGCTCCCTCCGTCTAGCCAAGGCCATAAAGGGCAATCGATTGATTTTGGTCAGTGATGCCACACCACCGGTGGGTACAACCCTGTCCTCCTTTATGATTGGTGGGCAGCAAGTGTTTTACCAAAACGGTCGCTGTATCTCCGCTGATGGCACCCTGGGTGGGTCGGCGCTAACCCTGATGGAAGCGGTGAAAAACTGTGTGGTCCATGGCGGTTTAGACCTGGCTGAGGCCCTAAGGATGGCCAGTCTTTATCCTTCTCAAGCCCTGGGGTTAGACCACAGCCTAGGACTGCTGGAGCCAGGGTATCGAGCTAACATAGTCCTGTTCAATGCCCAAAACTTTAGGGTTGAGGGAATAGTTGACCATGGGCGATGCTGTTTTTTTACCGACTAGACCCCGATCCTTGTTTTGTCTAGCGGTGGCGGAGGCTACTAAAGATTTGAGAATATCCAGGCTGAGGGGTTTAACTAAGAACCCATCCACATCGGGCATGTCCTCATCGTACTGCCACTCAGGACTGGTAGCGTCAGTTAAAGCCACAATGGTCATCGCCCTGACATCGGTCATCTCCCGTAGCTGCTCAATGGAGGACCGCAGCCACTCCTGTCCATCATCTATAATTAAGATTATCAGGCAAGGAAAGCCTTGATTTAATCGCCCCATTGCCTGTTCCGTGGAGTTGACCACGAACACAGGGTAATCCAGGTCGAGGCGCGTAGGGGGGAACGCCGGTATTTCCCGGCGTTGTGGATCGACCACAAGAATATAACCACTATCGACAGTAACCATAGCTTGACCAGCCGTACCAGGATGAGAGATGGTACCTATTTCTATTCTCTATAGTACTGAGCCCAATTAGGGATAACTCCTCTTACTAAACCCTGGATAGTCCATTTATAGAGGCTTTGGGGCTAACCAACAGTGAATAGCCCCTCGAGAGACTTCCACTTTTTTTAGCCTGTATAAATGATTGCCAAAATTTTTGTTGTACATTTTTTGTACAACCCCAGCGTAATGATTCATTCCCCCCCCGGCTAAACCGCCACAACCCTTGATTCCTCGTTCGAATGAGGGGAGGGATGTGAACGGTTACACCCCAGACCCCAGCTGCTTGTCGATGCCAAAGTAGCTTGGAAGGTTAAACTATTTTGCCTTTCCCCAGCCATGGCCCAACAAGCCGCAACAAAGGCAACGTCAAGAGACTCAACCTCATTGCGCATCTCGTGGCGATTTACATCTGAAAAGGTAGCAAACATAGGGGACTATTCTAACGACGGCGCTCCTGCAGTTTCCGATAAACCGCCTGCAGGTCGACCTGGTGATAGGCCAGGGCCACCAGGGTGTGATAAAACAGGTCCGCCACCTCCCCAGCGATCGCCCCAGGGTCGTCGTCCTTGCAGGCCATCACCACCTCCACCGCCTCTTCGCCAATTTTCTTGAGGATTTTGTTATCACCCCCCGCCAGCAGTTTACAGGTGTAGGAGTTGGGGTCGGGATGCTGTTGGCGATCGCGAATCACCCCAAATACCTGGGATAGGGTATCGGCGGGGGGCGGCACCCTGGCATCGGCAGTCTGGTGAAAACAACTACGCTCACCGGTGTGACAGGCCACATCCCCCACCTGCTGCACCGTCACCAGCAGGGCATCGCTATCGCAATCGTAACGGATTGCCCGCAGGCGCTGGGTATGGCCAGAGGTGGCCCCCTTGTGCCAGAGGGCCTGGCGAGAACGGCTCCAAAACCAGGTTTCACCGGTCTCCAGAGTTTTTTGTAAAGATTCCCGGCTCATCCAGGCCAGCATCAGCACCGTGCCATCCAGGTAGTCCTGCACAATGGCCGGCACCAGGCCCTGGTCATTGTAGCGCAGCTGATCCAGGGGGACGGCGGCGGTGAAGGCAGGGGAGGAAGCCATGGAGGAAAACCCTTGGTGATAGCAGAAATTCCACCCAAACCCTAGACTAAAAAGAGTTAGAAAGTCAACGCGAAATGCTGTATCCCTCTTTTAGTAATAGGTTTGGCTGATTTCGCTATAGCGGTTTTCACTCGGGTGAAGTGCGATGTGAACACCCCCCCCTTACCCCCCCTTGCCAAGGGGGGGTACAGCGTGAAACTCCAACAGCCAGGCGCTGGGGGGTAGGACTGAGCAATTGGGTGTCTCACTCTATGAAAAACCCTATATGTCGAATTTTCAGGTTCACAGGGCTGGAAACAGATAAATCTGTTAATTCCCCTTATTTCTGAATAAACCTATTGGTTATCTATGTCAGTTCTCCTCCCTGCTTGAACAACCAGCCTGCCTCGCTTAAATACGAATTGACAAGGGCTGTGGAGAGCTATTGCCTCTGGAATCGAGCCCACGGAAACTACGCAGAAATCAACGATCGCCCCTACCTGGATGCCGTAGTCACCAATTGCCAAGGCGGTAGCTCCGCCCTTAGTCACCAAATTAAAGGCAAGGGTTAGATCGGCATCGGTTTTGAAGTTGGAGCGGTAGGCAATCAGCATCGCCCGTTCTAGCATATCGGCATGGTTGAAGGGGCACCAGGCATTTTGCACATCGTCGGAACCGGAAAATACCGTTACTCCAGCGGATCGCAGGTCAGTGATGTTGGGAAATGGGTGATGTCCTGGGGCATTGGTCATGATGGCAATTCTGGCCGCGGCCAGACGCTCGATGGTGGCGCCAGCAACCGCCGCAGGAACCATACCCAGGCAATAGGCATGGCTAATGGCAACCTTACCTTGCATGCCCAGGGCTTCCGTGCGTTGAATGATCTGATCAATTTGGTAAATACCCAGATCATTCGGATCATGTAAATGAATATCAAGGGGAACCTGATGCTGCTCCGCCAATTGAAAAATGGCGTTTAGGTGTCCGGTAACATCTCCATCAATCCCTGCTGGGTCCAGGCCACCGACCAGGTCTGCACCCTCTGAAAGGGCCGCATTAAGAAGCTCCAGGGTGCCGGGACAGGCGATCAGCCCTGCCTGGGGAAAGGCAACAATTTGGATATCGAGCACCGATCTCAGGCGATCGCGAACCTGCAACACCCCCCAGAGGTTTTTAAGTCCCACCGATGGATAAATATCCACATGGGTGCGCAGGGTAGTTGTGCCCTGGACCAGCGCTCGTTCTGCCAGGGCCATGGCTCGGGTCTCAACGGGCACCTCCAGGGTGGCCAAAATGTGTTGCTCAATCTCAACCCGCCGGCGTACCCTATCTCCAGGAATGTGGGGAATCCACCCTGCCCCCATAAAGGTCTTGTCGAGATGGATGTGTCCATCCACCAATCCGGGACAGAGCAAATTTCCTTGCAGGTCAATTCGTTGGCAAGCCAGGCCGGCGAAGGTGTGGGCAGGTAAGATGGCAGAAATTCTACCTTCATGGATGCCAACCTGAGCCAGGGTTCCCTCTGGCAGCAGGGCGTTCTGCAGGAGTAAATCAAACGGTTTCATAGAAAACGTGTCACTGATTATTAGCTCGGCCAAGGGATTCCGGTGCTCCCACGGAAGCCCGATGGGGGGAACAGGTCAGAATCATCACCACCAGGGTCAATAGGTAGGGAATGGAGTTGAACAGGTAATAGTAGGATTCCACCCCAATGGATTGGATGGCAGGTCCTAAGCCTTGGGTACCGCCAAACAGAAAGGAGGCAAACAAACAATGGATGGGGTTCCAGCGGGCAAATATCACCAGGGCGATGGCAATTAATCCCTGGCCACTGGAGATGTTTTCGTTCCAACTGCCCGGAAAATAGAGGGATAGGTAGGATCCCCCCACTGCCGCGATCAGGCTACCGGAAATGATGCACAGGGTTTGCACCCTAGGCACAGAGATGCCCATGGCGGCGGCGGCAACTGGGCTTTCACCCACCGCACGAATCATCAACCCCCAGCGGGTAGATCGGAAAAACCACTGCATCAATGGCGCGATCGCCATGCCCAGCAGCAATAACGGGCTCAGCATCAGGGCTGACTGTACCTGGGGTAAGGGACTCCAGGCCCCCAAGGGGATGGCGGGGAGTTGGGGGGCAATGGGCTGAATGTAGGGTTTACCCAGATAAAATGCTGCCCCACTGCCAAACACCAGCATGGCAATACCCACAGAGATATCGTTGACGCGCCGCTGCTGCACCAGCCAGGCATGGATCGCCCCCAGTATCACTCCAGCCAATCCGGCTAGCAGTACCCCCAACCAGGGGGAACCCGTATGGTAGGAGGTGGCATAGGCGGCGATCGCCCCCAACAGCAGCGATCCTTCCAACCCCAGGTTGATTTTGCCACTCTTTTCTGTGAGGCATTCCCCCAGGCTGACGAATAAAAAGGGTACACTGCCACGCAGTGTGCCTCCCAAAATAGCCAGAGGCAATCCCCACCCACCGAGTGCATCCGTTGTCATTGGCCCCTTCCCCCTTCGCCACTATCGGCGATCGGTGCTTGAAACCAGGCCATTCGTCCATACCAGGATTCGCTGTAGAGAATCACCAGAAAAACTAACCCCTGAAAGAGCAACACCGTCGCATCTGGCAAACCATGGGCCCGCTGCAACAGGCTACCGCTGGCCAGAATCCCCCCCATTAATAGGGCAACCAGGGTAACCGCCAGAGGATTTTGCCGGGCGACAAAGGCCACCAGAATACCCGTATAGCCATAGTTAGAGTGGAGTGCCCCATTCGCCCGGCCGTGCACCGCGGCCACCTCGATCATGCCGGCCAACCCCGCGCAGGACCCGGCCATAAAACAGATGGCCAGGGTCAGCTTGCCCACCGCTAACCCAGCCATTTTTGCCGCCCGGGCATTGCCACCCACCACCCGGGTTGCGAAACCAAAGGTGGTGCGCTGAATCAAAAAATGGGCGATCGTACAAATCAGCAGCCCCCACAGCAATCCGTAGTGGATGCGAGACCCCGGAAAATTTCCCAGATGCAAGGCATCGGCTAAGGGATAGGTGGATGGTTGGTTGAGGGAGGCCGGATCCCGCAGCGGCCCTTCCACCAGGTGGTTGAGTAGCAGGATGGCTACGTAGTTGAGCAATAAACTACTAATGGTTTCATTCACGCCTCGGTAGTACCGTAGAGCTCCTATGATGGCGATCCACAGCCCCCCCGTGGCCATACCGGCGATCGCCATTAGCAACAGGGCTAGGGAGGGGGATAGACCGGTCAGGGATAACCCTGTGACAGCGGCTACCAGACCGCTGATCACAATCGCCCCCTCATTACCAATAATGATTAACCCAAGCCGCGCCGGCAGCACCGTACAAAGAGCACTCAACATCAGGGGTGATGCCCGTAGCAGGGTATTTTGCCAGGAGAACCATGATCCGAAGGCTCCCTCATAGAGGGAAGCATAAATGGCGAAGGGATTGTATCCCTCAAGGGCACAAAACCCGCCAAAAATCATTAGGGAAAGGGCAAGGGCCGCCCCTGGAATGCAGGTGGATTCCAGCAGATTCCGCCAGTTTCGCAAAAACATTAGCCCGTGGTGATACTGCCAATCACACCTTCCACTAACCAGTCCATTTTTTCCAATTCTGGATCACCCGGTTTATACTCGGTGCCAGCGGGAATAACCACCTTGCCGTTGTTATCCTTTAATTCTCCTTTGTAGACAATCAAAGAGCCATCCATTTGTTTGGCCTTTGCCGCCTCCGCATCCTGCTTAGCCTGTTCACTCACCGCAGGTCCGTAGGGTGAGAGCTTGACGAAACCATCCTTCAACCCCCCTAGCAATAGG
>JBEIUS010000068.1:0-16095 GCA_040374235.1 Leptolyngbya sp. | reverse complement strand
GTCAACACTTGGTGAGGTAAATCATAAATTAGGTGTGATGACACACAACTCCGGAAGAATCCGTAGATTATACCCAATGAGATACCTATCAGTCACTATTTCATCTGAGATGCCAATCAATCAATTATCAAGCTAAATCTAAATTTAGACTATTTCTTCAAAAATGACCGTACAGTACATTGTGCTTTATAAAAGCTTCTTATTAAGGGTCTATGCTTGTTCCGGCACTTGCGTGAGAAGGAATACAGGATAGCCGATGCTTCCGATGACCGGGCCATACACTGTTTCTGTAAAATGTACTGATGAGGCGTCTAGATTGTCTTCAGATAGCGGCATAGCAGGAGGTGTAGCCTCGATCAGAGGGACTAGGATATGCTGTCTGTACAGTTCAATTCCTGGCAGGTGTTCTAACTGCCTCATTTAACGAAAATTTTGATGCTGACCCCTCCGGATTAAGCTGGGATCGAAAACCTGGCCGCACCGCTCGATCCGAAGGGCTCATTTAACCCAATTAGCCAAAGACTGCCATAGAGTATTCCTACTCCTGAGTTAGACAGCCACAGTCTGACGTTGGAAGGCCCCTGGGCCAGCATAGCGGGCTCGGGCACCTAGCTCCTGCTCAATCCGCAGGAGCTGATTGTACTTTGAAAGGCGCTCTCCTCGGCAGGGGGCGCCGGACTTAATCTGGCCGGCCATGGTGGCTACCACCAGATCGGCAATAAAGTCATCAGGTGTTTCTCCAGAACGATGACTGACCATACAGGTATAGCCGGCCTCGTGGGACATAGTGATAGCGGCCAGGGTCTCAGTAATCGAGCCAATCTGGTTGACCTTGATCAGGGAAGAGTTGCCTACCCCATCCTTAATCGCCTGGGCAATGATGGTGGGGTTGGTAACAAAGGCGTCATCTCCGACCAGCTGCAGGCGATCGCCTAGCCGCTGAGTCATGGCCTGCCAGCCTTGCCAATCCTGCTCTCCCAGACCATCTTCGAGGGAGACAATGGGGAATTGGTTCACCCAACTTTCCCATAGCGCGATCATGTCCTCAGAGGATTTACGGCTATGGTCCGATTTATAGAACAGGTAGCTACCATCTTCCTGGTATAGCTCACTGACGGCTGGGTCTAGAGCAATGGCAACATCCTGACCAGGGCGGAGACCGGCCTTTTCAATACCCTGCAGAATCACCTCCACCGCCTCCAGATTACTCTTCAGGTTAGGGGCAAATCCCCCCTCATCACCAATTCCCGTACTATAGCCTGCGGCCTTAAGGACCGCCTTTAGGGCGTGATAGACCTCAGCACCGTAGCGTAGGGCTTCACTAAAGTTAGGTGCCCCCACGGGGGCCACCATAAACTCCTGGAAGTCAACGCTATTGTCAGCGTGGGCCCCGCCGTTAATGATATTGAAACAGGGGACGGGCAATAGGATTGATTCATTTCCTCCCAGGTGTCGATAGAGGGGCACCTGGGCTGAGTTCGCCGCCGCCCGGGCCACCGCCATAGACACCCCGAGAATAGCGTTAGCGCCTAGATTACCCTTATTCTCTGTACCGTCAAGGGTAATCATCCGGTGGTCCACCGATCCTAAGTCCGCCGCATCCATCCCCTGGATCGTTGACGCAATCGTGGTGTTGACGTTGGCAACCGCCTTTAATACTCCCTTGCCGCCATAGCGAGCCTTGTCCCCATCCCTGAGTTCCAGAGCTTCACGAATTCCCGTTGAAGCTCCCGAGGGCACTGCTGCTCGCCCCCAAGCTCCATCCTTGAGGACCACGTCCACTTCAACCGTCGGATTACCACGAGAATCCAGAATCTCTCGAGCCTGAACAGACCGAATAGCCACCATAGAACCTACGCTCCATTTTTCCTTGAGGACATCCTACTAGGTGGATAGTACCGGACGGTGGTTAATCCACGATTAATCCTTAGGATCCTCTAAGGATCAACCCTGAACACCTATGGCTTTGGCCAGAATCCTGAGGAAAAGATGGCAATGCCAGGGTAAGCACGCCAGGCGGGACATCTTTTGGCGGTAGGGGGCAGAAAAATGGACATTAACAGGTTCTGTGCCTGTGGACAATGGAACTCAGTTAACCGGGCTAGCATAGCGTTGGAAGAGTTGCTTGAGCTTGCTAGCTTCTAGGGCAGCGTCGTGGTCTTGGGCAACCTGTTGAGCCCCGGCTTGCCCCATGGCGGTCAGGGTCTCCAGGGGGGTATGGAGAATCGTGGTCATGGCCGTCGCTAACCTCTCAGAGGAACCGGCGGGCACCAACCAACCACACAGGCCGGGGGTTACCAACTCAGCCATGCCAGCAATATAGGTGGCTAGGACCGGGCGTCCTAAGGCCAGAGCCTCCATCACCACTACGGGTAACCCTTCGGCGAAACTGGGCACCACCATAACTTGGGAATTGAGAATATGGCGCTGGACCTCAGCGTTGGTGGCCCAGCCCGTAATCTCGATGTAGTCTTGCAATTTAAGCTGGTGGATCAGGGTTTCAATGTCTGATCGCAGGGGGCCGTCCCCCACCAAAATCACCTTAAACTGCTCACCTTGGGCGGCTAGCATGCTGATGGCTTCTAGTAAAATCAGGTGCCCCTTCTGCTCGCTAATTCGCCCTACACAGACAAAGCTAGGATGGGGGGGTAGAGGGGTGTGGGGTTGGGAGAGAAACAGCTGGTCAACCCCACAGTGCACAACATGGATTTTAGACCACTGCTTATAGGAACACCAACGCAGAAGCTGACTTTTCGTAAAGGAGGAAATCGCCACCACAAAGGCGGCTCTGGTAATTTTCTCCCCTAGGGCAATGGCCTCCGGTTTATCAAACTCGTGGGGCCCATGCACCGTAAAACTATAGGTAGGCCCCCCCAGTTGGTGGCAAAGCATGGCCACAGTGGTGGCATTGGTGGCAAAGTGGCAGTGGACATGATCAACCCTGGCACTCCGCAACCAATGGAGGAGAACACAGGATTCTACAAAATAGACCAAATTGACCAACAGGCCCCGATCGGAATGGCGGCTCAGCTTGATAGCCAGACCGAGGGTTTGAAACCACCGTTGTGGAGAGGTCAGCAGGGTTCTCAGCAGGTGGACCAGTAGAACAAAAGGTCCCTGGCTCAGGATAAATCGGGTTTTCCCCACTTCTTCCTGGTCAGCAGCATCCTTAATAGCCAGGTCAGGATAGCGAATGGAAAATCGATGGACTAACTGGCCTTGCCCTTCTAGTTCCACCAGTTCTCGCCGGATAAAGGTGCAACTGGCATAGGGATGCTGATTCATCAAATAGGCAAGATTCATAGGAAGAAATTCATCAGGCTTCGAGGTTGGCGGGTTGCTTCTTACCGTAGTAGCTACTGTAGTAATAATAATAACTGCTAGAATTACGCTCTACCCCGTTGGCCACAAACCCGAGGATTGGGGTTTGGGTCGTGGTTAGAAAGTCCTTTACCACATTATGAACCACATCTCGGCTGGTTTTATTCAACCTGACCGTAAGCAAAAAGCCGTCGGCATGTTGACAGGCCAGCTTAGCGTCGGCAAAGTTATAGAGGGGGGGGGTATCTAAAATAATCAGATCAAATTGGCGTCGGAAACTTTGTATCAAAACCTCGAATTTTTGGCTGGAGAGCAGTCGAGTGGGGGCCGGAGATCGGCTACCTGCGGTTAGGATGAACAAATTAGGATTGTCTTCTAAAGTTTGAATAGCTTTATCGGCGGGGGCGTCGGAGGTGAGTAAATCCGTCATCCCAAAACGGTTGGACAGATTAAACAACGTATGATCTACTGGAGCTCGAGCATCCAGGTCAACCAGCAGGACTCGTCGCCCCACCTTAGAGGCGGCAATCGCCAGGTGAGAAGAGACGGTAGACTTCCCTTCCCCCGGAATCGAAGATGAAATCGTAATCACCTGAAGGGGGGAGTCAGCATTCAGCAGGCGTAGGTTAGCCTCCAGTCCGTAGAAGGACTCCTCGAAGGGCTGGTTGTAATAGCCGTAGTAGTGGCTTCTAGAGGCAGAATCCCGGCGTTGGCGACCGGATCGGGTATTGGATGACTTAGCTTTTTGTTCTTGGGTTTGGGCCACTAGTTCTTCCATGGAGGCAGCTAGGGCCACACTGACAAACAGTTGCCGATCCTCACTTTCCTTCTCCATTAGGGGGATAGTAGCCAGGCAGGGAAGCTTCAGGTCATTGGTAACCGATTCAGATTCGTGATAACCCCGATCAAGTTTCTCCAGTAAGAAAGCGGTACCCACCCCCAGGATTAAACTGACAAAGGCCCTAAGTACAAGTTGACGTAGCCAGGATGACTTAATTTGTTTGGCGGTAACCTCCCCTGACCCGGAGGTTACCTGCCAGGGATTGGTTTGGCGCACCATCTCCAGGTCCAGATCCTGATAGCTGGCCAGTAGACGCTGCAGCCCCCCCTCCGCCAGGGTCAGCTCCCGTTGAATCTCGTTATAGCGACGAGCCAGGGAAGACAGATCCTCCAGATTTTTATCCAGGTTATCGATACTGGCAATCAAGGCCCCATCTCGATTTTGTAAGACCTGGATCTCATTGGCGGTTTTCACCATTTCCGTCACCAGATTGCGACCCACGCTACCCTGGAACCCCACCCTTTCGGTGTCAATCTTGAGTCGGGCCGCCAGGGCCGGACCCAGAATACGATTGGCTTCAGCTTCGAGCAGGGGAAGTAGCTGATTCCGCTTATCCTGTAGGGCTTCTACCATCGGGGTGGTGACCTGGAACCGGGCGGTTTCCAGGGCGATCTGGGTTTCAATGCCCCGCAGGTCCTGTAGCAACTTCTGATAGACGGGAGCCTCGCTGAGGTTGGCGATGGTGACAGCCTCCGTTGGACTCAAGCCGATCTGATTCTGGAGAGCCTGGTAGCGAGCCACGGCGGCGGACAGTTCGACCTGGTTATCCTGCTGTTGACTGAGGGTCGTATTAATTCGAGAGGTAATGTCGGCCCTTGCCTGGCTGGTATCCACCAGGTTATAACGCTTCTGGAAGTCCTCCAGGGCCGCTTCAGCGTTACTCACCTCCATGCGTTGCTTTTCGATTTCACCGGACACCTTTTCCAGGCTATTGCGCAGCGATCGCTGCCGATCTGCCACGCTATACTCCACAAAGGCATCCCGCAGCACATCCATGATGTAAGTAACCTGATCTTTGTCTTCACCACTAAAGGTTACCGACAACAACTTTGACTCCTTATCGACCCGTTCAATTTTTAGCGGACGGGTCAGTTTCTTATAGTCAATGTCCGGGTAGCGAGTCTGCAACCGCTCCACGATAGGCTCTAGGACTGACTCACTCTGCAGCACCAGGATTTGACTGTCGTAGTCTAAACTTGAATCGGCTATACGACCACCGGCAACCTGTTCTAAGCCCTTAAGTCCCTGGCCGAGCTCAGTGCCCTTAGTGACTGGCTCCACCAGCAGAGAAAACTGGGCTTCATAGACCGGCGGCCGGATCATTGCCAGGCCATAAAGACCGGCCAGGGAGGCCAAGCTCACCCCCACTAGGGGAATCAGGCGACGTCGCAGGATGGCCAGTAACTCCCCCAAGTCAATCTCGTCATCCAGATCATCCTGAGGCGAAACAGTGACAACTTGGGGAAGTCGACCATTGCGGGAATAGTCCTTGGTCAAATCGCCCTGGGAGGCGACAGGCAGGCTTAGGGTCTCAGTAGGATCAGCCATAAGGGTTTCAAAAAAACTTTCACAAGAGACATAAGGCTTGATTTTAAAGTGAAATTAAGAATAACTAGTTTAAATAGAAAAACTAGAACTAAGTTTAAGGTTAGAACAACTACATATTTTTTTAATGGCGACTTCAGTGGTAAGATGCCATTACGGATCCGGCCTCACTACTCCTAGGTCAAAACTGTACATCTTCAATATCTTATCAAAATGGCTAGAACAGCATTATTTGGCTAACTTGATAGATCACAATAAAAAACAAATTTGTCATACAGAGGAAGCTTGCACCGGAAGTCAAATACCTGTCTCGTTACAGATATCTAGCACTAAAGTATAGATATTAATAACTTACCATACGGACCCCTAGGTGAAAACACTAGCATCAGCGACCTTGGTGGAAACCCCCAGCTTAGGAGAACCCGGGATTGCTCCGCCATCCTATTCAGGATTGCTTCAAAGGACAACTCGAAAGCCGCCATTCTAGACTACAACAACCCCAATCTAGTAAAGCCCTAGTAGCCTAAGAATGGTGGTGACACTGGTCACCGGAGATAGTAAAAGGGTTAGAAAATCTGAGGTAATAGCAATGTTATTACGGGCCACCATCACCACATCATCAGGGCGCAGAATCGGGTTAGTCTCTTCGTTGGGGGAATCCGCCAGGCTCACCTGTAGGGTCCGGCGTTCCACCGTGCCATTGGGGTTAAGGCGCACCAGGTCCACCGAAGAGGTTTGGGCTCGGGGATCCTTAAATCCACCCGCTGCTAAAATCGCTTGATTCAGGGAAGCGTTGGGGGGCACCTCGACATTACCGGCCTTAACTACTTCTCCTACCACCTGGACCTTCATGGACTCTGGAGAAAAATTGGCCCTGGCCACCTGTACTGATTCATTCTCCGGTGGATTAGTAACGATGGGCACAATCACCCGATCACCATCCCGCAGCCGCAGGTCTTGATCCAAATCCCCCCGCTGAATCAGGTCCCACAGGTTGGCTCGCAATACCAGATCCTGCCCCGATCGCTGGGGTCGAATCACCTCAATATCGCGCACATTGGCCTGGTAGGTAACCCCCCCCGAGGCCTGAATCGCCTCCGTCAGGGTAGGCAACTGCACACCAGAAAAACTATCGCGGTTAGCGGTGGTCTGTCCAGCAAAGTCAATTACATAGGTGCCGGGGCGCTTCACCTCACCAGCAACGGCAATTCGCACCGGTCGAGCCCGGACCAGGGTAACGGTGAGGCGAGGCGGACGGGTCAGTAGGGGGGAGTAGCGGGCGGTTAGCACCTGGGCAACATCCTCCACCGTCATACCCTGCACATCCACGGCACCCACCAGAGGCACTCCAATGGTGCCATCCACCCGTACCGGATAGGTGCCCTTGTCAGCGCTATATTCTGGCACATTAAAAATATCCACCCGGATGACGTCTCCGGATCCCAGGGTGTAGGTCTCATCCAGGTAGCCGGTAGCGGGGGTTGGGTTGGCGACCGGATCAACCGGCATAAATTGCAAGGTAGAAGGCCTGGTCTCGGTGCTTACAGCGTTTTCCTGGGCTCGCAAACCAGGCCCCCAGGGATAGAAAACCAGGGGCATCAACAGAAGCCAACGCAGCCCAGGGGTGTGAATTAAGTGGCATACACTGGGCTGGGGAATAGTTTTTACCATATAGTCCTCTAGGAACAATTTTTTTAATAGTGCTTAACTAATTAAGGATAGGGTAGAAACGGTGTCTGAGGAATGGCACCGGAGAGCCGTTAAGAATTATCCTCACCTTAGTGCTGCTGACGATGTCAGAGAGATATACCGATACCGGTTTACCTAATCTTTGCCGTGGCAAGAAGTGATTTCAAACTGTCCAGCGGGTTTACGGATGGCATGATCAGGGTCTCCAGGCCGTAGTGAAGCTTTCAAGGGCTAGGATACCCCGATCACCGTCTAGATGAGCTATCACCCCGACCGGTAGGGCCGCATTCTCTCCGTCATGGCCAAAGGGCAGGTCGGCAACAATGGGAATGGCTAAATCCTCCAGGCGATCGCGCAATACCGCCTCGACGGTGAAACTGGGGGTCTCCGGCGGGGGAGCGCAGCGACTAAATCGCCCCAGGGCAATGCCGGCCACCTGGTCAAGGTAGCCTGCCATCCGCCACTGGGTGAGCATCCGATCAATGCGATAGGGGGCTTCGCTAACATCCTCCAGGGCCAAAATCACCTGGCTGAGGGGGGGCTGATGGGCTGTGCCGAGCAGATGGGTGGCAACGGTCAGGTTAGCGGGCAACAGGAGTCCGGTTACCTGCCCCCCGCCCCATCCCACCCCCTGCAGGGGAGCCAGGGGCTGACCAGTAACTAAATCGAGCAGTCGTTGCTGGCTCCAGGGCGGCTCCAGGGCTAGCGTGGTCAGTAGGGGACCGTGGACCCCCACCCCCACCTGACCTTGGCGGACCAGGCTCCAGAGTAAACTGGTGATATCGGAAAACCCGATCACCCAGGGGACGTGATCGCCCTTGGGCCAGGCCCAATCCTCCAGCAGTCGGGCGCCCCCATAGCCACCCCGAGCACATAGAAGACCCCGACAGGATGAATCCCTTAACGCCTCTAGGAGTTGCTGGCGTCGTTGTTGATCGGTGCCCGCCAGGTAGCCCCAGCGACTATCAATACCGACAGGAAGCACCACCTCAAAGCCCCAGCTCTGCCAGACCGCTATGCCCTCCTGTAGGCGTTGGGTTTCCCGCAGGGCGCCACTGGGGGCGATCACCCGCAGGCGATCGCCGGGTTTTAACCAGGGAGAGGACGGATTAGCCATGGGACGGACCTGAGGCAACTGGTACTATGCAGTGTAAATTAGGCAACCTTTCAAGTGGTGGGCAGAGGGCAGGAGAGGTAGGTGAGTCTATGCCAGGGTCTACTGGGGATGCAGCCTTAGGATGGAGGCCGCACCAGCAGGCTAATCCCCGCCATCACCAACCCCAGACCGAGGGCCCGGGGTAGGTCTAGGGGGCGCACCTCTGCCCCCAGCCAACCGTAGTGGTCAAACAACACACCCACCATGAACTGGCTGGCTACGAACAGGGTGAAACCGGTGACCAGGCCCAGGCGGGGCACCATATAGCCAATGGTGCTGACAATAACGACGCCCAAAAGACCAGGGGTGAAGGCATACCAGGGCAAGCTAGCCCAATCCTTGAGCTGGCCGCCCCGGGCCACCAGGGCAGCTAGGCCTACCACCAGGGCCCCGCCCGCGTAGGTGATACAGAGATTTTCTAAGGGCCCCAGGGTTTGGGTAATCAGACCCATAATTTGCCCCTGAACAATGACGGCCACGCCCGCCAGGACGGTTATGCCAATAACCACAATCGTATTCATCTATTCCCAATCTACCCGTGCGATGCGGTGGATATAGTCAAGGTTGGCCAGTTCCTGCAGCACCAGCTGGGCCTGGGGTTGGTGGGTATTACCCATGACCAGAACCTGTTGGTCAGTACAGCCGATGCGACCAGCTCGGCCCGGAAAGAGTTTCAGGCTGGGATCAATGGCGGTCACCGCTTGCCCATAGGCCTCTCCGACGGGGATACAAAACTCGTAGTCCAGGGCGCGTTTGCCGTCAGCTGGGCCATAGAGGCCCTGATCATCCAGTTGGGTCAGGTCAAAGCCAATCTTATCCAGGGTGGTGGTGCTGTCAGCGGGGGGCTGAGGTTGACAGCCCCCTGCCAGAGCCACCACCCATACAAACGGCCCCAACCAGGCCAAGAACCGCCCGCTAAGGAGTACTATCATCGGCAATCTAACAAGGGCCAGCCTCAACTGTACCCTGTTCCGGGTCAGTCCAGGGCCTTAACCCCAATCGATCCGATCTGGGGGTAGAGTGTAGCCCAGGCTAATCGGTCTTGGATGGAGTTCCCAGGAATCAGTGATCAGGAGGGGTAGGATGGGCAAAGGGCCCTAGCCCGTAACCATCAACCTAGCTCACCGGGGGGGTGGGGCTACCGGTGGGTAAAATCAACCCCTCTAGGGCGGCCTGTAGGTCCTGGGTTAACTGGTCTACGGCGGCTTTGGCCGCCTGCCGGGATGGTTGGTAGCTGGGCCAGCGCTGACTGACATTGATGGGGGCCGCCAGACTAATCACCGCCTGACGACGGCCCAATTGGGGACGTCTGGGTACCCGAGTTCCCTTGACCCGTTCCACCAGATCAAAGAGGATTAAACTGGTCTCCGCCAGCCGTTCAAAGCTGGGCTGACCTTGAATATAGCTATCCCTGACCGCCACAAAGCTCTCCACTAGGCGCATGGGCCGCACCTGCAGGGCGGCGGCTTCTGCCATCCAGTTAGCTAGCCCCTGGTCAACGGGGCAACCTTGGTGGGGACCGGCGGCCAGGTCTTCCCTATAGATATGGGTCCAGCCCGCTTCCTCCAGGCGTCGACAGCGGGTTTCCAGACTGCCGGTACTGGGCAGCTTAAAGTATTTCTCCCCCACCACCAGGGCGTGATGCAGCAGGGTTTGCAGGCGATCGCTCCCCTGCTCAGTGGTGGCGGGCAGGGGGCCGTAGAGACGTTGGTAAAACCCTTCCATTTGGGTCAATAGGTGGTGGCCCAGGGTGAGCAGGCGTTGTCCGTAGGCCTGGGGCGATCGCTGACCAGGACTTTCCCATGGCGGCACCTCCAATCCACAGTCCTGCTCCAGTCGCCCCAACAATCGCTCCAGGGCGGCCCAATCCGGCCGTGGATAAAAATACTGCAGACCCACCGGTACCACCAACACCTGCTGCGATCGCTGGGCCTGGTGCAGGTCCTCCACCGCCCAAAAGGCCACCTGGGCAGTGCCCGGCTCCAGGGGACTGATCACCTCCCCATGGCCATTGGTGGCTCCCTCCGGGGCAATGGTCACCGGGAAGGGACCGTTGATCAAGTAGTGCCGTACCGCCTTCAGGGCCTTGAGGTCAAGGCGGCGGCCCCGGCGCACCGGAATCCCTCCCATACTGGAGAAAAACCACCCTAGCCAGCGGCCGGCCCACAGGGGCATGCCCCGGTCGTACATGAAAAAACTATGAATCGGCGGCTGCAGGGAGATACCGTAGCGCCGGGCTGCCCGCGGGATCAGGCGGGAAAAGAGGTAGGAGAGGCAGAGGGGGTCGTCAACCTGACTATGCCGGAAGGCCAGCAGTAGCCGAATCTGACCGGACTGAAACCGGTGAAAATAGTCCGCCAGCAGCTCGGGATTGCTACAGGTGACCGACCCTATACCGGCAGGCAGCCAGGGTTGCAGGCGCAGCCGCAGAACCAGAGGGAGTAGGGCGTAGCTGCTGCGTACCACCCAGGGGCGGTAATGGACCGGGATAAATCCCAGTAGCGGTTGAACGGACTGGCCCTCAGACACAGCGGACTCCGATTTATTGCTTTGGTCAGGCCCCTGAGGACAGGGTGGATCGGTGCCAGCTATTACCAGCTAGGTATTCTGACTCGCCTCCACTTTCCCATGGCCAGGGCCATGAAACCCTTGTTTTATACTACAGTCGGGTAACAGCGTCAGGCGAAACATTTTATGGGTATAAGGACCTGTAGTGAAAAGTCAGAACGCCGCCAAACTCCTGACAGTTGGCTCCTGAATTTCTGACCGATCAGCACGTCCCGGCTTAAGTGCATACCCGTACAGTCGATTAGCCTGGGGCGATGCGTCCCAAAAGCTCGGCAGCAAAGCATCAAAAACCATCGGAGCATCGGATCGTGACTTAGTGTAAAAATAAAAAACTTGTTAAGATATTTTTGAGTTCTTCCCCCAGGCAAGCCATGGCTGTTGTTGAGAATGTTCCCCCTGAGGTAATACAGCAGGTGGCCGAGTACTTTGGGGTTCTCAGTGAGCCAATGCGCCTGCGCCTTTTGAACTTGCTGCGGGATGGCGAAAAATGCGTGCAGGAGCTGGTGGATGCCACTGAAACCAGTCAGGCCAATGTCTCTAAGCATTTGAAGGTGATGCTGCAGGTGGGCATTTTAAGCCGCCGCACCGAGGGCACCTCCGCCTATTACGGCATCGCTGACGAGTTGATTTTTGATCTGTGCAGTATGGTCTGTGATCGCATCGCCTGTCGCATTGAGGAGCAGGCCCAACACTTCCGTAACTTTAGCCTGCCGGCCCGCCCCTAGATAGGGCTCTATAGCGGCTTACCCACCCCCATCAGGTACAGCAGGGCCATGCGCACTGCCACCCCATGGCTGACTTGATCGGCGATGAGGCTAAGGTTGGGGTCATCCATCAGGTCTGAGCTAATCTCCACGCCCCGGTTAGCCGGGCCAGGGTGGAGCACCTTAACGGTGGGCTGGCAAATCCCCAGGCGATCGCGGGTCAGACCGAAATGCTGTTGATACTCCCGCAGGCTGGGGAGCAAGTGCTGACTCATGCGTTCTCGCTGTAATCGCAGGGCCATGACAAAGTCGGCATCGGCCAGGGCTGGGGCGAGCTGACTGTGCTGATGGATAGACCGGGGTAGGGAGGACTGCTGCCGAAAGGCATCGGCAAAGCCCGGGGGGAGCAGGGTGGGGGGCGCGGCTAAATGCACCTCAGCGCCACAGGCGGTGAGACTCCAAAGGTTAGACCGGGCCACCCGGGAATGGAGCAGGTCCCCCACGATGGCAATCTTCTTGCCCTGCAGCAGGTCAGTGCTGGGGTGATCGGGGTTGAGGGTGAGGGCCAGGGTAAAAAGGTCGAGGAGGGCCTGGGAGGGGTGGGCATGGCAGCCATCGCCGGCATTGAGCACCCCCACCCCACTGTTTAACCGATCCATCTCCGCCGCCACTAACTGAGGTACCCCCGAGTCCTGGTGGCGAATTACCATCAGGTTTGTCCCCATGGCCAGATAGGTCTTGGCCGTATCCAGAATGGTTTCCCCCTTGCTGAGGGAGGAGGTACCCGGGGCAAAGTTGAGCACATCGGCAGACAACCGCTTGGCGGCTAACTCAAAACTACTGCGGGTGCGGGTAGAGGCTTCAAAAAATAAGTTGGTCACCACCAGCCCTTGCAGGGCTGGCACCTTGCGGGTGCGGCGGGAGAGCACCTCCCGAAAACTAACGGCAGCGCCCAGGACGATGTCTAACTCCAGGGCCGTAAAGTCCGCCAGAGATAGGACATGGCGACGATGCCAGGATGAGTTTGCCATAGGTGGGGAGAGGGTTGCCTCTGGGTTTGCTTAATCTGCCGTTGTCTATTGTCCAACAGCCTTGGTTGCTGGTCCATAGTCTAGGACCCGGGCGCTGATCTGGCTCTGGGCCAGCAACCGCACCAGGCGATGGGCCTGCTGGGGGTATAGGGGCTGGGGCAGGGTACAGGGGATCTGGGCCATCAAGTCCCGAGCGGTGGCCAGGGGCAGACCAGAGGTTCTGGCGATTTCCGCGGCACCATCAAACAGGGCCGTCGGGTTGATCGCATTATCCACTGCTACGGTACAGGTGGGGCTGGCGAGCTGGTGCTGTTCGATGCAGCGTAAACCCGAGATGGTGGCCAGGATCACCAGGCGATCGCCCATCCGCAGCACCGTATCCTCCGAGGGCATCACCTGGCCAGCCTGGGGAAGACGCTGGTGCCAAACCGGCACAACCCCATAACCATAAGCCACCTGGGACAGCAGCAGACCCTCCAGGGTATCCTCCGGTTCCACGGTGTATTGGGTGGCTAGCACGGTCTGATCGTACAGCCGCAATAGGCCCACCACATTTTCACCAAAGGCAGCGGCGGCGAAGGCCTCGGCGGAAATGGCGGCGGCGCAGAGCACCTGGGCAAAGGGGAAAAGCTGGGCGATGCGATCGCTAAACTGCTGGTTATAGGTCCGGATAATCGCCCGACAGTGGGGATTGAGGCGATGGGCCAGCAGCCCGACTTCCAAGTTGTCAACCTCGTCGGCGCTGACCGCCACCACACTTTTGGCGGTGGCCAGGTTAGCCCGATCCAGGGCGGTGGCCACATTCCCCGTCAATAGGGGTACCTGGGGCAACACCTCGGTGTCAAGCCGTTGGGGAGCAATGGCCAGCACCGGTTGCTTCAGCTCCTGCAGCAAACTGATCACCTGGCGCCCCACCTGCCCCAACCAGATCACTACCACATGGCCCTGGTCGGGTACCGGCGGCCGTCGCTCCATAAATTCAAACCGCAGAGCCAGGAGTTTCTCCGTCAGTAGGGCGTAGAGCACCCCCACAAAGGCCGTACCGGCCAGGGTCAAAACTATGCCAAAGCTCTGCAACAAACGGGGATGATTGAACTCCGCCAGGATCTGGAAAACATCGCTATAGCCGCCGAAGAGGGTAATGAAACTGAGCAGAAAGGCCTCAAAGGACGACATTTCGGCAGGGGAGTTCAGATCTAGCAGTACCGTGCCAATTAACAAGAGTAAAACAATGGTCAGGCCACAGATCAGGGCCACCTGACGGATTTGACTTTCCCCCGGTCTCCAGAAGTCTAGAATATCGGCCTTGAGGGTAGACCAGCGGCCTAACCGCTGTAGCCTGCGCCCTAGCCGTCGCCGCAGCCCAGGAGCAGCCTTAACGCTACTCTCTAGATTCGGGGTGACACTAAAGACTGTGGGGGAGGGGCTATCACTCTCAATGGTGACCACCTCGTCCCCCGCCCGCAGGGGGGTGTTCCATCGCCAGGTATAGAACAGGCCAGCCTCTCGGAGGGCAGCGGTCCTGACCGGAGTCCCTCCAGAGTGGTGGCACAGGACCCGGCGGTAGCGGGTATCTAACTCGTACAGATGGCGGCGATCGCACCAGACATGGTCTGCCGGTAGCCGCTGCTTGATCACCTGAAAACGGTGACCGTCAACGTGGAAGTAACCCAGCAAATGATCCCCAAAGGCCTCCAGGGCAAAGGCGGGAGCCGCCAGTTGGCTAGGTTCAAAGGCGGTAAAACCCGCTAGTTGCTGGGCCAGTAATTGATTCAGGTTTTGCTTATCAGATCGCATCACCAGCCGCACCTGGGGGTTGAGCACCCGGGCGGTCAGGGCCGCCTCCAGGTTAACCCGCCCATCCTGGGTGAGTAACAGCACCGCCCGACACCGCCCTACCCCTGCCTGCTCCAGCACCGCCGGCAGCCGACAGTCACCGATCACCAATCGATCCAGCAAATCCGGCACCGCCGCCACCTCCCAGGAGTCAGGCCGCCGCTGGTCAACGGCGTAGACCGGCACCCCAAAGGTTTTCAAGTTGGCTACACAATGTTGGCCTAAACTGCCTAAGCCGCAGACTAAAAAGCCCTCCCCTTGGAGCTGAGAGGTCTGGTTCTGATTTGCTACAGCCATGGTCTAGTAATTCGTGGCATTGGTTTGGCAGCCCTTGAAGGGGGTCAGGAGTGAGGATGCAGCTTGCCCTATTAACTAAAGATCGCACCTGTGTCAATTGCGATCACAGGGGTGTGTTTAGTGATCACAGGGGTTTGTTTAGCATGCACTCAATGGTGATCGATGTGAACATAGGTCAAGACAGTGGCTTCTGGCTCATTTTAGCGATTTCAGGCCTATGTTTAGGATGCGCTCAATGATGCTCACTAAACACATAGATCACAACAGTGGTTGCACGGGTGTGTTTAGAATGTGCTTAATGGTGTTTAGATAAATCGTAGGATAAACCTTTGGTTCCCTGAGAGTGATCAGAATGGAGGGTGATCATGGGTTTGTGGGACTGTTCAGATTTTTGTGTAAATCCTGGTCCCGACAACCAGGGATCAATGGTTTCAGCCTGATTTGACATGGCCTCCTCAACAGTCCCCTGATTTCTGACTACTCCACCTGGTCGGGGTCAACTCCTAACTCCCTTAGCTTAGCCGCCAGGCGATCAGCCCGTTGTCGTTCCTGTTCCTTAGCCCGGCACTCCTGCTCGGCTTCAGTCAAGCACCATTGACCGTCTTGGTCACACCACCGTAACCACCGCCCCGGCGTGCGTTGAAACTCTCCCGACCAGATCCCTAAGCCCAGGTGGAGATCCGGCAGCCAGATCAGCGGGGGCTGGGGGGCTAGGGGTTGCTCTTCGTAGCGCCCCGCCACCCACTTGAAATAGCGCAGGGTCTGGCTGTAGCGACTGTAGACAATGTAGTGGGGCACCTGCAGGTAGCGCTCGTAGACCTCCAGCTTTCCCGGCGGTGAGGCGGAGCGCAGGATGGTCTGGGGGGTAGGAGTTGCATCCCCCGCCTGGAAAAACCGGCCCAGGTCCTCCCGCTCCGTGCCCGGCGACAGAAACTCCACCACCACCTCCGGCCCCTTGCCCTCCTGCCAAGTCACATAGCTGAACCGCAGGTCCTGGCCACCGTAGAGCCAGGGCACCCCCACCGACAGCATCCAATCGGGGCGTTTGTGCCAGAGGGGATGCTCGGGGTCGTAGTAGAGGTTCAGGTCCGAGGCATCGCAGTAGTT
>JBEIUS010000114.1:0-11447 GCA_040374235.1 Leptolyngbya sp. | reverse complement strand
TTTGCGAATCGTCCGACGATTCCATCCCAATTCTCGTTCTGCCAGGGTTTGGCCACCGATGCCTAATCCTTTCACCACCTCTGCCATGAATTGTCGTCGGTCACTTCCTTTGAGCTTTTGGGCTGTTTTAATATACAGAGACTTGAGCGTATTGGTCAGTTGAATCGGGGGAGTTGTAGTCATCGGGGATCCACCAGGCTAAATGTTTCTCCTATTATCCCAGGATCACATATTTTATGGAGGGCTCTAAGTTTTGTCAGTCAACCAGGTAGTTACCATAGTTTTCCCTCTTTGTTTTTTCAAATGATCGGCCAATCGCAAGGACAGTGCTAGGATAGTTAGGGTTGGATTTGCATAACCTCCTGTGGGGAAGACCGAGCTACTGGCAATGTAAAGGTTCGGTACAGAATGCACTCGACAATCTGAATTCACAACGCCAGTTTGGGGAGTTGCACCCATGCGAGTTGTTCCCATATGGTGGGCCATGCCGGCTGGACCGGGCAAATAGGGGTAACCCTCTCGTCTCGCTGCAACAAATTGTCCCAGGCCACTTTTCCCAACGGCATCACCGAACAAATCTTGAATGCGTTTTGCACTTTCGATGTTTAATTGTCCCCACCTCCAGTGCAGCTCTGCCCTTGGTATACCGAGGGCATCGCGATCTTGGCTGAGCAATACTCGGTTAGTGGGATCGGGAGCCTGTTCGGTCACCAATAATACTTCAAAACGTTTAAATCGATGATGGGTATGAGGTTGCTCAGCCCAACCACCTCGACCAAAACCAGGCGATATCGATTGATCATAGCGTTTACCCACGTAAGCTGCGGTCGCAATATGGTCAAGCCCACCGGCTACCTGAAAAAGCTTCTGCGCAATCAAGGGCCATTGTTGGGGCAATGGTTTTTTCAAATATCCCTGCTCCACTAAATCCCTCAAGGCTGCCAGAGCTCTAGTCTGCCTCAAGTTAGGCCGGGGAAACAGAACAATAGTGCTGTTCATCAACTGATTTTGGGCCATTGTTTCCTCTTGGAGCGCCAAGTGCCCCATTACAGAATAGCCATCAATTTGACGTTTGTCGTAGAAGGCGGACTGAGTAAATAGCTCAACACTACCAGGATAGAGACTGCCAATGTCTAGGAGGACATGGTCCATGAAAAAGCGACCAACTAGACCATTCTCATTACCGACCCCAGATGGTTGGTGTTGGTTAGACGCCAGCATCAACTTGGCGGTTTCTATGCCTCCTGTAGCGATGACAAATAATCGAGCCTCGACCCAGTAGGTTTTACCAGTACTATTAGTGTATCGGACTCTTTCAATCAGCTGACTATTGGGGCGTAACTCTAACTCGACTGCCGTTGCATAAAGATAAAGATTAACCGTCTGACTTTGGCGTAATTCCTCTAAATAATCTTGGTGGAAAATTTGGCGAGGACCAAATTGATAAACCTTCGATGTAAAACTATTATCTACCCATTCGATCGGTTTAACATGGCTATCTGACCAAGCTTGAGAATCGTAGGCAAAGGGACCGGAACGGGCTACCCGCTGGGCTTTCTCATAGTAAGGAAGGAGGTCCTCGCGACTAATTGGCCAACCACTGTGGGGAACCCAGTCTCGATGTTGAAAGTCTAGATTGTCTAGGGGAATGTAACGAACTCCCATTTCCCACTGCCGATTTTGTAGGCGACCCAACTTAATTGACCAGACATTAGAGTTTCCACCAACCTGACGGTTTCTAGTTACTTTTAAGGACAAGAAATCATCTCCAACAGTATTACCAATACTTAAATCCTGAATATCCGGATCTAGAGTAAGACCGCCACTTTCTAGTAAAGCAACATCATTGGAAGAACTATTAGCTAGCTCTCGAGCCAGGGTGATACCAGCTGGACCAGAGCCAACTATACAGATATCAGTTTTAATTGTATAACCTTCAGATAAATCACGGGAATCTATTAACATGAATCCTGTAAAGATAAACTAATAAAATAGACATAAAAAATACGGTTATTCCTATTGTCCCTTTTCTGTCAATGCTGTTTTTCTAACCCAACTGCATTGTTTCAGTTTGCGGAAGAATGCGGAACTTACCCCGGTTTGATAAAAGAGGATTTATTCGGCCAAAAATATCATAGCCAAAGTGACTTAAAGATAAATCGAATAAACCTCAAGTTTAAGTAAAAATCCTGTCTACCTAAACTAAAATACCCAAAAACTATTTTGTAGTTCAGTAAAAAACACTATATTCAAGACTCTAGATTTGTAAGTAAGATTTTATTGTCTGATTATAGTTTGATATGAGTTATCTTGAGAAACAATACCTCTTAGGGAGAAGGATTAATATTCTTTGCTATCACTTCATGAAGCGACAATAGGGAGGGCGGGTTAATCATAAGCAGGTAACCCGGATTATCTGTCAGATGGAGGTTCAGGCGATTCACTCGTAACCGTTCACATTCCCCCCACTTCTCAAGGAGATATCAGGGGCTTTGGTCACTTTGCTAGGGGGGGGAGTGAATTATTACATTTACTCCAAGCCGCGAACGACGATAGCCAGAATGTTGGCCGGTATCCCTACTTTCTGGGGAGCCTGTGCATTAACCGTCCCGATCTGGTGTGGAGCACAGAGATCACCCGTAACCGTAGCCAAGTATAGCGAGGTACGGTTACAGGTGATCTATGGCAATTTATCGTAACAGTGAGGGAAGAGACTGGGAATCATTAATATCTACAGGACTTAAATTGCGGATATTACTTTGGGTGCTAATTGCTTCTAACTGTCGACATACTAGGTTGACATAATGCTCACTAGTATGATGCTTTAAAGAGTATTCACGAGCTCTGTCAGCCATATCCTGTGCAATTTCAGGGTTAGCAAGTAGGTAGTCGATGGCTGCCTCAAGATCCTTTGCATCTCCTGGTTTAGTACCCAAGATAAGACCCATTTCTAAAAACTCTTCAGTCAAACCAATATTTTCGGTCATGATCACTGGTTTGCCACAGGCTATTGCTTCCATTAACACCGTTAAACCGGCGGAGTAATGATTTTGTAAAAGACTGATGACAACGATATCGGCACTACGATAAAGGTCACGTAGTTCGACAAAGTCAAAATACCGAATCTCCATATTCTCAGGAACAGGATTCGGCAGATCTTTACGCTGGCGAAGGGATGCGTTGGGTGAAAAGGCACAAACCTTAACATCTAGATTTTTTCCTTGAGTAGCTTTGGCTAGAGTAATATAGTCTCTCTGTTCTAAACCAGCGCTAGCAATGAGGGGACGGCTTTTAGATATCTTGCCAGTACCTGGAGTGAAGAAGCGAGCATCGGTTTGCTCTGGAAGAACAAATACCTGTGACCCTGGTACTAACCGACGGATGAAATCAGCCTTTTCTTGATCAGTAACCGTGAAAAGTGCAATCCTCTTGCCTAGATTAAACAGTTTGGTTCCCAACTGGAACCTAGGTCGCTTAGGTGCCATTGCATGAACCACAAGCTTTGGTGAGCAGCGCTTTAACCTAGCTAGTATGGCAAGGGGAAAACCTGTATCTGCATCAGAACAGTAAACAACATCGTCCTTACCCAGATCCCTAATCAGTTGCCGAGCTAGAGCCCAATGCTTTGGCTCACCGATAATTTTAGAGAAAAGCTGATCAAGAAAAGTAGTCTTCCCCTGATAAGGTTGATGGATCTTAGCTCCTAGCTGATCAGCCACTTGATAAACCGTATGACGTGGCCCTGCATCTGACTCAGCCCGGTGTAGAAAGTAATCAAAGTCAAATACTGTACTAGTGACCAGATGGAACCCCATATTATCGCTTACCTTAACAAACTAGTTTTGCTATAAATGTCAATCAAATCGACTTGACCAGCCTTACATGACATCTCTCGTATCTGCTACCTTACCTTTGTTAATAGAGGCAATATAACTGGTAACAGGTAGGAAATGAAACTGAAATATATGGGATTTAGGTCATGATACTTAAAAGGTAAACCTATCTTTACCAAGTCTTAACCTTTTCCTTGAATGACTGTTAAGCCATGGTAAAGTTACTCTGGCATACTTGCCTGAGAACGGCCTAGTCGGGTAAGAAATTCTAGGGCTTTAGCAATGTAGGTGGCACATTGACCAGGGGAGAGCCGATAGAAGGAGTGCCAGGCCGCGGCTTTGTCAGCCTCGTAGGTTAGTTCCCGTTCCGGTTGGCGATCCAGCCAACCCAGTCGCACCGCATGGCCAATCAAGACATCCAGATAAATGTAGTCCTCAAAGTAGAGGTCAGGGTTGACTTTAAAGATTTCCCCCATTTCCCGGAGGGCCTCCAGGTTGACATGGCGATACTCAGGGGCCTCAATCTTACTGAGCAGGTGGGTAATGCCCCGCTCGAAATTTTGCTCCCCCGGGGTCATTTCCGAGAGCATGCGATCGCTGTCCAGGCGGTTTTTCCGGTCCAGCTTATTACCAATCACAATTCCCTGGCAGTGCTTGAGCACCTCCCACACCTGGGTATAGAACTCCGGCGGAATTCGGGTAATTTCCCCATCAATCGCCCGCTTTCGCCACCAGTCCTGGGGGCTGGTGATGACCTCCGCCGGAATGGCCGCCACCTCCACCGGAATCACTTCCCAGTTAACATCCGTAGGCGACTTCAGGTGCAGAGACTCCCGCTGGAAGATCGACTGGTTAAAGCCACTAAACCCGGCCAACACCTGCCGGAGTCGGGTTTTCAAGGCAAAGGGACTGAGCCGCAGCAGCTCGCCGTAGGCTTCATCCTGGGGTAGCTGGCGTTCCCGGGCCAGTTCGCTGGTGATCAGCAGCAGTAGGTAGCCCACCCGCAGGGTAAGCAAACCATTGAACAGGCTGGGCTCCGCCTTCATCAGCAAACTTAAATCGATCAACACCTCCTGGGTCAACACATGGTCCCGGCCATCGTCGCCGCAGAAGGTGCGGATCTTGTCGACGATTTCACCATGGCCCATGGGCTCGGTAATCAGGGAGTCTTCGCTGTAGGCCTTACCCACCGCCAGTTGTTTCTGTCTCACCAACAACTCGGTGACGGCATCCGACAGACTGATATCGGTTTTCCCCAACAGCCCCGCCACCCGCCGTAGGATGTCCCACTGCTCCAGCTGGCTAGCCTTAGCGTAGATCTCATCCAGCAGATCGCTAACGGTGACCCGGCGCTGGGGACCCCCCAGCCCCGTATCAAAGCTCAGGCCCTTGAGGTGCTTGAGGGTGCTGAGCAGTTCCACCTGTTCGTAGACATTATTGGAGGCCTGGAGCTGGGCCAACAGCCGTTCCAGGTTGGTTTCCTGCTCCAAGTCAAACTCCTCCACCACCGACAGGGGGCCATCCCGCTCGGGTTCAAAGCCCAGGTAGTCAGTCCAGGGGGAGGGATAGATGGCCGCACTGCTGCCCAGCTGGTAGCTGTTAAGATTGTCCACCCGCTCCAGACTGGAGGTCATAATCAGCTGGTGGAGGGGGGGCAAGCTTGACCGGTACGTGGTCACAGCGGCCGGTAATCAGTTCCTGCAACAGGGCCAGCAGGGGGGATTCATGGATGGGCCGCTGGCCCAATTGGAACATGGCATGGGTGAGCAGCAGGGTGAGGGTGGGTCGCCCCGGTTCCCGCCAGTGGTCGTAGATGTAGGCCAGTTCGCTGCGGATCTGGGCCACTAGAAAGTGGTAGTCGAGGGTGAGGTAAAACCGCTCCTGGTCTAGGAAAGAGGGCAAAAACACCACCTGCTGGCCCTGAATGCGAAAGATGCGGGAGGTGGTGAGGCTGCGTAGACGACGGATGGGCCGACCGGTCAGCCCCAGGGCAGCATTTTTACCAATTTCAGCGTAGATGGCGGACAATTCCGTAGCCGGAAACACCTGTACCGGCTCAATATCCGCCAGGGTCTGGGTCGTCACCCCGTAGGTGCTGAGTTCCTCCCGCAGGGCCCGATCTTCCGCCAGCAGGGCCAGTTGCACCACCGGATAGCGTTCCTCCCCCACCCGGTGGTGGCGGCCCAGGGGGTCTAAATCCTCCGGTTTAAGCAGCCCCTGGTCTAACAACTGGCCCAGCAGGTAGAGGCTTTGGGCCCACACCAGGGGCAGGTTATCGTTGGGCTGGCGCCGTTGGCTGCCGGGCTGTTGCCGTTCCTGGGCCAGGCCCGCGGTGGGGACATAGTACAACTCCGGTAGGAGGGCTTGACCGTTGAGGGCGATCGCCAGGGCCGCCAGCCGGTCTCGATAATCGGCAATCGCCTCGCGATCGCCCCGAAACCAGGCATCCAGCCAGAGGTAGGTGAAAAACAGGGGCCACTCGCACTCGATGTGCTCAAACTGCTTCAGTTCCTCCGGTTCGTAGTGGAGACGGCTGGTGTCTTCGATGACGGTCTGGTGACCATCCCGCAGAAAGCGCTTGCAGCCGTAGAGGCCCTGGAGCTTATCAATCACCTTTTGGCGGGTCTGGCGCACCAGATCGGCATTTTCCATCGCAAAGGCGGGGAAGCCAATCACACTGAGCAGGGCGGCATCCACCTCCTTGGACCCCGACTCCCGGGGCAGCAGAGACTCCAGGGTGATACGGGCCCGGGCAATTTCATCCGGCAGCACGTGGATCCTAGCCGCCTGCCCCCCCCGCATGCCAAACAGATTCATGCCCCGCACGGCCTCCAGAGCCGCCTTAGCCATGCCCACGGAGCTGGCGTTCAACTCCGGCTTGCCATGGTTAATTTTGTTGCCCCGCTCCCAAATGCCGTAGTCGGGGGTGCGGTAGGCCCGACCAATGTAGTACACCAGGTTTTGGATGAAGTTGACTTCGTCCAGGGTGTAGATAATCTGCAGGCCGGAGGCGGTCATCTGGGCTAGCATCAGCAGAAAAATCGAGGTGGCGTCAAGTTGCAGGTGGCCCCATTCCCCATCCCCCACCACAGGGTTGCCGGTGGCGGTGTCGTACTTAGCGTGGAGGGCCTCCAGGGGGTCCTGTCGATCTTTAAAGCGCTCCACCTTGGCGGCCTGACGCAGCATGGCCACCAATAACCCCCGCATCAGCTTGACCACACTTTGCTCCAGCTCGACGGTGCGGCCCTGGTCGTCCTCCAGCCGACGATAGGCCAGGGCCAGGCCCCACACCGCCAAAATGCTGTAGACATTGTCCCGCACCCAGGCATCGGTGTAGTTACCGTGGCTGTTCACCGCAGTGCTGGCGGGCATCAGGCCGCTAACCGGGTGCTGCCGGGATAAGATGGTGGTTTTGATCTGGTGGTAGTAGCCATCCAGCTGGGCTTGCAAAAGGGCTAGGGACATGGGCAAGGACGTCAGAAAAGGGCTTAAAACAGACGGCTCAGGTGATCAACCAGGCGATCGCACTCCTCCAAGGTGTTGTAGTGTACCATGCTAACCCGGACTACCCCCTGGTAGCCCCCCAGGCCCAGGGCGTCAATCAGTTGAGGGGCGTAGAAGTGGCCAGAGCGCAGGCCAATCCGTTGACTATCCAGGTGGGGAGGGATTTGATCACTGCCCAAGTCCTTGACCACAAAGGAAATGGTGGGCACCCGCTGGCGGGCCCCAGCCTCGGGGGAACCGATCACCCGCACCCGCGGTCGGGACCGCAGAAACTCCAGGAGTCGCTCCGCTAGTTGGACTTCCTGGGCCTCGATCAGGGCAAAGGCTTGGGCCAGCTGATCGGCGGCGGTGGGACCGGTGGCCGCACCCCAGTGGTGCTGGGCCAGGTGCTGCAAATACTCGGTGATCGCCACCAGGCTGTAGCTCAACTCGTAGCAACTGCCTCCGGGCTGGAACTTGTAGGGGATGGCGGTGGGGGCGATGAAATCGTGGTTGTAGCCCGGTAGGGCCAGCAGGCGATCGCGTTTGCCGTAGAGCAGGGCAATGTGGGGTCCGTAGACCTTATAGAGACTGAAGGCATAAAAGTCCACATCCAGGGCCTGCACATCCACCTGGCGGTGGGGGGCGAAGGCCACCCCATCGACGCAGATCAGAGCCCCCTGGGCATGGACCCGATCGGCAATGGCCCGAATCGGATTCAGGTTGCCCAACACATTGGAGGTATGGGTCAGGGTCACCAGGCGGGTGCGGGGGGTCAGCAGGGCCTCCAGGTCCGCCAGATCGAGCTCCAGGGTGGTGGGGTTAACGGCCCAGGTTTTCACCCCGATGCCCAGGGTGGCCAGGGACCGCCAGGGACTGAGGTTGGCCTCATGGTCCGTATTGGTGACGATAATTTCATCCCCCGCCGCCAGGGTGACCCCCAGACACTGGGCCAGCATGCGCAACAGGGCGCTGGTGCTGGGCCCCAGCACTACTTCGCTGGGGTCAGCGGCATTAATCAGGGTGGCCATGGCCTGGGCACCGGCGGCGACCCGCTCCGCCGCCAGCTGGGACAGGGCGTAGGAGGCCCCTAACTGGACGTTGGATCCGTAGAGAAACTCCCCAATCCGATCCACCACCCCCCTGAGCACCTGGGATCCACCGGCATTGTCAAAGAACACCCAACCCTGTCCCAGGGCGGGAAACTGCTGGCGCACGTAGGGGAGGTCAAGCTGGGGCGGTGGGGATGGGATCATGTTCCTATTCTACGGGAATGGTCGGCGCCCGCCAGTCCCGCACAGCGGTTAATCCTGCCCGCACTCCCCGGGCATGGTAGCCCAGGGCAACCGCCCGCCGACTATCGCTGGAAACATCCGGAGGCCGTCGAGCTGGCATCACCACCTGCCGCTGATAGCTGGGCAGGATCAGGGTTTTATCTAGGCCAAAGATGGCGGCCATGGCCAAACCAAAATCATAGCGGTTGATCCGCTCCGGCCCCCCCAGGTGCAAGAGATCCCCCGGTCGACCTAAGGCCAGCAGCAGACCCGCCGTCACATCCTCCACGTAGGCGGGGCTACGAAACTCGTCCACAAACAGTTGCAGGGGTTGGCCCGCTGCCAGGGTGCGTAGGAATCCCTGGAGAAAGCACTCCGCCGTGGAGGAGGCGGGGCCGTAGAGCAGGGGTAGGCGGCAGATGGTGACGGCGGGATGGATCTGGCGTAGCAGCTGTTCCGCCGCCAGCTTATGACGGCCATAGGTATTGATGGGATTGGGGAGGCTGGTCTCGGCATAGGGGGCGGCGGTGCCATCAAACACCTGATCGGTGGAGGTGAAGACCAGGGGAATGGCCTGGGCCCCGCAGTACTCCGCCAGGGTGCGGGTGGCTTTGATATTAATGGCGGCGGATTGATCGGGCTGTTCTTCACAGTGGTTGGGCAGGGATAGGGCCGCCGTGTGGATTACCGCCGCCGGTCTGATATCCCTTAGCCAGCGACCCAGGGCGGCGGCATTGGTCAGGTCTAAACCGGTCAGAGCCAAGCCGGGCAACTCCGGCAGATGACGGTGGTAGAGACCGTGGACGGGCCACCGTGGACGGGCGCGACGGCACAGGTGCCAGCCCAGAAAGCCACTGGCTCCGGTGATCACCAGGGGGCGATCGCCAGGGTAAGAAGAATAACCCATCGCTAGCAAGGGTAGAACACCATAACGGGGCGGGTGGGGAGCCAGGGCCTTCCCCAGCTTACAGATCACCAAAACAGTTAATCTAGATCTTACAAAACCATATTAATCCTGTGAAAATGGCTTAGAAATACCCTCCTCCCTGATTCGATTTGCTTTTATGGTAAATGTCTAACCCTATATGCCTCCCATTATTTCAAACCCCGGGGTTATCTGTCCTCGACCCTCCTAGAGATGGCCCTGAATCTTAATTTGATCGGTAAAAAGCGAAGTTAAATGATCGGTGAAAAGCAAGGTTAAACCAAGTCCATGTTGAGAACCGTAGTTCCACCCCTTCACCCTAAATCTCTCTCCCGAGGGTAGAAGGATTTAGGGTGAGGGAAATTCCAGGTTTCAAACCAGACAAGGTTTAGATAAGCTTCAAACCTATGTTTCCCTGGACTCCATTGATATCAGTTAAGAAATAAAAAATATTTGTATATGGCAGATTCTTTACCCAAATCCTCCGTTTCCCCCCAGGTGAGCGTATACGAGTGCGAAATCACCCTAAAGTTTCGCCTGCTTGAGGAGAGCCAGGTCATTAATAACCGTGAACACCTGCTGGAAGTGCTAATGGATGCCTTTTCCTACGGCAACGATGAGTTTGTGGAAACCCTGGATTCCCAGGTGGACATTGTTGAGGTGCCGGCGGTAGAAGCCTCTCCCCTGATGCGTCGTCAGCTAATTCGCCTGAGCAACCGATCGCAAGATTAGGCCCTGGCACCATGGGTGCGGCGACCACTACAAGGGGAGGTAGTAATCAGAACTCAGTGGTCAGGAGAAGCAAGCTTATTTACGCCGCAACGTCTACTAAAAATTGCCTGGCTTGGCGGCAAGGCGCAGAGTACCGGTATCAGAGCTGGGTTCAATGAATAGCTGATCATTCTGTAAGGAGTAAGTAACAGCACCCTGTAAAGCCCTGAGGAACTGATTACTCAGGGACCCGGGGGGGCAGGCGGCGCGGGTGGTAGCCAAATTGCCAACGGTCAAACCCTGGTTTTGGTCGGTGGTAAACTGGCCGCGCCCGCGATTACAATCGGCCTGCACCACCAGGGCGCCGTCAGCCAAAAACTCCACCGTGTAGCTCTCGGGGGAGTTAGCCACTGCCAGGGTACCGTCGCTAAACTGAATATCCTGAAGTTGCCACACCCTACCGAGCAGTTGGGGCATAGGGGCGACCAGTGAAAACTGCATACTACCGCCATTCATGGGCAAATCCATCACCAGATCCTGATCCTTAAAAAAGTAGAAACTCACCTGGTTAAGGGCCTCGGTAAATTCCTGCCCAAGGGAGCCAGGGGGGCAGGCCGCCAGGGTAGTAGGCCCTAGGGTAATCTCTACTCCCCCTGTCACTTCGGTAAATTCCCCAACCGCCCGGTTACAATCGGCCCGCACCGCCACCTGGCCGGTTTCAGAAAACTGTACGGTGTAGTTTTCTGGGGACTCAATCACCAGGGACTGGCCCCCCTCACGTTGTAGGGTCTGGAGGTACCACACCGGCCCCACCAGAGTGGGGGAATTCCCTAATTCTACCGGAGCGGTACAGGCGGTGGTACTTAACAACACCCCGGAAATCACCAGCAGGGCAGTGGAGCGGATAGTAACCATGGGAAACACCTAGAATAGCGTCAATAATTTACCACAGATGGGGAGAGGGGAGAGGAAGGGGTTAAAGTTCCCAGCAATTCTCATTTTAGAACTCTTGTACCAAAGATGTAACCGTTCACATCCCCCCCCTTGATTCGAACGAGGGATCATGGGTTGTAGCGGTTTAGCCGTGGTGTGGTGTGTATCATTACCCTATGCTAGCGTTTCGTGACTATGTTGCCTTAGGGGAGCATAGTCTTTTGAGAGAGGGCTTTTGAGAGTCTTCTCTATTGCTAGGGTCATTATGCGTTAAAGGTTTTCATAATG
>JBEIUS010000060.1:0-16914 GCA_040374235.1 Leptolyngbya sp. | reverse complement strand
TCCAACACCGCCGAGTACGGTGACTATACCCGGGGGCCCCGAATTATTACCGACGAGACCCGGACGGAAATGCGGAAGATTCTCAAGGAGATTCAAACCGGCCAGTTTGCCCGGGAATTTGTCCTGGAAAATCAGTCCGGTAATGCCGGCTTTACCGCCATGCGCCGCCGGGAGGCGGAGCATCCGATCGAGGAGGTGGGCAAAGACCTGCGGGCCATGTTTAGCTGGCTGAAAAAGGTTTAGGGTGCCCCAGGGCACAGCCTAGGATAACGGACCGTGTTATATCCAAAACTACTGGCCCGGTGGGGGCCTAGCCTCCATCGGGCCAGTAGTTTTGTCATGGCTAAACCGGGCGAGCTGGACAATCCCCCCAGGGCCATGGGTATGCTGGATAAGGGGGATTTAGGCTAGCCGCCCCCGGTAATCATCACCCCAGAGGGGATAGGAGAACAGGTTGGTTCAGCGTGGATTAATCAAGCTCTGCCTTGGGTTATGCAGCTGTTTATTGATTCTGGGGGTGGGGATGACCTGGCCCGCTGCCCGGGCGACCCCACCCCTACCGCCCCCGCCAGGGGTGGGGGGGCTGCCAGCTTTGCCCTCCTCACCTGCACCCCTCACCCCCCTGAAGGCTGACCAAGCCGCACCGGTAGACTTTGCCGGGGCTGCTCCCCTGGCTAGCCAGGGGGAACCTCGCCAGGTGGTGGCCCTGGCGGACCCCACCAACTACGGCGATCGCTTCCTCACCGATGTGGGTGGCCAGCCCCTACAGCATGAATTTATTGCGGTCCTCCACGAAACCGTCGGTTCTGCCCAGAGCGCCCTCAACCTCTTCCGCACCCCCCACCCCCGGGATCAGGACCAGGTCAGCTACCACACCCTGATCGGCCGGGATGGCACAGTCTACTATACTGTGCCGCCGGAAAAGCGAGCCTTTGGGGCGGGTAACTCGGTGTTTAATGGCCCTAACGGCCCAGAGACGGTCCGCACCAATCCCGCCTTTCCCCCTTCGGTGAATAACTTTGCCTACCATGTCTCCCTCGAGACCCCCGGGGATGGGGCAAATCATCGCCGTAGCCACAGTGGCTACACCCAGGCCCAGTACAACTCCCTGGCCTGGCTGATCGCCCAAACCACCATTCCCGATGGTCGCATCACCACCCACCAAGCGGTGGATCGCTCCGGTAGTCGCCGCGACCCCCGCAGCTTCGATCGCCAGCGCTTCTTCACCCTGCTGCGACGCTACCCCAGCCGGGCCGATCGGGTAGGCTAACCATGACCCAGGACTACCAACCCTCCCTGCTCTCCGAGGCCGATCTGCGGGCGGCGGATCTGTCCTCGGTGTACAACCATCGGGCCCAGGGGGCCCTGTCCTTGGCGGAGTTAGAGGGCTGGAAACAGCGGGTGGCCGCCTATCAACAACGCCTGCGATCGGGCCCAGGGGAAAGCCAGGGTAGCCTCTTTGGCGAGGTCAGCCCCGCCGCCGGGGTGGATAGCCTTGACCCCTTTACCTTACCCCCTCAAAACGCTGAATTCTGGCGGGAACATCCCCAGGGGACTGGGGTGCCGGCCCTCTACTTTGTGGTTGACCATGCCGTCCCCCTGCTGCTCTACGTGGGGGAAACCGTTAACTCTACCCAGCGGTGGCAGGGGGTGCACGACTGCAAGGGCTACATCCTCAGCTATGTGGAGGCCCATCGTCAACACCAGCTGGCGGTGACGGTTAATATCGGCTTTTGGCCCCATGCCGAGCAGGACCGGCGATCGCGACAAGCCCTGGAATCAGCCCTGATTCGCCACTGGCGATCGCCCTTTAACAAGGAAAACTGGAAACTCTGGCATACCCCCTTTGTAGCAGGCAAACCCTAGCCTTAATCCCTAGGCAGCGGTTCTCGCCGAGTCTTCTTCTAACCCAGAAGCACCTTTGTTTTTCCTTTAAGAAATATTAAGCAATTAGGGCTAAAGTGACATTAGGATCACAGCTTTGATTTTCGATTTGGGGCAATATCCAACTATAGAGCTATCGCCGTAGCCTGATGGAGGTGAGCCCAAACGCCTCCATCAGGTTGGTTTTAACTGATCAGCCCCATCCTAGACTTCTGGCCAAAGCCATAACGTACCCTATCGTTGCCCTTCTGTTATTCCTATGCAAACCCTTGATATTCCCCAGGTCAGTACCTCCGCTCCCACCGCGCCTCCGGGTCAGCATCGGGTGGTGATCATTGGTGGTGGCTTTGGTGGGCTCTACGCCGCCCAACAACTGGGTCGATCCACCAATCTGCAGGTCACCCTGATTGACAAGCGTAATTTTCATCTCTTTCAGCCCCTACTCTACCAGGTGGCCATGGGGGGGCTCTCGCCGGGGGATATCGCCTCCCCCCTGCGGGGCGTCCTCAGTCGCCAACAAAACACCGAGGTGTTGATGGCGGAGGTGGTGGATATTGACCCCCAGACTAAGACCGTCAGCCTCAAGCAAGATGGGGATGTGACCTACGACACCCTGATCGTGGCCACCGGCATGAGCCACTTCTATTTTGGTCGGGATGACTGGGCCGATGTGGCCCCCGGACTGAAAACCGTTGAGGATGCCCTGGAAATGCGGCGACGGGTGTTTGGAGCCTTTGAAGCGGCGGAAAAAGCCACCGATCCAGACCTCCGTCAAGCCCTATTAACCTTTGTCATCGTCGGGGGTGGTCCCACCGGAGTAGAATTAGCTGGAGCCCTGGCGGAGCTAGCCTTTGATACCCTGAAGCCAGACTTTCGCCGGGTGGATACCTGTCAAACCCGCATCATCCTGGTGGAGGGTATGGACCGGGTATTACCCCCCTTTCCCTCCGATCTCTCCAGCCGGGCCCGCCAGGACCTGGAGAACATGGGGGTAGAGATCTTGACCCAGACCCTGGTGACGGAAATTGAAGGCCACCGGGTGACCCTAAAACAGGGGGATCAGATCACCACCGTGGACGCCGCCACCGTTCTCTGGGCGGCGGGGGTCCGAGATCCCGGCATGGGGGGAATTTTGGCCGACCGTACCGGAGCGGAACGGGACCGATCCGGCCGGGTAATTGTAAAGCCCGACCTGAGCGTAGCCGGCTATCCTGATATTTTTGTCGTGGGGGACCTGGCCCACTACGCCCACCAGGGGGAGCGGCCCCTCCCCGGAGTGGCCCCAGTGGCCATGCAGCAGGGTCAGTACGTAGCCAGGCTAATTCAAAAACGGCAGCAGGGGGAAACCCTAGCCAAGTTCGAGTACAAAGATGCCGGTAGCTTGGCGGTGATTGGTCGCCACTCCGCTGTGGTCAATGCCCCTAAGGTTAAACTGACCGGCTTCCCCGCCTGGTTTGTCTGGCTCTTTATCCATGTCTTCTTCCTAATTGAGTTTGACAATAAGGTGATTGTCATGATTCAGTGGGCCTCCAACTATATCACCCGCAAACAGGGATCGCGCCTGATTACGGAACGCACCGTCACCCATGAGTGATCCTGGCCCCAAGGTGATCATCCACGGTGGCGCCGGCCCTGCCCTGGAGGATAAGGGCGGTCTGGCGGCGGTACGGGAGGATCTCCATGCCGTGGTGGCAGCGGTTTACCAACGGGCTGAGGCCGGCGACAGCGCCATGGACTGTGCTATCTACGGCTGCCGGCAACTGGAGGACCGACCCCGCTTCAATGCTGGCTACGGCTCCGTGCTCCAGGGGGATGGTCAGGCCCGTTTAAGCGCGGGGTTGATGAACGGCGTCAGCCAGCGTTTCAGTGGGGTGATTAACGTGGCTCGGGTGGAGCATCCCATCGACCTGGCCGCTGTCCTACAAGTGAGTCCTGACCGGGTGCTATCTGAGGTGGGGGCGGCGGAACTGGCCCGGGAGTTGGGTTTGCCCCCCTTTGACCCGGTGACTCCCCAGCGCTTGCAGGAGTGGCTGCAGGCCCGGCAGGATAACTTCTCCCAGGCCATGGCGGGAGTCGTCGCCACCGATCCCCAGGCCCGGCGGGGCACCATTGGGGTGGTAGTGCTGGACCGCCAAGGGCAGCTAGCGGTGGGCACCTCCACGGGGGGTAAGGGGTTGGAACGGCTGGGGCGGGTTAGTGATGCCGCCATGCCCGCTGGCACCTATGCTAATGCTCTGGCGGCGGTGAGCTGCACCGGCATTGGCGAGGATATTATTGATGAGTGTTTGGCGGCTCGCCTGGTGATTCGCATTAGTGATGGTCTGGGCCTGGGGCCGGCCCTGGCCAGGTCCTTTAGCGAAGCCACGGTTAACCATCGGGATTTTGGCGCCATTGCCATTACCCATCGGGGGGAAGTGGGGTGGGGCAAGACCAGCGATGTGCTCCTGGCGGCTTACCACACAGGCAACAGCTTGGGTGATACCCTGGATCTAGGGCCTGGAACCGCCACTGGGGTGGTTCTCCGCTAGCCATCAATGGTTCTGTCTTCATGTACACTGATTCCCCTAGCTGATTCCCTTTATTAGAGGAGATCCATCCATGCGGTTTAAGTCCCAATCGCAACGGCGAGAGCTGCCGGAGGTCAACCTAGTCCCGATGATGGATGTGTTGATGACCATCCTGGTGTTTTTCATCATTATCTCCATGAGCGCCCAAATGAATCAGCAGGCGGTGGAGATCAGTCTGCCGGCCGTTGAGTCGGGGGGAGAGACTGTTGATCAGCCGGATCCCATGATCCTCCAGTTAGACAAGCAGGGCAAATTATTCCTGGAGGGAGAACCCATGGACCAGAGTCAGATGGCCCAGGCCATTCAGCAATACCTGGGAGAAAATCCTGAAGGGGCAGTGGTCCTTAAGGCCGACTACGAGCTCACTTACCAGAATATTGTAGAAGTGTTGGGGGCCATGCGGGATGTGGGGGGTAGCCGGGTCTCCCTGGCAATTACCGACTAGCCCTCCAATGCCCCTGAATCCATCTCAGCGGTTAGACCATAGTCCTCTGGGCCACTGGTGATATTCTGTTGGGGTACGCCGATGGTAATGCTGGCTTGCTCCAGGGCCAACCGTAGTCGGCGGCGAAATTCTCGCCCTACGGCGTACTGCTTTAGGGGCTGGGTACGAATCCAGATCACCAGGCTAAGGCCGGCATGGCTAATACCATTCACCCCCAGTACCTCCGTTGGGGTAAGGATGGCGGACCGCCAGGCGGGATCGGCGGCCATGGCGGCGGCGGTGTGACGGACCACCGCCAGGGCCTCATCAACGTCGGTGCCGTAGGCGACATCAATGGTGATCACCGCTCGAGACCAGTTCCGACTGAGGTTATCCACCTGGGCAATGAGACCATTGGGGAGGGTTACCAGGCGGCCATCCTCCCCCCGAATCTGGGTAATGCGCAGGTTCAGGTTTTCCACAATACCGGTGGTGCCGCCGGTGGTGATCAGGTCCCCAATGGCGTACTGGTCTTCTAGCAAAATCAACACTCCATTGACCAGGTCCTTGACCAGGTTCTGGGCGGCAAAGGTGAGGGCCAGGGCGGCTAGGGCGCTAAAGGCCAGCACCGAAGCCGGGGCTAGCCGGAGGATTTGCAACAGTGACACCAGGGCCAGGGCATAAATCAACACCGTTTTTACCCCCTTGGCGGCGCTGATAATGGTAGAAATCCGCATCGACCGGTGTTCCAGACTCTGGACCGTACCCAGATCATTTTTCTCCCAGGCCTGGGCAATGCTATCAATGCCAATGTTGGCCAGGCGGTTAAGTAAGCTGGCGATAAACCAGGTGACTAGTAGCAGCACCGGCACCGTAAATAGGCTGCTGGCGTAGCGTCGGGTTTGGGGAAAGAGGTTGAGGCTGGCGGCTAGCCCCCCGATCCAAACAAAGGCGATGCCCCAAAACATCAGCCAGCGCAAGAACGCTACTAGCTGCAGCCGTTGCTCTGGGGAGAACCAATAGCGGTAGGGGGAGGCGGGCAACCTGGCGGGATCGGCGGCGGCGGGATCGGGACTTGCCAGGGCCTGTTGTTGCTCCAGGGCCTGTTTCCGCCAGCCCAACACCTGCCAACTACCCGCCAGGGCCAGGGTAAGCACCAGGCTAGCCAGGAGGATTAACAGCAGTTGCTGCACCTGTCGTTGCCGGGCCTCCGGCTGGCGGCTGGTCCAGGCCCGCTGGAAGGCCCCCTGCAGGACTCCTGCCCAGCGTTTGGCCAGGGTCGCCTCCGATAGGCCGTGGTATTGGGCATCGCTGTCGGTGACGGTTAACAGCACCCTGGGTTCCGCCAAAGCGTCAACGGTGCCAAACAACACCGGCAGATCGTTAACGGTTTCAATGGTGACCTCAATGAAGTCCGCCGGGGCGACTAGGGTCGCCGCCACATCGGGAACCAGGGCTGCACGGTTAAAGGCTTGGTTAATTGCCTGGTTAAGGTTTACTTCGATTTGCTTAGCCCGCACCTCCACCGGCACCTGTTGCCCTGGTTGGTCCCGGTTGAAGACGGCGGGGGAGGCAATTTCAAACAGCTCCCGACCATCCAGGGTAACGGGGCTCACCTCCAGTACCCCAACCCGCTGCACCCCCAGGGGGGGGGTGTTGTTAGATCCGCCCAGGGGGTTGGGCAGGGCCGCCTGCGCCGGCTGAGGGGAGAGGGCAGGGGCTGATAGTCTAACCCAGGAGCCGGGGTGGAGCCCCAGGGTGAGACTTAAAACCAGAACCGCCGTTAGTAGGTACCGGGGAAGGAGAGTTGGGGATAGCCAAACTGCCATGGTGTCTGTCCTGATAAGATACAGGGGCGCTGTCCTATGACCCGTTTTGAGGATACCCAACCCTGAGCCGGTCTGGCGACCCTTGAGCCGTAGATTTGATCATCCTGACGGGATTGGTTGATCTGCTGGCTATGACCCAATTCCTAGCTTGAACCCCCGCCACCCCTATGCTTACCCTTGATGACCTTTGCAAATCCTATGGATCAAAACCCGTTCTACAGCATTTGAGTTTGACGCTAGAGGCGGGAGAAGTCTACGGTTTGCTGGGGCCTAATGGGGCCGGGAAAACCACCACCATCAATATTATCTGTGGCTTACTGCGGGCTGACTCGGGCCATGTCCTGATCCAGGGGCAGGCCGCCGGTGCCCAGACTAAACCGTTAATTGGGGTGGTACCCCAGTCTAACCTGCTCTACGGCAGCCTCACCTGCCAGCAGAATCTCCGTTTTTTTGGCCAACTCTACGGCCTATCGGGCCAGTATTGCCAACAGCGGGTGACGGTTTGCCTGGAGGCGGTGGACCTGCTAGACCAGCGCCACACCCCCGTGGAACGGCTCAGTGGGGGCATGCAACGGCGTCTGAGTCTGGCGGCGGCGATGCTGCACCGCCCTAAATTGGTGATTTTAGACGAACCGACCACCGGCCTTGACATTGAGGCTCGCCATGAGGTTTGGCAATTAATTCGTCAGTTTAGGGCCATGGGGGTGACGGTGTTACTCACCAGCCATCTGTTTGATGAGGTGGAGCGGTTGTGTCAGCGGATTGGCATTATTACCCAGGGCCAACTGCGGGCGGAGGGGACGCTGGATCAGCTGCGATCGCGCATCCCGGCCTACGAGATCGTCACCGTAGAAACCGACAGCCCCGATCTAGCCATTGCCCGGGCCCAGCAGTTGGGCTACGCCCACCGCTACTACGGTGGGGACTTGGCCTTTTGGGTGCCCGATCAGCTCGATCTCAAGGACCTGATTGATCGCTTTGATGGAGTGCCCTTAGACTCCATTGCCCGGCACCCGGTAAAACTTGAGCACATCTACCTGGAGGTCACCCGCCAGCACCACAATTCCCTACTGGTTAGCCCCAGGGCCCTGGCCACCTAGCCAGGGCCCTGGGGCTAACCGACACACCGATACCAGTTACCCCTCGGCGATATCTACCAGGGTTTCCACTGGGTCCAATCTTCGTTGAAGATGGAGGTGTTGGGAAACTGCACCGGATTACCACTGGCCTGGATTTGTTGCCGCAGGGCCTCTAGCATCGGTTCCTGCTTGGGTAGGTCATCCACCAGTTCATAGGGGAGGACGCCCTGGCGCAGGGAGAAATCGATGGTGTGAGCGGCAGCGGCCCCCACCGACCACTCAAAGGAGTGGACCCGGTAGGCGGCGGCGGCACTATAGCTGGTGGCGATGCTCTTGCTACTGACCAGCAAGTTATCGATCCTTTGGGGGATCATCGCCCGCAGGGGAATTTGGGCGGGGTAGGCCTGGCCGTGGGCTTGGCGCACCCCAGGGCGCTCAATGTTGCCAGGTTTTTCCGCCGGATACTCCGCCATGCAGGGATGGAAGTCAATGGCGTACTGGGCGATACCGACGGAGTCGGGATAAATCCGCGAACGGCCGCGAATCGGGAAGTCATTGGGGTTGCCATCCTCGGCAAAGGTGTCGACGGTGGCCAGGCCCGCTAAAAAGCGACGCATCGATCGATAGGTGTCGCTGTCCAGGGTTTGCTGGTAGTACTCGGAGGCAAAATTATTCCAGGAAAAGTCCACCTCACTGATGCTGAAGCCCTCCTCGTAGCCAAAGGAGGGGCGGCCAATGATCCGGCGCCCTTCCCGAATGTAGGGGTACTTAGACAGGCCGTGGGCCGTGCCCATGGGGGAGTCCAACCCCTGCAGCAGAACGTTGTAGGGATCGGGTTGTTTCCAACTGTCATCGATCTGGGAGTCAGTGGTGCCGGTGGTCAGCCAGTAGAAAAAGCCCAGGGCATTTTCCTCCCCTTTGCGCAGGGTTTCGGTACGCAGCCCCCCCATCCAGCCACCGGGTTGGAGCTGGCCGGAGGCCTCCAATTGGTCCTGGCTGAGGATCAGGTTGTCCTGCTGGGTGCCGGGGCGATAGTCGTTGCCCCAGGTCCAGTTCTGCATGGAAACATCCCCCACCTGGGGTCGAGCCACCCCGGAGATGCGGGCCTCGGCCTCGGGGTCGGCGCTCCACAGGCGACGGTAGGTAAAGACAAAGTCAAATTGGTCTTGGGGGGTTTTCAGGCTATCCCGGGTTTTTTCCCAGCTGTAGTAGGGGGCGTAGGTGGAGTAAAAGTCGGGCACCTCATAGGTCTGGGGTGCGGCGGTGCGCTCCATGGCGAAGGTGTAGGTGAACCCCTGGGTGCAGTAGGGGTCTCGCTGGGCTACGGGGGAGGAGGGGTTAAGGGGCGATCGCGGATCTAACCCCAGCTGGTAGGGCACCCCTGCCAGGGCGATCACCTCCCCGGTTTCTGTGGCCTCCACCACAAACCAGTCCACCCGCTGGCTAATCCCAGTCTGGGCGATATTGGGATTGAGACCCGTTGGTACAAATTCGATAATGGTCTTGGTGAGGCGATCGGAATCCTGGTAGGTGTAGGCGTCTTCGATGGTGGCGGAGAGGAGCTCGCTGTTGAGGGGAGGAGCCCCTGGGGCTGGGCTGTGCTGGATAGCCACCACCTGGTCGATGTGGTTACCCGCTTGATTCAGCTCCACCTGCTTCACCACCGTATTAGGGAACCACTTCAGGGTTCCACCCCCGCGCTTTTCCGCTTCCTCCAGCATCTCCATGAGAATATTGTGGGCATCGTAGGGCATGAAGCAGGAGGCACTGACCCAGCACTCACCGGGGTTCAGCCGGCCATACTTAGCTTCAACGCGATCGCGCAGTTCCTTATAGCCCCGGGAGTAGAACAACTGATTGCGCTGCTCCCGCGATTCATCCAGAGCGGTGGTGCCCTGGGAGGAAATTTGCCCCCCCACCCAGTCGGTGAGTTCCGTCATACAGACTTGATGGCCCAGCAGCAGGGCTTCGTAGGCCGCCGCCGTCCCCGCCAGGCCGCCCCCCACGATCAGGATCTCGCAGGGCACCACCTGGTCAGGGGTGGGGCTGGCCGAGGTTTGGGCCTGGGCCTGACTAAGGGGTAGGGGGAGTGACCCTAAAAGTAAGCTGGAAGCCAGCAGAGGGCTAGCAAAGGCGCGACAGAGAACATTCATAGCTAACAGGGAGGGCAACCATAATTGACTTCAGGCTACTTAATATACCGAATAACCGCTGGCATCCAAAGTTGGCCCAGGGTTGGAACCGGGGGCCAACTCTGGGAAGAGTTGGCCGGAAATTGACTGCTGCAGATGTCTTTTATCGGGTCTTAGCCCAGGCCTGCCATTCCCCCTATAGGAATTCTAATAGTTAGATCGATCCCCAGAAGAATCCCTAATCGGGGTCAACAGCTTTGCCTGAAACGGTTATTCTGCTTCGAAAGGAATTCAGTTTATGGGGCAGCTAGGGGGATCGAAAATAGTAGAGAGGTTTTGCGATGGGCATGGCTGACCTGTAACGGTCAGCCATGCGGCTGGGTTAGAATTAATAATAATTTAGTATTTACCTTTCCACCTTCCATGAGTGAACCCGATTCCCAGGCCCAGGCAGCAGCTCCCAGTTTTGTTAAACTGGCCATGCGCAATATGGTGCACAAAGGGGGCAAATCCCTCTTTCATTTCTCCCTCACCAGCATTGGTCTACTGGGGTTGATGGTGGGCCTCGCCTACCTCACCCGCTAGCCAGGTCCGGATCAGAGGTTGTTTGAACCGGGTTGTCCCAGCTATAGTTCACCGCCAGGAGGCCGCCACAATGCTGAACTCTGAGGAGAGTATCCTCCTCCATAGGTGTAGCCTGTGATCCTCTCTGGCTGTTCAAACAACCTCTCCGATGGATGATGACGCCCCCTACTCCCACCCTGGATCTGAGCCTTGACGGCCACCACCCTGAGGGGGCGATCGTGGCCCCCGAGACCTGGCAACACTGGTTTCAGCACTGGGCCACCCAAGTTGAGCTGACCGGTTCTCCCCTAGCCGCCTACGAAGTCTCTCTACGGCTGACCACCGATGCTGAGATCGCCGAGCTCAACCAATCCTTTCGCCATCTTGATCAGCCCACTGATGTGTTGGCCTTCGCTACCCTCGAGCAGGACTTTCCCCTCACCCCTAACCTATTGAACACTGAGCCCCTTTATTTGGGAGATATTGTCATCTCCTTGGATACTGCCCAGAGGCAGGCGGCCCAGGCGGGTCACTCCCTGGTCTGGGAGCTGGCCTGGCTAGCGGCCCACGGCTTCCTCCACCTGCTGGGGTGGGACCACCCCGATGAAGCCAGCCTGGCGACCATGATGCAAAAACAACATGAACTTCTGGCGGCCCTTAATCTTTAACCATCCTGGTTAGGGTACATTGACCTTGATTCGTCGACCACTATTGGTGTCCCCATGGTTGCCCCTCGACACGGTTACGGATGGCTAGTAGCCGACAATGCTATCCTGGGTCCAATAGTCAACCAAGACTTTATATTTTGATATAACCTGTGTTTTATCCATGGCTATTTACAGTGAAAACTCTGACTCCCTAACTACACTGCCGGATCCAGACATCCCATCGATTCGGCGATCACTCTCTTGGCGTGTAGCCGGCAATCTCTTGGTTAGCTTCAAATACGCCTGGCAGGGCGTGTCCTACGCCTTTCGCAGCCAGCGCAACTTTCGCATCCACGTCCTGATTGGCACCCTGGCCATATCCCTGGCCATTGGCCTACGCCTCAGTCCCATGGAGGTTTCTATCATTAGTCTAACCTGTGGCGCTGTAATGACCATGGAGTTGATTAATACCGCTCTGGAGTCCGTCGTTGACCTGACGGTACAGCAGACCTACCACGAACTGGCCAAAATCGCTAAGGATTGTGCGGCCGCGGCGGTGTTACTATCAGCCCTGATCTCCCTGTTTGTTGCTATGTGTCTGCTGTTGCCGCCAATCTGGCAGGTGCTCAAAGTCCTATGATCTTGGTGATTGATAACTACGATAGTTTTACCTATAACCTGGTGCAGTACCTGGGGGAGTTGGGGCAGGATTTGCCCCTGGCAGCTGACATCCGGGTTTTTCGCAACGATCAGATCACCGTGCCCGACATAGTGGCCCTCCAGCCGGGTGCCCTGGTGATTTCCCCAGGGCCTGGGTCTCCCGATGAGGCGGGGGTTTCCCTAGCGGCGATCGCCGCCCTCAGCCCCACCCTACCCATCCTCGGGGTTTGTCTGGGCCACCAAAGCATTGGCCAGGTGTTTGGTGGCCAGGTCGTTCGCGCCACAGAACTGATGCACGGCAAGTCTTCCCCTATTTACCATACGGGTAAGGGGGTCTTTGCTGGCCTAGAGAATCCCTTCCCCGCCACCCGATACCACAGCCTGGTGATTGATCGGACCACCTGTCCTGAGGTGCTAGAGGTTACCGCCTGGGTGGAGGATGGCACCATTATGGGGGTACAGCATCGGCAGTATCCCCACCTGCAGGGGGTACAGTTCCACCCCGAGAGCATTCTCACCACCGCCGGCAAACCTCTGCTGCGCAACTTTCTCCGGTCCATTCCAGCAGAGTGAACCCCAGGGGGGGGTAGCCACGTCCGCCCAGGATTCGCTTTAACGGATCAACCGTGCCCTAAATGTTCTAATTAAAGGCTGAAACCTATTCAGCGGTTAAAGCCGCTACCACACAAACCAAGTCCGCCACCTTGGACTCAATCAAATCAAGGTTTTCAGTAACCTGCATCAACAGGTTTTCTCTGTATAGCCGCAACTTCAGTCACTAGGCTGACCTATACCTGAACCAAGATCGGCGAGCCGGGACAACTGAATTAGCCTGGAAATTCCACAGCGAGAGAGGAAGGATAAATTAATCAGGATTAAACTGATGTAAATAAGTGTAAACAAAGTTATAGTCTAAACTAATAGTTAATACTCTTTAAGTATCCCCGTCTAACGGCATGGCTTTCCACCCTCCGGGCACATCTTTTCCTCAACACGTCGGTACATCTATAGTTAGCGCCCTTAGGGCACGATTGATCGGTCTCACTTCACTCTGGATAGGGGTTTCACCACTTCGCCTGCGACTGGGTATTGAGGGCGAAGTCTCCTCCCCTAAAGGGTGCTACGCTTATCAGCGAATTTTGACCCGATTAGCGATCTTGGCCTTTGCTATTTTCTGTGTGGCGTGGCCCACAGCCCCGGCTCACGCCTACGATAATCCAGAGCTGCTGCCGGAGGAGGCCACCGCCATTATTGATCTGGCTAAATCCCTAACTCCGCGACAGGAGGAAGACCTCAACTCCCAGCTGAACCAATTCGAAACGGAAACCGGCTGGAAGCTGAGGGTTCTGACCCAGTACGATCGCACCCCGGGCCGGGCTGTCAAAGATTTCTGGGGACTGGATGACCGGAGCGTTATGCTGGTAGCGGATCCCCGAGGTGGAAACCTGCTTAATTTCAGTGTCGGCGACGCAGTCTACGATCTCTTGCCTCGCACCTTTTGGATTGAATTGCAAACCCGCTACGGTAATCAATTTTTTGTCCGTGAAAACGGTGAGGATCGGTCCATTCTAAGTGCTCTGGACTCTATTCAAGTCTGTTTGCGCCAGGGCGGGTGCAACGTGGTTCCCGGTCTACCTCAAGAGCAGTGGGTATTGACCCTAGTCACCTCCATAGTCGGCGGTCTAGTCTGCGGATTTGCTGCCCATCCCCGTAAGCCAGGCCAGATCCTGGCCTGGCAATGGGTACTGATTTTTTCTCCTCTCTGGGGTATTCTTTTCATTGCCTTTGGTCTTGGACCGGTGATTAGCCGCACCAGTGAATGGTTGCCTATTACTCGCAACGTTGCTGGCTTCTTAATTGGCGCCCTAGTTGCTTTTCTGACTCCAGCCTTCAATAGCCCATCCCCCACCTCTGAGACCTAAATTTGTGGCTTTAGCCACGCCCCCTAGGGTCGAGCTCACCAATCAGGGACCAGCCTGACCAGGACTTGTAGCTTGGCAATGCCCACCTAAGGCTATAAATCAGAGAGAGATGTAACAGGTTTTTATCCAAAAGCTCCGCCTCCTAAAAGATAGGTTCACCCATGGTATAATTCAAAGTAACAGTGCAGGGTTTTCTCTAAATCCTTCGGCTAATCCCCACTCCATCTCTTCAGGTAGACAGTCCATTCCTGGAGAAATGTAGCCTACTGCAGGTAGTTAGCTTACCTTGCCAGGTGCGGTATTTCACTCATCAGCAGTAGGGGGCTAGTGGTTGGGGAAAACCGCTGTACCAGGGAGGAATTTTCCTATTTGCCTGGCATATTTATTGTTCTAGGATTAAGGTAGGCCCTGGCTGCTGGCGCTGGGTTTCGGTTAAGCATCTTCCTTTACTTTTTAGATGAGCGTTATGGATACAGCTACTTACATTCACAGTGAAACCGAGTTTGATAGTTTGATCGCTAGTGAAGGTCTAGTGGTGGTGGATTTCACCGCCCAATGGTGTGGTCCCTGCAAGTTGGTTGCCCCCCTTATGGATCGACTGGCTAAGGATTATGGCGATCGTCTGCAGGTCTTCAAGCTAGACCTTGATGAGAATAAGAGTTTGGCTAAGCGCCTAGGTATTCGTAGCATTCCCGCGGTGATGTTGTTTAGAAAGGGAAAACTACTTGAGACCCTGGTGGGGGTGAAGAAATACGAAGAGTTTACCGAAGTTGTTGATCAGTGTCTAACCGGGAATGTTCAGGAAACCAGGTTAGAGCAGGCTGAAACCATTGATTCCTCGTTGTCAGAACCAGGGTTTACACAAAATTCTGATCACTCTCTTTAACCTGAGGTCCTCCCCTGGATTCTCCCTATGCTTAAGGCTGACCATGAATACCATCCAAACCGTCCACTGCCCCAACTGTGGCAGCTTGGCCCAACGCCGTTTCTTTGACTCCGACTCGCCGGTGTGTCAAGCCTGTCCCGATCACCAAGTGGCCCAGACCGAGTGTCCTGTCTGTGACTATCTAATGGTAACCTGCTGGAACAACGGTAGCGTGCTGGAAGCCTATGCCCCTGGCAGGTCCGAACCCCAAGGGACCTGCCAGACAACTCCAGGTCGGCAACCGGTGCTGGCGATCGCCTAGGGGGCTCCAGGATGCTCTTAGCCTAGGGTTATCTTTGGGCCGAATCTCTGGTCATCACGGCCCAATAGGTGTTAGGGTTCCTATGGTAAGATTAAAATTAAATTAGAATCCTACGGGATGTAGCGCAGCTTGGTAGCGCGCCTGCTTTGGGAGCAGGATGTCGCAGGTTCAAATCCTGTCATCCCGATATCAATTAAGCTGAGATTGCCGCCTTCAATTGGCGGCAGAATTCACCCACCTCTGACAGGGCTTGCTCGAATGGAGCTTCTGCTAATCGCTTAACAAAGGCACTACCAACGATCACCGCATCAGCTCCCCAGTCCTTAAGTTGGGTGGCCTGGTCAGGGCCAGACACACCAAAGCCAACCCCAATGGGTTTGTCAGTGGTCTGATGGAGTTCCGTCAACAGGTCCTTGACCCGGCTCTGCAGTTCCTGACGCATGCCGGTGACACCGGTAACACTCACTAGGTAAATAAATCCCTGGGCTTGGGTAGCGATCGCTTCAATGCGCTGCCTTGAGGAGGTGGGGGCTACCAGTAAAATAACCTCAACTCCTACCCGGCTGGCAGCCGCCAGCAATTCACCAATTTCCTCTAGGGGAAGATCGGGCACTACCAACCCCGCCACCCCTGCCGCCGCAATATCGGACATAAAGGTTGCAATACCACGATTGAGGATGGGGTTGTAATAGGTAAATAAAATTAAGGGCGCCTGGATTTGGGAACTAACGGTTTTAACCAAGTTCAACACCCGATCCAGGGTGACCCCCTGGGCCAGGGCCCGAGTAGCAGCCGCCTGAATCACCGGGCCGTCTGCCAGGGGATCGGAGTAGGGTACGCCTAACTCAATCAGATCGGCGCCATTGCGATCTAGGGTGAGGAGGGCGGCGGCGGTGGTTTCAAGATCGGGATCACCGGCGGTAATAAAAGGAATTAATGCACAGGAGCGACCCTGGCCCTCAGGAGAACCAGGTTGCCGTAGGGATTGAAATTTACGGGAAACTTTGACCATAACCTTGGGGGATGACTAATTCGGCGAGGAGGGAGAGTCGCTCTCCAAACGTTGCTGCAAGGTGGCCAATTCCTCTGGAGTGAGTTCCTCGAAGCGCTTTTCGAGCACCGCTGATTCGTAGGCCTCTAGTTGTTCATTTAAGGTCATTTTATGGGTGACTACTCGAAACAGGTAAGTGGAGAGCCAGACTAATAGCCCAGCCACCATCACTACCTGACTCCAAATTCCAGCTTGAATACTATCTAACCCCAGGGTCTGCAGTGCTAAAAACAGCCCCCCTCCTCCCAGAAAAACGCCCAGACCTAACCCTAAAACATCAATCCGTCGCATCGTGGCTGATCAACCTCAACGGGACTGGGGACGAAAGTTCAAGAAGGGACTGAATACCAAGACCCCAGGGAAAAACACAAACATAGTGGCATAGAGCAGGGTGCGTTCCACGGATCCTGCTCTATGCCAACGGCTGCGCAGATACAACAACAGGGCCAGGGGTACGGCCACTAAATAGACCGCTGCCAGCCCCGCGTACAGGGCAAGGACAATGATGACGTCTTGGGAGATTGCCAAATTGGCCATGGATGCCGCCTAAAAATCAGATAACTGCTCAACGGAGAAAATACAGTCTTTACCTGGACTGCTCCCAGCCGTTGTTTTTAACAACAACTCTGTCATTGTAGCCTTGTCCCGCTGTGCCGTCGAGTACTGTGCCGGCCTAACCCTCTGACAGTTACCGGTGACCAGCGGACCTCCCCTCGGCACCCATTCCCCAACACAATTCTATATAAATGGTTGCAATCAACCCCGGTTAGTGGTGGAATGGAAGTCCATGCTGCCACGTTAGCTTAACGGGTTATCGAGGGTAGCCTCTGGGGGCGTGGCGGAATGGTAGACGCTGCAACCTCACTGCACCGCTCTCCCACGCAGCGGGTCAACATGGGAGAAATCTGTCCGCTTTTTACACGACTCACCACCTCTTCCACCGTCCGCCCCTCCACTGGCGCACGCAG